>CAZZMT010000113.1:0-2068 GCA_964655395.1 uncultured Candidatus Bathyarchaeia archaeon | reverse complement strand
GGAAGATTTAAGCCGATACATGCAGGTTAAAACCGAAAAAGTTGTCCTCAGAATTCCACTTGTTAAGCTGGCCAAAATAATTCTCGACAACCCAAACCCTGATTCTGAGGAACTTAAAAGCCTTAATCAGAAGCTTAGCCGCATCGCCAAAACACGCCTAGGCCTCAAAGTGGTTAAAGACCGCAAGCGAAGAAGTATTCTTGAAGTCCCATGGGGGCTCGCCTATAAACCTTCCGCACCTATCAAACCTATCGGCGCCCCAGCCATAAAAATCATTGAATTGGATGATAAGCACCCGCTTGAGAAGCAGAAGCCCATTATAGTTGCGCCTAAACAGCTTAGCCCCGAGGAGCAGCAGAAACGCGACAAAATCTTAAACGTAATCAATGAGGCATGTCAAGTTCGAGGCTCAGCTTTTCTCAGCGAAATTGTAGAGGAAACCGGATTAAGTGAAGATGAGGTTAAAGCGGTTTTAGAGCAGCTTCAACGTGAAGGCCGGGTTTATCAGCCCTACCCAGACGCTTGGAAAACATGCATACCCATCAGGTATTTCCGCATTATACATATGACTTTGAAAATTTCGGATTTGCTAACATGGAAAGTAACGGAGCAAACACATTGGCGCAACCCAAACCTGCCTCTCGACCTTGAATTTCCGGACGGCTTTAAAGTAAATGTCCGCGGCCCCCTTACATGGTTCCTAGCCAAACTTAAGGCAATAGAACTGTTTGGCGATTGGCGCAAAAGGCTTAATATAACGAGGGATTCCACGTTACCGGGCTGCATAGGTTTAGGCAAACCTATACCGCCTAACACGTGTGAAACATGTGCCCAACACAGTGATTTTACTTGTGGGCAGCTTAAGCAGAGGGTCCGCGAATACTTCAAACAATACATTCAAATCAAATATAGACGATTTTACGCAGATGTTTACCTTTATCTCTATGAAACACCCTTTAGGCTAACACCAGACGGCCAGAGGGCCCTTTGGCTTTTAGTTTTCCGCTACATAACCAGTCATAGGGAAAACAAGCGAATTTACAACCAATATTTCGCTATAGCAGATGACTACGCAGCGTTTTCAGTTGCAAGCTCAGATACAACCAACATAACTGAGGCACTTCTAGAAATTCTTGAAAAGCCGGAGAATACCATTCGCGTGGGAAAGGTTGTCCGCGTAATTTCTGAGGAGGCTTAAAAATGGGGTTTTCCAGCCTAAAAAAGCCTTTAAACGGCTCCGAATTCCTAACCGAAACAAATCGAAAGAATTTTTCTCTACAGCCCATTTGGGTTTTCAAGCCCATTGGGCGGAGAAGGCCCGGAGCATCTCAAAAACCTACGGCGAAAACTTTTAGAGGTGTAAACCTTGACTAAACGAGAAACTTCCTCTTTTTCTTTGCCTAAAGGACAGTTGCAGATTATGCAGAACATAATAAAGGTTGAGGCTTTGGTGAACGACTGCCTCGTAAAGGTTTACAAACTAATGGATAATGAAGCGTTGAAAGGCCGACGTGAAACAGTGCTGCTTGTCCAAATCGCTCAAAACCTCTTAAAAATCCAGACAAAACTGGAAAACATAAAAAGCCATGTTAAAAACCCCTTTGAATATTCTAGTAGCGGGAATTTTTAAGGGTGGTTTTTTGCGAAGCTACATTTTTACGCCCTACGAGCTTGATGTGGTTCAACAATATTTAAAGACGCGGAAAAGAACACCAGCCTTCAACAAGCTGTTATGGGCTGTCCGCCACAACAAACGCCTCTTAGACGACATGCGAATTTATTTGATGCTGTTAGCCCTGGCCCACCGCAAAAGGAAAGATGAACCCATGAAGCTCCCGCCCGGAAGGCCTTCAAAAATCATGAGTGGATTAAAAGGAGTCACATAAAACAATGGCTGAGGGTCCCGCCCTTAAGCCCGCTTCCGCTATTCCAGCCCAAAACGGCCCCGTCTGTCCAGAATGCGGTTCAACAAGGCTGTATAAAGACGGTTTACGCTATTTAAAAGACGGCCAAAACATTCAACGATGGCTTTGTAGAAATTGCGGCTATCGATTTTCATGGCCTAAAC
>CAZZMT010000112.1:0-3850 GCA_964655395.1 uncultured Candidatus Bathyarchaeia archaeon | reverse complement strand
GCTTGGTAGAGCTTCCGGCTGTAGGCATCCGCCTTGTAGCGGGTGTCCCTTTCAGCCTACCAAGCACACATGTACAAAGCAGAAACCGGAGTGTCGCAGGTTCAAATCCTGCCCGCCCGACCATTTTTGATTAAAGCTTCTTTGGTTCGGGGTTTTCCATCTATTTGCAACTTGTTATATGCGATTTTCTCCGCCCTAAACCCATGCTTAAAGACTTTAAAATATTCTTGAAAAAGCGTGTCTTTTTCTGGTTTTTGGAATTTTGGAGATTGTTTTCATAAAACTTTTATATGTAATGCTTGATGGATTATGGTTAGAGTTTAAGTCTTCAAGGTGCTGTTATGGAGCCCAGCAAGAAACCTTTGAATGTCCTTGTTAAGCAGTTAAACGCGCATATCGTTGTGGTTTTGAAGAATGGCTGCGAATATAGGGGTAAAATGGTAAAATGCGACGGGCACATGAATATTCTCTTGGAGGGCGCCACTGAGTGCCGTGAAGATCAGCCTATCGCCAATTACGGGAACATTTTACTTAGGGGCAACAACATTCTCTACATAATTTTGGACGCCCTTAAGAAATAGCCGGTTTTCTCCCCTTGCCAGTTACGTAGGCTAAGGCTTTCTCCACGTTGGCTTCTAGCAGATGTTTGCGTTTAAAGAAGGCTATTACGTTTTCTATGTCGCGTTTTAAGAGCATCTGGGCGTTTGGGTGGTCTTTGGTTACGTATTGGGACCAGTCTATTATGAGGATGTGAGTGTCGGGTTTTAGGATGATGTTGTATTCGCTTAGGTCTGCGTGGATCACTCCAGCCTTTAAGTAGGCTTCCCGAACGTTGCGCAGAATTTCCAGCAGCACTCTCCGCGGATTTGAAATTTCGCGGTATTGGGCGAGCTCTGCGCCTTCTATGGCGCTCATGACTATAACGTGGCGGTTTTGGCCTATAGGTTTTGGCACAGCCACACCTTTCGGGTAGACAAGCCTTAACGCCTCGTATTCTTTTTCTGCAGCTTTTCTTGAACGCAGTAGCCAGTTTACATCCTCCCTTGTCCAGTCGCGTTTGCGTCTTGTTTGGCGGAAGCTTATCCTGCCCAAGCGGTGAAATTTTACGGCTATGCGTTCACCCGTCGGCGTTAAAGCATCGTAAACGTCGGCCTCTTTGCCCACGCCTAACGGTTTGCCAAAAGCCTCTAGGATGCCAGCCTTTACAAAGGCGTTTATGGCTAGGCAGTCGTAGCCTGCATAGTTCAGCGTATAGCCCAAATAGGGTTGTTTTGTTTGGCGTATCAAGCGGAGTTTGTGCAGCTTTTCAAGGCGGAATGTAACTTCTTCCATGTTAAACTTGGAGTATTTAACGATAACCTCTCTTGGCACGTATTCATGTTTTGCCATGGCAGCTTCGATAACCTGCAGTATGCGGAAATCTTTGCTTTCAAGGTTTTTGAAGGCTCGGATGGCTTCAGCCGACATCTCCAAAGCTCTAAAATAGGCTTGTTAACCTAATTAAACTATGCAGTTTATAGAAGTGAGGTTTAAAAGCCTAGACTCTAGAGTTTTATCCTTCACCTTTCGCCAACGAGATTAGTTTGTATACAGCTTCCTCTGGCAGAGACTTTCTAGCTGTAATAACGTAAAGGTTTTTTTCAGATTTTAAAATGATCACTTTGAGCTTTTCGTGGTAGACAACCACGCATTCCACGTCGCCTGCTACTTCGCGAACTTTTTCGCCTAGGCTGAAAGCTACCGAAGATATAACTCCTACCGTTTCTTTCTGCATGTCTTCTGGCAAAGTTTTCTTTGCTCTTGAAAAAATATTTTGTACATTGCCTAGAAGGTCGGCGACAACTATATGCCTAATATCATCGTGAGTTCCAAAGAGCAACTCTGCGTCCAACTTTGGAGGCATCCCTAACCACATAAGACACAATCTTCCCTTTACTTGATATAAAACTTTGGTACGTAGAATTTTTAGCGAACATACATACTTGTGCTTCACTTCTCTATATATTGCACGGCACGTTATTAAGTAGGAACCCACGTATTTATCTCCAAAAGGGATTAGAAATAAAGCCAAGGTGGGATCTACGGTCTCGCAGCTGGAAAAAGGCGAGGGCAAAATTTGGCGACAAGTCATCAGGTATGGTTTCCTAGTGGTCCTCAGTGTTTTCTGGGGGTTGGCGTTTGTTGCAATTCGAAGTGTTGTTGCTGAGCTTTCTCCAGTTAACTTGGCTTTGCTTAGGTGGCTTGTTGCAAGCGCATGTTTCCTCGCATTTGCTCCGCTGGTCTGCAAACCAAAAATCGAGTTTGAAAGAAAAGATTTTCCGAGGCTTTTGACTGTTGCCGTCTTTATGGTTCCCATGTACCATTTATCGCTTAACTTCGCGGAAACTATGGTTTCTTCAAGCTTGGCTGGCCTCCTCTCCTCTCTTGGCCCCGTTTTTGTAGCTGTCTTGTCCAAATTTTTCTTGAAAGAGAGAATAGGCGGAAGGCTTGTGCTCGCCCTAGCCCTAGGCATTATTGGGGCAACCATCATTTCGCTGCCTAACTTGGATTTCGGTTCAATCATGTCAATTCTCGGGCCTTTAGAAGCCCTTTTGGCGGTGCTATCCTACGCGTTTTTCTCGGTTCTCTCGAAGCCCTTGGTTGATAAGTATGGCGCCGTGCCAGTTACAGTTTGGGCGGGATTGGCTGGAACACTTATGATGCTGCCGCTTCTATCTAAGCGCTTCGTGTATGAAGCGGCAGGGCTCTCGCTGAATGGGTGGCTCTCCGTCCTATACTTGTCGTTTCTAAGCACGTTTGCCGGCTATTTGTTGTTCTACACGCTCGTAAGCCAAGGAGCAGTCTCAAAACTGTCCATTCAGCTTTACCTAATTCCAGTAATAAGCGTTGTAGGAGGGGTTGCACTGCTGCACGAACCGGTCAACGTCAACATCCTCGTGGGCGGGGCAATCCTACTTCTTTCAGTTGCCCTCGCCACAACAAACAAATAAAACGCAGATCATTTTTCGCCGTCTGTTCACCATTATGCTTTTTCTCCCATAGATTTTGGCTGTGAAAATGGAGCAGTCCTCAACTTTATTTTCTCTACCCCTCCCCCTCCAGATTTTTCCAACAATTTTTGCCTGCCGGAAAAGCTAATAGTCGCGTAGCTCCTCTAGTTTTTCAGAGGCTTCATTTCAGTACAGTATTTCATTTTATTCTTAGTTGTTCTATTTCATCCTCATTTGGTCTATCTACAAAAATACTTCTTTCTAGTTTTTCTCTTCCATATTTTATGTGCACTTTCCCAGTTTTCTGGTCAGAATAGTAAGCTGTTAGTTGGGCTGCTTTTTCAATGGCTTGTCTTGTTTTGGGGCCTTGCAGTATCGTTATGGGACTTCCACAGCCTTGCGCCTCGAAGAAATAGTCGTTTTTGGTTTTAAGCCTTAGAAGCATCTCGTTTTCCTCGCGGTTTCTTCCTACGATTATTTTGTTTTTGCCAAAGCGGAAGTGGCGTCCAACTTTCAGCAACTCTAAATCAGCCATAGAAACGCGTTTCTTATGCGTCAGCAAGTCGCGGAGTTTAGCCGCAAACTCTTTGTAGGTTAGGAGGCATCCGCCAGCTGGGGACTGGTATTCGGTTATGCCGTAAGCCTTTGCAAGGGCTAACTGCCTTTTGCGCGATCGCCCCCTAATGTCTAAAAGCTTGTTTCTGTCCACGATTCCAGCCTTTTCCGGCCGGGTTGGCGGCAAGAGCTTGGCGGATAATGGCCGCAACAGCCTTGCTTTAAGGCTGGATTCTTCCTCAACGATTTTTAAGGCTTTCCAGTTCTGCGACATGGGACGCTCGCCTAAAACCTCGCCGGTTACT
>CAZZMT010000111.1:0-5874 GCA_964655395.1 uncultured Candidatus Bathyarchaeia archaeon | reverse complement strand
TCCCGTTTGAGGAAGCCAGCGAAGTTTGGAAGTTTTACGGCGAGGATTCGGTGGCCTTTTTCTATGGCTTTTCTGAGGACTTTGCAGCCGGTTTGCTGGAAAACTTCTGTTACGTCGAAAAATTCTTCTTTGAGGTTTTCTAACTTGGCTCCGGCTTCGGCGAGTTCCTGGCTGATTTTTATTAGGTTGAGTTGTCTCTGCACTTCGTATTCGACAACTAGCGGTATAAGTTCAAGTTCTTGAACGCCTTTGATCTCCGTTAAGGCCCCGCCCTTTATTGAAATGTTTAGGTCTTGGCGTATTGTGCCTAAGCCTCGTTTTACTTTTCCTGTGGCGCGGAGGATCTTGCCTATGGCTAGGGCTACTTCTCCAGCTTCTTTTGGCGTGTTTATGGCGGGGGCTGTTGCTACTTCGATGAGGGGTATGCCAAGGCGGTCTATGCGATACCGTATTGTTGTGCCTTCTTCGCCTGTTTTGCGGGCTGCGTCCTCTTCTAGGCTTACGTGTTGGATTGGAACTGTTTTTTCGCCCACTTTTATTGTGCCGTTTAGGGCTATGACACATGTGCGCTGAAACCCAGTTGTGTTGGAGCCGTCTATGACTGTTTTGCGCATGACGTGGATTTCGTCCACTGGGGTGGCGTTCATCATCAGGGCTGCTGTTAGGGCTATTTCCACGGCTTCCATGCTCAGCGGGTGGGGTGGTTCCTCGTCCATTTCCACCAGGCATGAGGTTTGGCTATTCGCCTCGTAGAGGATTTTTACGCCTTTTTGAAATTCGAAGTGGGCGGCGGGGTCTATTTGGCCGAGTTCGCTTTGGGTTGGCCTCAAACGTCTTAGGAAGGTGATTTCGGGTTCTTCTTTGAAGAGTTCTGGCTTGCAGTGGCAGAAGAGTTTGGTTGATGTGTCTAGCTGCTGGTGGATTTCCAATCCCACTTTTAAGCCTATTTGCGTGTAGTCTATTTGGCTGGTTGTCATGGTTTGTTTTCCTCCACAGTGTAGAGGGTGCGGGGTGAAAACTCTCCGGCTATGTTTGTTTTAAGGAGCCTTTTTGCCTCTTCGAGGCTGTCTGTTTGTCCGTAAATCCACATGAGTTTGACGGTGGCTGTTTCGGCCAGCATATCCTCCAGTGGTATTACGCCTAAAGCCAGCAAGTCCCGTCCAGTTTCGTAGACGTTCATGTTTACCCTTCCCCATATGCACTGGGAAGCCATAGCCACTAGTAAGCCTTTGTCTACTGCGCGTTTTATGGGCTGGAATAGGGTTTTTGCCACGTGTCCCAAGCCCGTGCCTTCTAGGACTATGGCTTTGTAGCCGTTGTCCACATGCCAGTCTATTATGGCTGGGTTCATGCCTGGATAAAACTTGACGAGGGCGACTTTGTCGCTGAAGTTTGGCTTAACCATAAGCTTGCGGGAGGGATCACGTCTCTGATAGTCGTTTGTTAGCATAGTTATGCTGTTTTCCATGATTCTGGCTAGGGGCGTGGCGTTCACTGTTTTGAAGGCGTCTCTGCGGCTTGTATGACACTTGCGAACCTTAGTGCCGCGATGAAGCACAATGGCCGTGTCAGATATGGTTTCATGCATGGCTACAGCGACTTCCGCGAACGGCGCCTTAGCAGCGGCTAGAACAGCCCCAGTCAAGTTTGTGGCTGCGTCTGAGCTTGGGCGGTCGGCTGAACGCTGAGAACCAACAAAAATGACTGGGACTGGGAGATTTTGCAAGGCGAAGCTTAGGGCTGCCGCCGAATAACCCATGGTGTCCGTGCCATGGGCTATCACTACGCCATCCACGCCCTCTCCAATTTTTTCAGCCACAGTTTTCGCCATCTCCGTCCAGTGAGCTGGCGTAATGTTTTCGCTGTAGAGGCTAAACAATATTTGGGCGTCTACGCGGGCTATGCTGGCTAACTCTGGAACAACACTATATAAGTCGCTTGCCGACAAGGCTGGACGAACAGCCCCAGTACGGTAATCCACACGGCTGGCAATAGTCCCACCAGTACTGATGACAGAGACTTTGGGCAAGGCTGGATTCTGTTCCGGCAAGGGCGGAGCAACAAAAGCCGGCTTCTCACCCTTACCAACCTTCTCCACCTTGGCGTCTGGAGTTAACCGAACACCGATATTATAGCCGCTTCGCAGCTTAATCACAATATGCTTGTCATCGCCATACTCGGAACGAGGAATAAGAATGCCTTCATACACTTGGCCACCCTTAGTAATGCGAATTAAATCACCAATCTCAGCACCGACTCTCCTAATAGCCTCTAAAGCCTCTCCTTTGTAGCCCAAAAAACTTTCTTTAGTCATCTTCTTATTCTCCGAGCACATAAAAGTTAAAAAGAGTAAGAAGCTAATAAAAATGCTGGATTTTTATTGTCGGCATGATGGAGCGCGTCGGGTTAACGAGCAACTGGGTTCCCCCGACATCGGCTGCCCGTTAACAGCTGGGTGCCCGCGCTCCATCATTTTGCCGATTATGACATTCCCAACCTTTGTCGAACTTCGTCAAGAACATCGCTGATTCTTGGAAAGATTATCTCCCACTGTCCTCTATTTGATGACCTGACGTACCCCTTCTTTTTCATATCTGATAACCTTGCCGCCACTATTGCTTTGTCTATTCCCATTTTATCTGCAATTTCAATATAAGTTGCTGAGGGAGAATCAACTAATTTAAGTTCACTGGCAATGAATTTCCCTATTAGATACAACGCAACACAATCTTCATCTCTAAGCTTTGCACGTGAAACCAGAAGAATAGGTTCTCCGGTATCCTTGTCAATTCCCAAAACATCTTTAGCCTTGTTAACTATCGTTTCAACTTTTTTTGATTTATCAACAAGCAGTTGTTTGTAAAGTTCTTTTTCACTCATTCCTCATCGGTCGAATTGTAAGTGTTTCTATCATTTAAATTTTACGGTTTAGACATTTTTACAAAAAATAAATGTAAAAGAAAATATTTTGTGAAGATAATCTAGCTTAATCAAATCTTTTTGACATGTAAGGTCCCTCGTGTGTGTATCCAAACCTTTTATAGTATTGTTTTGTTCCTAGGGCGCTTATGACCAGAATTTTTTTGAGGCCGTATTCTTCACGGGTTACGCGCTCCGCCTCAGAAAGCAAAACACTACCATAGCCTTTGTGTTGCCAAGCCTTTGGAATATGTTTGCCAACTGGCACGACGGGTCCGTAGACGTGGAGTTCGCGTATTATGCTGCAGGGCTCCGCCTTTATTTCTGGTCTATGCGCCTTTTGGGATGGGATGCGTAAGCGTAAATAGCCTATCAAAACGTCGTTTTCCGTGTCTTCAGCTGAAATGAAGATTTCCTCGCCCTCCGAAGCCTCGTACCGCGTTGTCAAAATCTCCACCTTTTCGGGGTCTGGCTTGACGCCGTCAGCCAGAAGCCTATGCCCAACCTCCCGACACCTAATGCAACGACAACGCAATCTCTGCTCCTTCAGCATCTGTTGGACGAGCTGGCGGAGGTTGCTCATTTTAACACCAGCCACTATGATCGGCGCCGGAATATCCCTTTGAACCCGCATTATCCTCACCCATGGCGGAATCATCTTCTTAACCTCAACAATAAGCCTTGCCGCCTCCTCCGTCGTGTAAGGCTTGTACTCACCACGCACAAACCACTCGTAAGCCTTGGTGCCTTTCAAAACGAGGCATGGGTAAATCTTAAGCATGTCCGGCTTATAGGCGGGATTAGCGAAAATCTCGCGGAAAACAGCCAAATCCTTCTCCATGCTTGAGCCGGGCAAGCCGGGCATCATGTGATAAACAACCTTCAACCCAGCATCCTTCAGTATCCGCGTCGCCTCAACCACATCCCCAACCGTGTGCCGCCTGCCAACAAGCCGGTAAATGGAGTCGTCTGGGTTTTGAACACCCAACTCAACGCGGGTAACTCCCATCTCCAGCATTTTGTCCACATGCCGTTCCTTAGCCCAGTCCGGCCGCGTCTCCACTGTAATACCCACATTGCGGATTGGGCTTGCTTCAGCCAGCCGCTTAGCCTCCTCAAGGCTTGAAGCGTCCACACCGTTCAAAGCATCCAAACAACGCTTAACAAACCACGTCTGATAGTCTTCCGGCGTAGCCGGGAAAGTCCCACCCATAACGATAAGCTCAACCTTATCCACCCTGTGGCCTATAGCCCTCAACTGTTCAATGCGGCTCCTCACCTGCAAATACGGATCAAAAGCGTTCTGCAACCCCCTCATGGCAGCCGGCTCAAAACCCGTATAGCTTTGCGGCACCCCGTAAGGTGGACCGCCCGGACAATAGGCGCAAGGCTCAGGCTGAGGGCAAGGATAAGGCTGAGTCATAACAGCCACAACAGTCACTCCCGAAATGGTTCTTGTGGTCTTCCTCCGCAAAACATCCAAAAGCTTAGCCTTCTCCTCCGGCGTCCTCAAAGCCGCAATAATTTCCGGATTTGAAGGAACTTTTTCAAGCCTGTGTTTGGCGGCAACCCGCATCTTAACACGGTTAACATCCTCTGGACTAGGCGAAGGAATATGCATCAAAGCCTCTATAATTTCCCTAACAGCCTTTTCCATCATGGAAGAGACAGCCAAAATATGGTAAAAGGAAAAACGCGTAAATAAACCTAAACTGGGCTACATCCCACAATAAGTAGAGGTTTAAACCCAGTTTTGCCCGGGCTTTCTCTGCAACATAACCCGCTTCTCATAATTGCGCCTGTTCCTATACCTAGGCGCTGGGCTCTTTTTGGGCAAAGGCTGAATCTTAGGAGTCTGAGACCTAACCTTACCAGCCTTCGAAAGCGAACCATGCGTAGGCAAACACAAGCACCTCAAAACCAATAAGTCAAAGAGCAACTCTTAAACCTTTCCAAACCAAATACAAACTCAAATAAGTGCAGGGGTAGCCAAGCCTGGTTAAAGGCGCAGGCTTCAGGAGCCTGTCCCATAGGGGTTCGTGGGTTCAAATCCCACCCCCTGCACCACTTACGTGGGTTCAGTGAGAAAAGTCCAGAAATGGTTTCTTTTGGAATTTGGCTTTTAAAAAAGGGAAATAGGGAAAGCACAGTCGAGAGGAAGCTGAAATACCTTAAACGCCTAAGCCTAAACAATTTGGAGGCTGCTAAGCTTCAGGTTCTTTCAAGCCCTTGGAGTGACAGAAGCAAAAAGCAGGCTCTGATAGCCCTTAAACAGTATGCAGAGTTTAAAGGCGTTAGGCTTAGCCTTCCAAACTTTAGGGTTTACGACAACACAGCCCTTTATGTCCCCACGCCTGAAATGGTTAAACGTCTCGTTTATAGAATAAGAAGCCCACAGCTTAAGGCTGCAGTGTTAATCAGCATAGAAACAGGGGCTTCTGCCTCAGAAGTCTGGAGCCTAACATGGAAAGACGTGAACCTGCAGGAGAAAACCTTGACAATCAAGGGGCTGAAAGGACACAAAACCTACACTTACCCCATTAGCCCTGAGCTGTGCCACGTCTTAGGCATGCTTCCCAAAAAACAGGAAAGGGTTTTCAGCTATAAGAAGCCACGCTACTTCAACGACTTCCTCTTTAAATACAAACGTATTTTGGCAAGGGAAACTGGAAACCCAAACTATTTGAAGATCCACTTCCACACTTTGAGACATTACGCTATAAGCTGGCACTACTTCAAAACCAAAGATATAGTGGCTACCCAAAGGTTTGCCAGACACCACAACATACAAAACACTTTAAGATACGTCCACATAGTCAAAAACTGGATGTCTGAACAGGAATATGATGTCGTTTACGCCCAAACAAAAGAGGAACTGCAAAAATATCTTAGCGAGGGCTACGAGTTCATAACTAAAACTGAATGGGGCTACTGTCTCAGGAAGCCTAAAACGCT
>CAZZMT010000110.1:0-1955 GCA_964655395.1 uncultured Candidatus Bathyarchaeia archaeon | reverse complement strand
GGAAGATTTAAGCCGATACATGCAGGTTAAAACCGAAAAAGTTGTCCTCAGAATTCCACTTGTTAAGCTGGCCAAAATAATTCTCGACAACCCAAACCCTGATTCTGAGGAACTTAAAAGCCTTAATCAGAAGCTTAGCCGTATCGCCAAAACACGCCTAGGCCTCAAAGTGGTTAAAGACCGCAAACGCAGAAGTGTTCTCGAAATCCCCGCGGGGCTCGCCTATAAACCTTCCGAACCTATCAAACCTATCGGCGCCCCAGCCATAAAAATCATTGAATTAGATGATAAGCACCCGGCAGAGAAGCAGAAGCCCATCGTAGTTGCGCCTAGGCAACTTAGCCCTGAAGAACAACAGAGACGAGAGAAAATTTTAAACGTAATCAATAAGGCATGTCAAGTTCGAGGCTCCGCTTTCCTAAGCGAAATTGTAGAGGAAACCGGCTTAACTGAAGATGAAGTTAAAGCGATTTTAGAGGAGCTTCAACGGGAAGGCCGGGTTTATCAGCCATACCCAGACGCTTGGAAGACATGCATACCCATTAGGCATTTCCGCATTATACATATGACTTTGAAAATTTCGGATTTGATAACATGGAAAATAACAGAACAAACACATTGGCGCAACCCAAACTTGCCCCTTGACCTTGAGTTTCCGGACGGTTTTAAGGTAAATATCCGCGGTCCCCTCACATGGTTTATAGCCAAGCTTAAGGCAATAGAACTTTTTAGCGATTGGCGTAAAAGGCTCAATATAACGAGGGATTCCACGTTACCGGGCTGTATAGGCCTTGGCAAGCCTATACCGCCCAACACTTGTGAAACATGCGCCAAACATGGCGACTTCACCTGCGAGCAACTTAAACATAGGGCCCGCGAATATTTCAGCCAATTCATTGAAATCAATCAGAGGCGTTTCTACGCAGATGTAAATGTATATCTTTGCAAATCGCCTTTCAGGCTTACATCCGACGGTAGAAGAGCCCTTTGGCTCTTAATCTTCAGGTACATAACCAGCAAAAAGGAAAACGAGCATATCCGCAAACAATTCTTTACCGTCACGGATGACTACGCCAGCTTTATTGTAGCCTCTCAAGACGTAGCTAGCATAACCGACGCTATTCTGGAAATTTTAGTGAAGCCTGAAAACACCCGCAGAATCGGAGTTATAGGAAAAGTTATGGTGGAGGCTTAAGATGGCTGAAACCTCCGCTTCCCCATCTTTTTCTTTGAACAACGCTAAAAAACAGCTTAGAAAGGCGCAGCTGCAACAAACCATCCTTAAAATTCAAACGTTGCTTAACGATTCGCTTATCAAAGTTAACAGTCTCCTCGGCAAGGCTGAAGATAAAGACAGAAAAGAAGTTGTGTTATTAGCTCAAATAGCCAACAACCTTCTAAAAGCCCAAACAAAACTTGAACAGCTAAGCCGTCTACTTGAAAAACCCTCCCCGAAAATTCCAACAGCGGGAATTTTGAGGGGTAGTTTTGCGAAACTACATATTCACCAACCGCGAGCTTAACATAATCCAAGAATACCTTCAAACGCGGAAAAGAACACCCGCCTTCAACAAGCTACTCCACCATATAAGGCATAACCAGCGGCTTCTAGATGACATGCGGATTTATTTGATGCTGTTAGCCCTGGCCCGCCGCAAAAGGAAAGATGAACCCATGAAGCTCCCGCCCGGAAGGCCTTCAAAAATCATGAGTGGATTAAAAGGAGTCACATAAAACAATGAGTGAAGAGGCTTCCGCCTATAAGCCCGCTTTCCAAATAGAAGCAGAAAACGGGCTTCGCTGTCCAGAATGCGGTTCAGAAAGCCTTTACAAGTCTGGAAAACGCAAACTAGCCGACGGCTCTACGACACAACGCTGGCTTTGTAAGGTTTGCTCTCACCGTTTTAGCGAAAGTTCTTTAAACAAACCGCGGCCTAAAAATGAAGACGATGCCC
>CAZZMT010000109.1:0-4213 GCA_964655395.1 uncultured Candidatus Bathyarchaeia archaeon | reverse complement strand
CTAACTTCAATTAATTTGTTTTCTTCTGTTGTGGTGCGGCCGCCGGGATTTGAACCCGGGATCGCAGGCTTGGAAGGCTTCCACCGCTGTTTGGGCGGCTGTGTCCTAACCAGACTAGACGACGGCCGCGCCTTTCATCGGCTTGTCCACATAAACTATAGTGTGTTTGTGATAAATTTTCTTATTCGTTTTTCGGTTTAAACAGCCTTTTCTCGTGGGCTGGTTTGGGTTTGAAGTCTCCTCGAAGTTTCGGCTGGGAGGCTTTTGCCCTTTCAATGTTTTTTAGCCTAGCATAAAGTTTCGCTATCTTCGTTTTTGAAGGCTTCCGCCTAACATAGATTCGTGCTGGTGGCGGTGTGTAAGGCTTTTGCGGTGGCGGTTGGCTGGCTTTTCTCTCTGTTTTTTCATGTTTGGCTGGCGGCGGCTGCTGGCTCTTTGTTTTTTGGAAGACTACGTAAGCCTCTTTTAGGTTTATTTCGGCTGTTTCCCATCCGGCGTCAAGCCAAGCCTTTGCGTGGGCAGTGCTCGGCGTGTTTTTCCACCAGTCTTCTGAATGGTAAGCTTCCAGGGGTAGGTTATCGCCTATTATGCCGTCTATTTGGGCGAAGGAAAGCCGCACAGTGTTTGTGAAGGCCGCTCTAAAGCGGAGATAACGCGTCAAAGCCTCATACTTGTTTCTGGTTTTAGGCTGAACCGATTTCCTTGCACAGTTTAGGCACAACAATCGCCCAGTGTCACCTGTGGCAACATCTGGAACCATACAGTCTAAACAGAAGGTTTTGCCGCACCGCCTGCATCGCCTAATACGGCTTGCGGGAAGCACCCGCCCGCAAAGTTTGCATTCGTCTTTTAAGGGCAAACTGAACCACTTTACAGTTTTCAATTCTGCTTTCAACCTTTTGAACATTTTGGAAAACAATAAATCCAGCTTCCCCCAAAGTTTTAGGTATGTCGGAACGAATGGCAATCATAATAATCGACATGTTAAACGATTTTGTTACTGGCGACTTAAAATGCGAGAGGGCTAAACGCATAATTCCAAACCTTAAG
Source organism: uncultured Candidatus Bathyarchaeia archaeon (assembly GCA_964655395.1). Lineage (GTDB taxonomy): Archaea > Thermoproteota > Bathyarchaeia > Bathyarchaeales > Bathycorpusculaceae > DRVP01. Next base: position 3,163 of record CAZZMT010000109.1, on the reverse strand, counting down.
CGGCTTGTTGAGGCAGCCCGCAAACATGGAGTCCCCGTTATCTATGCTAACGATGCACATTACCCTAACGATTTCGAGGTTGTCCACCGCTGGGGAGCCCACGCCATAAAAGGAACAAAGGGAGCAGAAGTTATTCCAGAACTCAAGCCAACCGAGAAAGACTTCGTCTTGGAAAAGCGAACCTACAGCGGCTTCTACGAAACGGGACTAGACCCGCTTTTAAGAAGCCTCTACAATGGTGAAGGCGCAAAAATGGTGATTTTATGCGGCTTGCACACCCACATATGCGTACGACACACAGCCGCTGACGCCTTCTTCAGAGGCTACAAAATAATAGTCGCAAAAGACGGTGTAGAAGCCTTCACACAGGAAGACCACGAGCAAGGCTTGCGGTATTTAGAATACGTTTACAACGCGAAATTGATGACTGTGGACGAAATTATAAAGGAAATCGAGAAAAGCAAACTTTAAACCGAAACGTTTTATGCTTACATCCTGGTTTCAGTTAATGATGAAAAGAAAAGTTTAAAAGCAGCTAATAAGATACGCTGTGGAAGATGAAGGGGAGAATGGTGGAGTTTTAGGTTTTTCCCTTTTCTCCTTTCTCCCCTCAAAAAGATTCCACCATTCTCCCCAGAAATTGTAGTCGCCTAGCCCTCTTATAGCTTATGGAAGAATCTTCTATTGGCATGTTAAGGCTCTTCAAATAACCAGAAAAAGCAGAAGTCTACTCATAAACCTTGACTTTTAAGTAAATGAAGGCATTACTTCTTTGGCGAATTTTTTGGTCACGGAAATGTATTCATTTGCCGGATACGGGTTAGAGAGGCCTGGACCCTTAAAGAGTTCCACCAAATAGTAGGTACACCCGGCGTTTTTGAATTCCTCTATAACTTCTGGAGAGTCGTTAATGCTTCCCAGCACAGCAAACGTGAACCTACTTAAGTCTCTTCCACACCCCTTTGCATATTCCTTGATTATGTTGACACGTTTCTCGTACTCTTGAAAAGGCAGAAAAGCTCCTGGAACAAGTCTAGGAAAAAGCCACCCATCAAAATATTTGGCGGTTACTTTAAGCATTCTGTTTCCAAGACAGCCTGACCATAACGGCGGGTGCGGCTTCTGCACCGGTTTAGGTAAAAGCACTGCATCTCTAAGCTTGTAATACTTACCATTATAGGTTACTTTGTCTTCGCTCCAAAGTTTCAACATTATTTCAACGCCTTCAATAAACTTACTAACTCTAATGGCCGGGGGGTCAAAGCTTGGAGAATAATTGATGAATTCGTCGGGGACGCCGCCTGCGCCTAGCCCTACTATGATCCTTCCATTTGATAAATAGTCGACAGAAGCCAGCATTTTAGCCAGATAGCTTGGATAGTATCTTGGCAACGGAGAAACATTGCTTCCAAGTCGAACATGTTCAGTTATAGCGGCTATATATGAGTGAGTTATCCAAGTGTCTACAAGCTCATTTGTCACCATAGGTAACATACAGTGATCGGGCAAAAAAATTGCGTCATAGCCAAGCTTTTCCACCTCAAGTACCCAGTCATGTAATTGTTTTTTACTTTCCCACCACGGCCGAGGCGTTGGACATATTCCGAAGCGCATGGGATTTCTATCGGCAATAAAAAATATAAAAAAGTTCTGGTGTGAAATGAGAAAGTTATTTCCAGCTGTTATAAGACACTATCTCGTCAAAGCCTCTTCTAGGCCTAGGAAGAGGTTGTTCGTCGGGATATCCAAGCGGGGTAAGCGCTACAACTCGAATGTTTTCAGGTATGCCCAACGTCTTCTTAACTGTTGCTTCGTCGAACCCACCGCCTATCCAGCAGGTTCCAAGCCCTTGCTCAGCAGCCGCTAATATTAAATGCTCCATACTTATCCCTATGTCAACCAAATAATAGTCCTTGCCTTCCTTCTTCCCCGATTTGGATGGATCAGCACATCCAACTATAATCACAGGGGCTTGGGCAACCCAGTCTCTTGGTCTTGGCTCCCGCGGGGGAGGAGGTAGGAGATTTCTGTCCCATGAGGCTGGTAGAGACGTGAAAATTGGCGGGGGCGGCGCGCTTGATGCTATCGCTTTTTTTAAAGATTCATCTGTTACAACTATGTATTTCCAGCATTGTTGGTTAGCCCATGATGGCGCTTGACGGGCAGCTTCCAACACGTACCTTATTTTATCTTCTGGAACAGGGTCAGACTTGTATTTTCTTATGCTTCTCCTTTTTAAAACAAGATCCATGAAGCTCATTTTCCATCCCATTATTTCGCCATTATGTTAGAACCACTGAGAATTTATTTCTTGCTCCAAATCAAATAAGGTCTAATTTTAGCCGACAACCATTCCATGAGAATTTCTTATATAGTAGTTATGTTAGCTAGAACACTATTGTCTGTGAGGGATTCTAAGTGAATAGAGAAGCGTTTCTAAAATACATCGATCATTTTAACAACAAAAGATACAACGAAGCAGTAAGCTATTTTGCGCCTGATGTTACCATAGAATATTTTGACAATGCAATTTTTAAGGGAGGCTACAGTCTGCCGCCTGCGAAAACGTTGCATGGCCCACAAGAATTTATTAAAAACTACAAGGAACTACATAAATATGTAGACGAGAAACTTGAAGTTGGCGTTTTAATGATCAACGATAAACATGTATTCGTCGAGTTGTGGACGGAGTTCTACTGCTTCAAAGACCCACCTCCGGGGCATTACTTACAATACCGGAAAGGCGACCTTGTAGTAATGACAAACTGGGTTCTGTACGATCTAGAAAATGACAAATTCAAAAGAATAAGGATTGCCCACTTCAGGATGCATGATCCCAAACTCACCAAGTTCTTCAAAGACAAAATACAACAATAACCAAATACTCTCTCCATTGTTTTTCCTTTATTTAATTAACGTTGGTGGGCCCGGCCGGATTTGAACCGGCGACCAACAGGTTATGAGCCTGTCGCTCTAACCTAGCTGAGCTACGGGCCCACGTTTGATAGAAAATCCTTACCGCTATTATGAAAGTTTTACGGTTAAGGATTGTGTTTGTTTTGGTAATCCTTTTAATTAACGGTGCCTTGAATGTTGCTGGAGCCTTTTCCCATAAACGTGTCATGGTGGTCCTCGGTGGACGTTGAAGGTAGGCAAAGTGCTG
>CAZZMT010000108.1:0-77881 GCA_964655395.1 uncultured Candidatus Bathyarchaeia archaeon | reverse complement strand
CGGGTTCAACAGCGTGGAAGACTGCTACCAAGACATGACAAAACACATTCACTCCCTTGAGACGGGGCTTTCTTCAGACCCGCCCATGAACTGGCGGGCTAGCAAACTGGACAAGTTCACACTGGGTTCAAACAGCGACAGCCACAGTTACTGGCCTTGGCGCATGGGCAGGGAAGCCAACGTCTTTGAACTAGAACGAATAAGCTATAAAGAGGTTGTGGATGCCATACGGACGAAGGACAAAAGGCGGTTCAAATTCACCATCGAAACAGACCCCGCGTACGGAAAATATCACTGGACAGGCCACAGAAACTGCCATGTTTCGCTTTCGCCGAAAGAAGCCATAAAACTTGGCAACATATGCCCAGTCTGCCGCAAAAAACTCACAAAAGGCGTTGAACAACGCGTCGAAGAACTTGCAGACCGCCCAGAAGGCTTCATTCCAGAAAACGCCATAGGCTACATGCACCTGCTTCCATTATCTGAAATAATTGCCACAGCCCTTGGCGTTGACTCCCCATCGACACAACAAATATGGAACATCTATAATAGGCTTATAGAAAAATTCGGAGATGAATACACGGTGCTGATAGATGCGCCAAAACAAGCACTAAGCGAAGTGGTGGACCAAAGAACTGCAGAAGCAATACTAAGAGTTAGAGAAGGAAAAATAAAAGTTATACCGGGCTACGACGGAGTCTACGGCCGACCCATAATATTTGAAGAAGAAAAACCGAAAACAAAACCCGGGGAAAAAGTTCAACAATTAAACCTTACAGACTTCCTGTGAATCAGAATTCTACATTCCAGATCTGCATATGTGTTGCGCATAAGCACAACAAAGTTTATTAAGTCGCAATATGCACGATATTGTGTGAACATACCATGACAACTCTAACTCAACAAATGTCTAAAGAAAACGAAAAAATTGTGAGGATAGTTGATCGGGTTTTGAAGCAAGTTTTTGGAAGTGAGGCTACTCGTCTAATTTACCGTTATTTGGAGGCCCGTTATGCGGTGAAACGCAACGAAATAGCTGAAAAAATTGACTTGTTTGCCATGGGGCTTGAGGAATTTCTGAAAACTGGGGCTTATGTAATTGAGCGGAAGATTCTAGAGGATATTTACTCAAGTTATGGTTTGCTTCGCAGACTGGAGCTTGAAAGAATCCGCGAAGAAGATTTTGCAAGTCAGATAAAGATGCTCATACGGCGGGCGTAAACTGGACGCAGTTTTAGCCAGCTTATAGGTAATCTTATTAGCCTCTTTTTGCGATTAAATCCCCTTCAAGCAAATTTGCACATTTAGGAAGGGGCACGTTGAAGGACACGCTAGGCAGGATTATTGAGTTAGCCGTCCAGAAGTTTGGAGCAGAATATGTAGAGGCGCGTGCTCAAAAGCTTCACAAAACAATGCTCACCGTTAAGGAAGAGAAGGTTGAGGCTGCAAAGGAGGGCATTGAAAACGGCGTTGCTTTAAGAGTGCTAATTAACGGAGCATGGGGCTTTGCATCCGTAGGCTCCTTTGACGCTGAGGTGTTGGAGGAAGCTGTTTCAAATGCATGTAAGATGGCTAAAGCCGCCAGTTTAAAACTTAAAAATCCGATAAAGCTCGCTGAAGGTAAAGCAATTGAAGATCGTGTGCAAGTTAAGCCTAAAAAGAAACCGTCTGAAATACCCATAGAAAACAAGATTAAGACGACGTTAACCATTGCAAAAAACGCTCTTGAATATGATGGAAGCGTAAAAAGCTGTACAATAGACTATTTGGACATGATTGGAGTAAATTATTTCATGAACAGTGAAGGCACATACATTGAACAGGACAAGCTATACGTTTGGTCAAGAGTCTTAGCCACAGCTAAAAAGGGAGACGTATACACGTTCAGTCGCGAAGAGGTAGGTTCAACAGCGGGCTATGAAGTATTTGATGTTGAAACACCAGAAGTTGTAGGCGAAAGAGTTGCAAAAAGGGCTGTAGACCAGTTGAAGGCGAAACCTCCGAAAGGCGGATCATTCCCGGTTGTTCTAGGGCCAAACGTAGTTGGCGTTTTCGTCCACGAAGCCTTTGGACACTTAGCCGAAGCAGACTTAACTTTATCGGGCTCGGTTCTCATGGATAAACTTGGCAAAAAAGTCGCCTCAGAAGTTGTCACCATTTACGACGACGGAACGATAGAGGGGGCCTTTGGCTCCTTCAAATATGATGATGAAGGTGTGCCAGCACAGAAAACGCTTCTGGTAAAGGACGGTGTGGTCGTGGGGCTCATGCACAACAAGGAAACCGCTAAAAAGTTTAACACGCAGTCCACGGGCAACGCTAGAGCCGAAGACTTCCGAGTTGAGCCAATAATACGGATGCGAAACACCTTCATGGCTCCGCGGGACTATTCCTTTGAAGAGTTGATAGAAGACATAAAGTTTGGATATTATTTCAAGAGCTTCCGTGGAGGACAGGCCAACCTAGACGGCACATTTCAAGTGGGCATTCAAGAAGGCTACGAAATAGTTAAGGGCGAAATAGGCAAACCAGTTCGCAACGCTTCCATAAGCGGGAACACCCTTGAAACACTACACAAGGTAGACGCTGTGGGAAAAGATTTTGAACTCTGGCCTGGAAGATGCGGCAAAGGCCAGACTGCTTTCGTCTGTGATGGTGGACCCCATATAAGAGTTTTAGAGGTGATTGTTGGTGGCAGCGCTTAAAGAGGAAGAATTGGTGAGCATAGCTGAGTTTGCGGTTAAATCTGCGTTAAAAAGGGGGGCAGACGAGGCGGAGGCCTTCGCATATGAAGGCCTAACAACAACCGTTGCAATTGAAAGGGGGCAAATCACAAAAAGTTCAAGGATCATTGACAGAGGATTAGGCATAAGAACTATCGTCAACAAGACTGTGGGGTTTTCCTATACTAACATTTTAACGGGCAAAAAAGTCATCGAAGAAACCGTATTAAAGGCGTTGAAAGCCGCGAAAGCCAGCAAGCCAGACAAAGACTGGCAGGGTTTCCCAACAAGAAAGTCTTTCGCCCAAGTCAAAAACACCTTTGACGAAGCAATATGTGAACTGTCCCCAGAAGACTTGGTGAAAACAGCTTCATTAATGTTGGAAGCTTGCGAAAAAACTGACAAAAGAGTTTTCCCAGTTGAAGGTGGAGCTGGTGCCTCTTACTTGGCGAGAGCCATTGCCAACTCCAATGGTGTTGCTGGCTTTGACCGTGGAACAGTCGTTGAATGCAGTCTCGCCACCATAGCCCAAGAAAGCGGTGAAATTACACCCATATGCTTCGAATTTGACGCTGAAAGGCTTTACGGAATAGACCCCGAATGGGTGGGAGCTGAGGCTGCCCGTCAAGCTGCCTCGGCTTTAAAGTCCAAGCGGGTGGAAACAAAAAGCATGAAGGTTGTGTTTGCCCATTTCGCTTTACAACAGCTTCTTTACTATACTTTAATGGACGCTGTGAAAGCGGATTACGTGCAAAGAAACCAGTCAGCCCTTCAAGGCAAAATAGGCGAAAAAGTAGCCTCCGAAATCGTAACAATTTATGACGACGGCCTTTTGGATGGGGGACTCCGCACATGGAAATTCGACGGTGAAGGCGTTCCACAACAAAAAACCACAGTAATAGAAAGAGGTATGCTGCGAAGCTATCTCTACGACAACTACGCCGCAAAAAAGGAGGGAAAAGAGAGCACTGGAAACGCGTTTAGGGCGGGCTATTTGTCAACGCCACGAATCGAAGCAACAAACTTCCATATAGTCCCCGGAAAAAAGTCGCCAGAAGAGCTTATAGGCGAAATCGAAGAGGGGCTAATAGTATATTCGGTGCAAGGCGCCCACAGCAGTAACCCAGCAAGCGGCGAATTTTCAGTTGTGGCAACTCCAGCATGGAAAATTGAAAAAGGCAAGATTGCCCACGCGGTTAAGGGCGCCATGCTCGCCGGAAACATTTTTGACGCTTTGAAGAATCTCACAGCGTTAGCCAACAATGAACGCAAAGTTGGGCAGCTGGTTGCGCCATGGGTGCTTGTAGAAAACGTTAAAGTTATTGGCAAGTAACTAACCCTAAAAGCTCAATAATTGAGAACAGCGAGGAGATGACGAAAACGGATTTGAAAAAACATCTGCTGAAGATTAACACGCTCCGCATTGTTGTGCAGTTTTTATCCTTCATATTCTTTAGCGCTGCAATTTTCAATTTGAGTTCGCTTCCACTACTTTTGCCAGTCATGTGGACTTGGGGGCTTCAACAGAACATTGTAGGCGACGCTTTCACAGCGATACAGCTCACGGCAAGCGGTTGGCAACAAACACCTCAAATCTTTCCATGGCTTGCAATAGCCTCTTTCCTAATAGTGGGCATTTTGATAGGCAAATCGCTTTGTGGCTGGGTTTGTCCTTTCGGCTTTATCCAAGACTTAGTTAGCTATATAAAAGCGAAAAAAGCGGAAGCTTCACCGAAAACCCACGACAACATGAAGCTTTTAAAGTACCTTGTGTTGGGCATAACGCTTTTCATTACCGTAACCTTCTCTTTGGCTAAACTTTTGAAAGCCCATGGAAGCTATGAAAGGGGCTTAGGTATCTTTGCTTACGCACCCTTCACCGCTGTAAGCCCGGCCGAAACATTATTTGCAATAATACCAAAAACAATCCAAAACTTTTCTAGGGCAGTTGTGGAAAAGCCAGCGCTTGAAGTTTTGGCTGGAATTTTAGATGCGCCTCCCCTCTTGTGGGTTCAATTGTTCATTCTTATAGGTGTGCTAATTTCAGCCGCGTATGTCCCAAGAGTTTGGTGTAAGTATCTGTGCCCTCATGGAGCCATAATGGCAATTCTAAACAGGTTCAGTTTCATCGGTTTAAAGAGAGATCCCGTGAAATGTGTTAAGGGTGAATGCCGAGAATGTGTTAAAGCTTGCCCTATGCAGGTGCGCATTCTGGAGCAGCCTTGGGAAAAGTTCAGCGACCCGGAATGCATATACTGCCTAAAATGTGTTGACGCTTGTCCAAACAAGGCGATTAGGCTCAAGTATCCGTAAATTATGCCCAAAAAGTCCGTGAATACTCGCTTAAAACACGTTCATAAACGCTTTTTGTTTGACGGCTTATCTTCTTCCAGTTGTACTTTTCTACGACCAGGCGGTAGGCGTTTTCCCGAAGCTTATTGGCGTAAGCCTCGTCAAGCAGAACACGTGTAACGCCCCACGCTAGGGATTCTGGGTTGTCTGGGTAAACTTTAACACCAGTCAAGTCGTGTTCCACTATTTCGGACAATCCTCCCGTGTCTGAAACCACAACGGGGCTTTTAGCGGCCATGGCTTCAAGGGCAACTATGCCAAACGGCTCGAAAAGTGATGGAACAACGGAAACATCCGCGCATTTCTGTAGATTCCGCAAGGTTTCATCATCCACAAAACCGGTGAACAAAACTTTGTGGGCTAGGCCCATGTGTTTAATTTTTTCCCAAAGCGGTTCTTTCATGTAGCCGTTCCCAACAATAACAAACTTCGCGTTAACTTTTTCAAGGATCTTTGGAATGGCGTTTATCAAAACTTGAATGCCCTTCTCATAAACAAGCCTTCCAACGTAGAGAACTATTTTTTCCTCGGGCAACGCAAACCGTCTCCTAAATTGGTTTAGGTCCACCGTGCTTTTCTCGTATTCTCTGGCGTCAACACCGTTTGGAATCATGACAAGCTTGTCCTCTGGAAGATTGAAAGCCCATTTTACATGGGATACCATGTAGTTGCTGCAGCATATAACCCTCCAAGCCTCGTATGTAAGCCAAGCCTCTGTTTCATGAATCATCCTTTCATAATCCGAGTGAAGACCATTCCGCCGACCAATCTCTGTGGAATGAATTGTCACCAAAAGGGGTCTTCTGAAAACATGTTTTAAGCCTATGCCCGCATTTGCCACAAGCCAGTCATGAGCGTGGAAAATGTCCACTCCGCCAAGATTTTTGACAATCGCCGCCGCCTCTTTCTGCATGTTCATGTTCATAAGGTAAACCCAACTTGCGAAATCCGGCGAAGGATTCTTGTAAGAGTCTATTCGAAAAACTTCGACGCCATCAATGACCTCATGATCCGGCGCCCCTGGAAAATCACATGTTACAACGTAAACTTTCACGCCCTCTTTTGCAAGGTTTTTTGACAAATAATAGACGTGAGGTGAAATTCCGCCTATGATTCTTGGCGGAAACTCCCAAGTGAGCATCATAACCCTCAACTGACTAGCCATAGCCACAGCAGCCTCCTTTAAGCTCCCTGTAAACTTTCAAAATGGACTCGAGCCAATGATTAGTTTCGAGATTTACAATTTTCACTTTGGCTTCTGGAACCTTGTATGCCCGAATGACTTCGTTTGCCATCCAATTAGACTTCACAACAACAGCGTCAGCCTCGTATGTACCAAGCCACTCAATGCTTTTTATGGCCATGTTGAATGGAGAGTTGGCTCCATGAGATCGGTGGTCCTCCAAACTTTCAACAGAGTAGACAAAAGAAATGTCAAAAGCCTTCTTCAAGGTGACTGCTGCGGGTATAAAATGCCAGTCTTGCACGTCTATAAGGTCTATCCGTTTTCCACTTTTGTAGTATATGTTGGCAGCAACCCTTTCAACCTCTTGGTTTAGGGTTAAAACCCATGTTAGAACACTAATGTGTGTTTTAACAGGATTTGTAACTCTGTAAACTTTTACTCCGCCATTCTCAAACTCGCCCGTCAAATATTCATGATAAGTGACAAGAAACGTTTCTATCCCCGTTTTGGCAAGCTGCCACGTTAGTTCCTTAACATAGCTTGCAAGTTTCCCCACAATTCTTGGAGGGTACTCCCATGAGAAGATCACGACACGCATTTACTTCGCCAACTACGTGAAAAGTGCACAGACTTTGATTATTCCTCTTCCAGTCAAATAGTACCACTTTTTCCCTTGGCTGTCTGAAAAACTTTCAACGTAACCCTCGCAGCAACATCCATCTAGGATTCTTTCCACTTCCGCCAAATCCAACTGTAAAACTTGAGCTAGTTCCTCGCTTCTTCTGGCTAAATCTGGAGCGGTGGCACATAGGTTATGAAGCGTTTGAAGAAGCCTTTCGGATATAGGAAGCTCATCCCTCATAATTTCACCCGAAAGCAGCTTGGCATTTCCCTAATTAAAGGCTTGTATCCGTTTAAAAGTATTCTGTCCCCTCTTGGATAAGGCTTAACACTTTTCTGAAACGAGTCTGGAAAGCAACAATTAGGGCTTTGCGCAACTCCCGTCCTTTTAGGTTTGCAAGCCTTACTCGCTTTAGCTCTTCAGCCAAACCTTCATCACGTAACGAATACCTAGCCCAATTCTCGAAATCGCCACGTTTACAGTGGAACTCTAAGGATTTAAGTTCAACTTTTTTCAAAGCGTTCACCATGCCTTTAAGGCTCCAAACCATAACACCGGTGTAGTTTTCGTCCCCGATGCCTCGATAAAAGAGGAAGGGCTCGTTGGCTGTAACCGTAGCTAGGCGGATGCGGTTCTCGAAATCCAGTATGGCTGCTTGAGCCGTTACATAAGCATCTACGGGCGTGTTGAAAGGACTGAAGTAAGAGTGAACTTCACCGGACGCTCCACCCGCAGTAAACATATAGTATAGGTGGTCGCTTGTTTGGAAGCATCGCCATACTCTCAGAAAGTCTTCGTCTTCAGCTTCTTTGACAAGAGGTTCAAGTCTTCTAACGGAAGTGTAATAAGCCCACTGCATGGTGTTTCCAAGCCAGCAGCTTGTGTCCCGCTCTAAGTCTGCCCACGAAACGGTTCCGCCCAGCTCTGGAACATCAATTTCGTCGACTGGCTCGTATTTTTTGACGATTTCTGATGGAGTTGCCATTTGGAGGTGTTCCCACTTCAAAATTTCTTTTGGCAGATGCTTCAGAAACTCGTGGATTCCTGTTTCTGGCCAGTGGTGTTCGCCGAAGGTTTCATAGTCTGGAAAGATAATTATGCACTGTCCGGGTGTCGCCGCCAGCCAGCTTGCGTATTTGTCCGCGGTAAGGGGCCATTCACTCCACCATCTGGCTGAAAACCTAAAGCCCACGTCATCTGTCAGCTTATAATTTCGGAGCAGCACTTTAATTTTCTTGCATCCTTTGGGCTTGTACAGGTAGTTTGGAGACCTTCCATGAAGTATGCGTTCGGTGCCCTCCGTGAAAATTCCAGCAAAGCCCAGTTCTTCCACGATTCTGGCTATAGTGTTATTGTAGATTAGCTCTGTGTTTTCAAAAACCTGCGGCGTATAACCCAACAAGTCCTTAACTATTTGCTGGTGCATTTTTACTTGCTCAATGAATTCATCTTTTTCCGGGTATACGCTTGCCAGTGAATGGTAGTAGGTTTGGTTTAAGAACTCCACATAACCTGTTTCCGCAAGCTGTTTGAAGGATTCTAAAAGGTCTTTGTTGAACATTTCACACTGTTCTAGGAAAGTGCCGGAAATACTAAAGGAAAACTTGACCTTTTTCTTCTCCTTTTTGTGTTCGTCTATGAGGTTTAGGAGAATCTGGTTTGATGGAAAATAGCATTTCTTGCACGCTCTTTCGAAGATTTCCTTGTCAAGAGCATGATCAAAATAATATTCGAAAAGTTCCTTTTTCTTTAAACGTTTAAAGGTTTCATTTTTCCAGAAATAGTTCTTCTTTAAACGGTGGGGCTGGTGCACCTCGAACACGAAAACTATGTCTGTCAAATTTAACCGCTCTCTGAGTTTCCTCTAAACCGTTAGGTTTATTGATGTTTTATTTGTGGTTTGCTAAGGTTTAGATTTGATTCTGATTTTGAATTCATAACCTATTTATTCCTTACAACGGCTTCATTCATTAAAACAAGGTGAAACATAGTGTCAATTGAAAAAATCAGCATAGAGAGTCACCATGAGTTAGAACAGATGATTGTCAGTGAAATAAACCTTGTTGAGAAGGGGCTTACGGTGATTTGCAGCAACGTTCCAGTCAATGATAAAACAACGCTGGATGTTTTGTGCCATGACAGCAACGGGCAACTTGTCATTATACAGTTAAGCGTTCAAGAAGACGACATGATGCTGCTTCAAGGGCTTCAAAGCCTTGACTATGTTGACAAGTTCAAATCTTTCTTGAAAGCTACATACAACAAGCATAAGATTGACGATAAAGAGAAGCCAAGGCTGATACTTATTGCGCCAAGCTTTTCAGATGCTGTAAAACGGGCTGTCGAAAGCATGAAAGGTATACGCGTAGACCTCTACGAGTGGGAGTATCTAAAGCTTGGAGACCATAAGGGTCTCCACCTCCAACCCATTTTTACATGGAAACACGCTGAAAAACCGAGGGGAAAAGAGGAAAAGCCTCCGGAGAAAAAGCATGAGCCAAAAACACCAAAGAAAAAGGAGGAACTAAAAGAAGAGAAAACACTTGAACCACCATCTCCACCGCCAGAAAGTAAAGAAACACCTAAACCTGAAACTGCACCTCAGCCGAAACAAGAACCTATAAAAGCTGAAGCGCCAAAAGAGGAGGAGCCAGCGCCACCACCGGCAATGCATCCAAAGCCACCCATGGAGAAGCCAAAGGAAGAACCGAAAAGAAAGCTTAGGCTATTCTAAAAAGAGGCATTGTTGGGCTGCTTCAATTGCGCATAGGATTTTTTGTTTGGGAGTATCCGCCCGCCCTTGTAGGTGGCTTGGGCACTTATGCCGAATATATTACTCGTGAGTTTGTTGCCCTAGGCCACGACGTTACGGTTTTTACGCTTAACCCTGGAAACCTCAAAACTAGGGAAATAATCAAAGGTGTTGAAGTTCATAGGCCGCTTATAGCTGATGCCAGCAACGTTTTTCCCATGTTTGTCATTGACGATTTGAAAAGGTGGGGTACGAACATCCGCTTGTTTAATGACATTTTCATATACAACATTTTGAGCGCAACGAAGTTTGTAAACAGCATGTTGAAGAAGGAAGGGCTCGTTTACGATGTTGTGTGCGTGCATGACTGGCTGAGCAGCATTGCTGGCATAATAGTGAAGAATGAAACAAACGTTCCAGTCGTTTTCCACGTTCATAGCACGGAGTGGGGTAGAAGCGGAGGGCAAGGATCCGAGGTTGTTTCACACTTAGAATCAGCCATGGCGCAAAAGGCGGATAGAATAATAACGGTAAGCCACGCCATGCAAGAAGACATAATTCGACACGGCTGGCCCAAAACAAAAATCAGCGTTGTATGGAACGGTGTTGACCCTGAACGCTACAATCCAAAAAAGTGCAAACAGGAAGAGGTTGAAGCAGTTCGCAGTAAATATGGCATAAAGCCCGAAGAAAAGATGATTCTGTTTCTTGGAAGGTTAACGTGGGTTAAAGGTGTGATAAATCTTGTTCAAGCCATGCCCATGGTTTTAGAGGAATATCCAAACGTTAAATTGGTAATTTTGGGTAAGGGCGAACAACAAAACGACATAATTGAAACTTCTGCTAGGCTTGGGATAAGCAGCCATGTGATATGCAGGTTTGACTTTGTGCCAGAAAAAGAACGCATTCTGCACTATGCTGCGGCAGACTTATGCGTTTTCCCATCCACCTACGAGCCTTTTGGCATTGTAAGCCTTGAAGCAATGGCCATGGAAAAACCTCTGGTTGTGGGTGCTCAAGGAGTTGTTGGTTTCAGAGAGCAAGTAGTACCTTTCGGTCCAGACCAGAACGGCATTCACGTGAATGGTGGAAACCCAGCCGACATAGCATGGGGAATAAAAGAGGTTTTATGCGACCCTGAAAGGGCCAAGCGATGGGGAGAAAACGGCAGAAAAAGGGTCTTACAATACTTCACTTGGAAGAAAGCTGCAGAACAAACCTTGCAAATTTACGAGGCGCTTCAGCATAAAACAGGACAGGAAGAAACTAGAGTCGTTGATTTATTGGAGAAGATAACTGGCAAATAAAAGGAGGAAAATGTTAGGGTTTTCGTGCAGCCGCCTTTTCGAGAGCCACAACTCCCGGAAGCTTCTTGCCCATTAGGAACTCTATTAGGGCACCGCCCGCTGTGCTTACATAGGAAATCTTATTGGACAGCCCCAGCTCTTGTAGGGCTGCGATTGTGTGACCTCCTCCGGCAAGTGAAAAAGCCTTTGATTTGGCAATTTCCTCGAATATTCTTTTGGTGCCATAGATGAATTCGCTGTTTTCAAAGACACCCATGGGGCCGCTTACCACTATGGATTTGGCGCTCCGTATGATTTTCGCATAGTTTTCAACAGTTTTCGCGCCGATATCAAATATTGGATAATCTGTTGGCAACTGCTCAACTGGAATTTCTTTGCGCTTTTTGTCCACTTCGATAGCTACGTCAGCTGGAACCTTGATTTTGTCAGAATACTTTTTCATAAGCTCTTTTATGCCAGGAACAAGTCCCATCAGCTTCTTTTCCTCTAGGAATTTCATATTTGGTTTGCCAAGGTCGTATCCTTTGGCGACCATGAAAACGTGGCCGACTACGCCGCCCGTGAGCACATAGTCTGCTATTCCATTATCCAACACATACCTCGAAATCTCAAGGGAGTCGTCGGCTTTAGCGCCTCCAAGCACGTAAACGCATGGTTTTTCCGGATTTTCCAACACGCGACTTAAGGATTTTAACTCCCGTTCCATTATGCGGCCGGCAACACTTGGCAAAACAGCTGTAAAGCCAACAATGGAGGCGTGGGCTCTGTGGGCTGCAGCGAAAGCATCATTTACAAATATGTTAGCTAGCGGAGCCAAGGCTTGGACAAGCTCTGATTTGGCGTGCTCTTCAGGTGTTCCCTCTTTTGTTTCTCCCGCAAAGTTCCTTACGTTGTCTAGGACTAGGATTTCGCCGCTTTTGAGTTCTTTGATGGCCTTTTTGGCTTTTTCTCCATAAACATCGTCCACGAATTTTACCGGTTTGCTGAGAACTTTGCCAAGGATTTCCGCATGCTGTTTTAGAGGTATAAAGTCCGGGTCGCCTTTCCTGCCTTGATGAGCCAGCACAACAACTTTTGCGCCTTTTTCAGCTAACTCTTTAATAGTTGTTTCGCCGTGCGCCCTAATTCTTGTGTCATCTATAACCTTTTTTGTTTCGGGATCCACTGGAGAGTTGAAGTCAACCCTTACGAGGACAACTTTGTTTTTCACGTCTACGTCGTCCAGGGTTAGGAATTTAACCATACATTTCCCTCTCTTTTGGCGAAGAGAAAAATAAGGGGAGGTTTGTTTTTAAATTTTAAATTTTGCTAGGTTAAAAACCGGCTTTCTTCCCGACGAGTTCGATGAGTTCAACCATTCTGCAGGAGAAGCCCCACTCGTTGTCGTACCACGCTAAAACTTTGACGAGGTTTCCTATAACCATCGTGGACAAGCCGTCAACAATGGCGGAGTACGTTGTGTGGTTTACGTCGCTTGAGACTATTGGTTCTTCAGTGTAGGCAAGTATGCCCTTCAAAGGTCCTTCAGCCGCCTTCTTGAAGGCTGCATTGACCTCCTCCTTCGTGACGTTTTTCTCTAAAACCGCTGTTAAGTCCGTTATTGAAACATTTGGAACCGGTACTCGAAGGGCTAATCCGTCAAGTTTTCCCTTAAGCTCCGGCAAGACCAAGCCGGCGGCTCGAGCCGCTCCCGTAGTTGTTGGGATAATGTTTAACGCAGCAGCCCTTGCCCTTCGAAGGTCTCGGTGCACCAAGTCTAGGACACGTTGATCATTTGTGTAGGCATGAGCTGTTGTCATTAATCCGGCTTTTACACCAAAATTTTCATGTAGCACTTTGGCTACTGGCGCTACACAGTTGGTTGTGCATGAAGCATTTGAAAGTATGTGATGGTTATTGTGGTCGTACTTGTCGTGGTTTACGCCTAAAACAATTGTTATGTCTGGATTTTCAGCCGGGGCGGATATCAGAACCTTTTTAGCTCCTGCTTGGAGGTGTTTTGCCGCGTCTTCACGTTTTGTGAAAAGACCTGTAGATTCTACAGCAAGGTAAACGTCTAGGTCTTTCCACGGCAACTGCGCTGGGTCCTTTTGTGAAAGCACCTTTAACTCTTTGCCATTCACTATAATACTGTTTTCTGTAGCTTTAACTTCGCCTGGGAAGGGACCGTGGACTGAGTCGTATTTCAGTAGGTGGGCTAGGGTTTTCGCGTCTGCCAAGTCGTTCACAGCCACAAAGTCTATGTTCGCTTTTCTTTCGATGGCGGCTCTGAATAGAAGGCGCCCAATTCTTCCAAAACCGTTTATGCCCACTCTTATTGCCATTTAAATCACCATCTCGCGCTAAATTTCGGATATTAATGGAACACGTTCTATTAATTAATTTTCCGACGCAAAATAAAAAGAAAGTATGGGAATTTAGCGGAGTTTCATCAACACCATTTCAGCAGCTAGAACAAGAGGCTCCCAAGTCTCGTTCAGCGGCGGTGCATAAGCGGTGTCTGCCTTCGCCAATTCCCGCACAGTCATCTGCTTTTGTATGGCGAAAGAAACCGCGTTTATGCGTTGAGTTACTTCTTCTCCGCCTATCACCTGGGCGCCAATTATGCGTTGAGACTCTTTTTCGACGACAAGTTTTACTCTTATTGGCAAAGCTCCCGGATAATAGTCTGCCTTTGTTTTAGAGGTTATTGTCCCTGTTATGACTTCCATACCGGCTCTTTTGGCTGCTGCTTCTGTTAGGCCCGTTGCCCCAATCTGCATATCATAAAGTTCTGTAACCGCTGAACCGACGACCCCTGGAAAAGTGGCGTAGCCTCCGGCTGCGTTTATTCCGGCAACTTTGCCTTGTCTTACGGCGACTGTTCCAAGCTGTTGGACTGTTGGTCTTTGGGTTATTATGTTGATGGATTCTGCACAGTCGCCCACCGCGTAAACATCTTTGATGTTTGTTTCCATTCTGGCGTTTGTTTTAATGAGTCTCGTCTCGCCTAAGGCTATTCCAGCATCCACGGCGAGCTGAGTGTTCGCCCTCACTCCAAAAGCGCTTACGAAGAGGTCTGCGTTTATCTGTTCGCCCCCAGCCACTATGCCAGTAACCTTATCTACGCCTAAAAACTCTTCAACAGGCTTGTTTGTCAATATTTTTATGCCCTTTTGTTCCAACATTTCCTGAACTATTTTAGCCATATCAGCATCAAGCATGGCTGGCAAAACTTGTGGCAACATTTCCACAACGGTCACTTGCAAACCTCTTTCTTGAAGGGCGACAGCTGTTTCCAGCCCTATAAGACCAGCGCCCATAACCACGGCTTTTTTGGCGCCTTCTCGGATGGCTTGGTCTATTCGCTGTCCATCCTCAATGGTTCTTAAAGGCAAAATGCCCTGTTTTTCCCGCCCTTTTATTGGCGGCGTGAAGGCGCTTGCGCCAGCTGCTATGATAAGGCTGTCGTAAGGGATTTCCTCCGTGTTGCCGTTTTTGTCCACGGTTAAAACGGTCTTTTTTCCAGTGTCAATTTTTGTGACTTTTGTTTCTGTTTTTAGGTTGAGTTTCATCATTTGGAAGTAGCTTAGCTGGAAAACTATGAGGTTGTTGAAGCTGGGTATGTGCCCGCCTATGACGAAGGGCAAGCCGCAGCGGGAATAGCCAGCATATTTCTCGTCGGTTATTAGGGTTATCTCGGCTGTACGATCTGTTTTTCTGGCAGCTGATGCTGCGTCAACACCTGCTGCATGCGCCCCAATTATCACTATGCGTCTTGGCAAGGGCTACTTCCCTTCTTTAACTAGGCTTTTATGCCATTCAACAGCCGCATTAAAGTCCATAAGGTTTTTGAGCTCTGCCTGCAGGTTTGAGGGTTTTATAATGAGAAGCCAGCCCTTTCCATACGGATCTTCGTTTAAGAGTTCCGGCTTGGACTGGACTTCTGTGTTCACTTCCTCTATTGTTCCGCTTATCGGCGCCACTAGGTCGGATACGGCTTTTACGGATTCAACGGTGCCGTATGGCTCGTTTTGTTTTACAGTGGTTCCTGGGCTTGGAAGTTCTGCGTAGACAACTTCTCTAAGCTGTTTTTGGGCGTAGTCGGTTATGCCAACACGCACCTTGTCGCCTTCAATTTTCACCCACTCAAAATCTTTAGAATAGTAGAGGCCTTCTGGAACTTCGTATCCATCAACTTTAACCACAGCAATTCCACCTCACATGTAGTTGATAATCTTAAGGCTTTAAACGTTTAAAATTAACTGTTAAAAAAGTCGTAGTTTTATGTCAATTTTGTGCTGGCTGTGAACCGCAAAATTGACGGGCCTCCTCTAGAATTTCCAACAATTTATGGTTACTTGAGAAGCCAATAGTAGTCTAGCCTCTCTGGTATTTTGGTTGTTAAGAACATTTGTTTTATTTTGCGCGGTGTCTTTGGAAATGTTTAATTAATTGGTTTGTTGTAAAGCTGTGAGATGGAAGGATAAGATTTGAGTGAAGAGTTGGCGAAACTTCCTCCACATGTTCAGGAGCGTCTCTTGAGGCTTCAGCAGCTTCAACAGACTTTGCAGTCTGTTTTGGCTCAGAAACAACAGGTGGAACTGGAGTTGACGGAAATTGAACAAGCCCTAAGCGAATTGCAAAAAGTGGCCGACGACGCCGTCATATACAAGTCTATAGGCTCTTTGATGGTTAAAACTGATAAGACGAAGGTTGTGACTGATTTAAACGAGAGGAAAGAATTGTTGAACATGCGGGCTTCTGTTTTGGGCAAGCAGGAGGAGCGCTTGCGAAGCCAAATGAAGGAGCTTCAGGCTAAGCTTCAACAGGATTTGTCGCCAGTTTCGGGAACGCAACAGTGAAGGCCGTCTCTGGGTGGAAGTTTGGAAGAGCGTAGATTGGCAGAGCTTACGCCAGAGCAGATTGAAGAATTGTGCTTGATGGCTGAGGAAGCCGCGCGAGGGTATATTCTATCGAGGGTTCCGCCTAAACGGGTGGAAACCCTAAACATAAGCGCTGACATTGAAGCCGAAGAAGGGAAGCCTTTAACGTTGACGGTGGATGTTGAGTTAACTCTTTCTCCAATCATGAAAGACTTCGACATTCAACGACTTGCAGATGAAGCCGTGAAAGAGGCGTTTAGCGCTGCCGAAAAATACTTGGAGGAGTTGAAGTGTCGTTTGCAGAAATAGCCAAAATACTCAACGAACGAAACGCCAAGTACGTTGTCTTGTTATGCCATCATAATGCAGATCCAGATGCTATATGTTCAGCCTATGCCCTATCGAGTCTGATAAGACAGCATAAGCCCCAAATAACTGTGGAAATAGGAGTTGCCCAAGGAATAAGCCGCCTTTCAAAACACATTTTGAAAAACCTTCCAATAACGGTTGAAATAGAGCCGAAGGTTGAAAAGGCAGACGTGATAATACTTGTAGACACGAACACAGTTCAACAGCTCGACAACCTAGCTGAGAAGGTAAAAGCTTCAAAAGCTCCGTTAATAGTGGTTGACCATCATGCCGCTCACCCGGAGACTGAGAAAATGGCTAGGCTTTG
Source organism: uncultured Candidatus Bathyarchaeia archaeon (assembly GCA_964655395.1). Taxonomy (GTDB): domain Archaea; phylum Thermoproteota; class Bathyarchaeia; order Bathyarchaeales; family Bathycorpusculaceae; genus DRVP01. Next base: position 61,398 of record CAZZMT010000108.1, on the reverse strand, counting down.
CATAACGGATGAAAACGTGTCGTCAACATGTGAAATAGTCTACAATTTTTATAGGCAAATGGGCGTGAAGGTTGGAGAAAACGAGGCTAAAGCCCTTTTCCTAGGCATAGCCTTTGACACTCGTCACTTTGTTTTGGCTAACTCCTCAACGTTAAAGATTATTGCTGAGCTTGTAGACATGGGTGTTAACGCCCAAGAAGCTTTGGCTATGCTCTCGCTTCCCATGGATTTCTCTGAGCGGGTGGCGAGGCTGAAGGCTTGTAAAAGGGCTAAACTTTTCAAAATAGGCGAGTGGATAATTGCTCTATCCCACGTAAGCGCCTATCAAGCCTCAGCTGCCCGTGCAATAATAGATTTGGGCGCCCACGTGGCTGTGGTGGCTGGGCAGAAGAACGACAGCCTTGAAATAAGCCTCCGCTGCACAAAAGAATTCCACGAAAAAACAGGCATTCACTTGGGTAGGGATATAGCCAAACCTTTAGGCGAATACCTTCGAGGCATGGGTGGTGGACACGCCACTGCTGCTGGTGTTAACGGTTATGGCGAGCTTGAGGCTGGGCTTAAAAAATGTTGGAAGCTTTTGAAGGAGCAGATAGGACAGACTTAAATTTAAGTAGCTACTCTTAAATGAGAAAAGCTTTTAGGGTGTCGTGGAAAGCCCTTATGGCAATAATTGAAACAAAAAATCTAACATACACGTATCCGGGCGCCACAAGACCTGCAATAAAGGAGGTCTCCATAAAAATTGAGAAAGGTGAATTCACGTTAATCACTGGTCCAAGTGGGTGTGGAAAAACAACCCTTTGTAGATGTTTTAATGGGCTTATCCCCCACTTTTATCAGGGCGAATTAAAAGGCGAAATAACAGTAGCTGGATTAAAAGTGCAGGAACACCCAGTTTACGAGTTGGCAACCCACGTAGGCATGGTTTTCCAAAACCCAGAAAACCAGCTTTTCGCCCTATCCGTTGAGAAAGACGTGGCTTTCGGACTGGAAAACCTTGGCATGCCAAGAGATGAAATTCGCAAACGGGTGGACTGGGCGCTTCAATTAACCGGTACATACGAACTGCGGGAGCGAACGCCCACAGAGCTTTCAGGAGGACAACAGCAGCGAGTAGCCATAGCCGCCGTCTTAGCCATGCAGCCAGAAGTAATAGTTTTGGATGAACCCACATCCTTCCTTGACCCATTGGGCGCCAAAAAGATATTTGAGGTTATTTACGAGCTGAACAAGAAGCTTGGAATAACCATAGTTCTCGTCGAGCACAGATTGGATTTGACGGCGAAATACTCTGACCACATCATCATAATGGACGATGGAAAAGTTGTTTTGGACGGGGAACCCCACGAGGTTTTAAGCTCTGAGGAAGCCCGCCTCATCGGGGTTGGCATTCCAAAAGCCACACGCCTCTACCAAATGTTGAAGGCTGATGGGATAAAACTGGGTGGAAAAGTGCCTCTCTCGTCGGAGGAAATGGCGGAAAAAATTAGGGAGGCTCTACGACGGCATGATTGAAGTTGAAGATGTCCATTTCACTTATCCAAGCGGTGTAGAAGCATTAAGGGGAGTTTCATTAACCATTCGAAACGGCGAGTTTGTAGCTATCATGGGGGAAAATGGAGCTGGAAAAACAACTCTCGTGAAACATTTTAACGGGCTGTTGAAGCCGACAAAGGGAAGAGTGCTTGTAGACGGTGTGGAAACAACAAAAGTTAGCGTCGCAACCCTAGCCCGAAAAGTCGGCTTTGTTTTTCAAAACCCAGATCACCAGCTTTTCTGCGAAACCGTAGAGGAGGAAATAGCCTTCGCCCTGAAAAATTTCGGCTTCAGCCAAGACGTAATAGAAAAACGTGTTGAATGGGCGCTTAACCTGCTTGGATTATCCCAGTACCGGAAAACTTCGCCTTTCATGCTTAGTGGCGGTGAAAGAAAACGCGTAGCCTTGGCTTCCGTGCTGGCTTGGGATCCGAAAATACTGATTCTAGATGAACCTACCATCGGGCAGGATTACCAGCAGAAGGAGAAGCTGCGCCAATTCATATTACAAATGAACGCCCAAAAGAAAACCGTGATTATTGTTACTCATGACGTGGAGTTTGTGGCTGAATGTAACCCAAGGGTTGTACTCATGCGAGGCGGCAAAATCGTCGCAGACGGAGAAGCCCGAAAAGTGCTCACGAACCCTGAAATACTAGAGCAAGCGTCCCTTGTGCCGCCACAGATAGCTCAAATCTTCTTAAACCTCTCAGACTTGGGATTTCCCAAAGAGGTGATAGATGTCTACGAGGCGAGGGAAATCCTCCTAAAGACTTTTAGGAGCCGGGAACAATGAGTTTTTTTGATGGCTTGCGTTTTAGAAGGGTTAACTCGCCCATCCACAACCTTGACCCCAGAGTAAAATTCATTTACGCATGTGTAATCTTTGCCGTGGCGATAATTTTCTGGCAGCTGCTCCCCCTCGCAGTGCTTTTTGTCATGCAGATTCCCCTAGTGCTCATTGCAAGGGTGAAAAGGGAATGGATACGCTCTGTGAAGGGTGCAGCTTTCCTAGCCTCAATAATTTTCCTTACAAACTTTATCTTCTCCTTTATTAGCTCCGGCTATGTGGTCACATTTGTCGCTTTAGAGTACGCTTTAGCCATGACTTTGCGTTTTCTGGTGTTGGTTGGCTCTTTCTCCATATTCTTCCTAACCACTTCACCGGACCATTTGGGTTTAGCCCTAGAACAGTCAAAAGTGCCCTACGAGTTCTGCTTCGCATTTACAACAGCTGTGCGTTTTGTTCCGGTTTTAGCCGAAGAAGCCCAAACAATAATGGACGCCCAAAAGGCGAGGGGCTTAGAGCTGGAAAAGGGAAACTTTCTGAAAAGGGTTAGAAACTACATCCCAATACTAATACCGTTGATTATAAGCGCCATACGCCGAAGCCTTGAACTGGCTGAAGCCATGGAATCCCGAGCCTGGGGCGCCACCAAAAAACGCACAAACCTTTACGTTTTGAAGCTCCGCTACGAAGACTATCTTTTCGCAGCCATAACCGTTGGTATACTAGCCTTAGCCATCTTTGTCCGTTTATACCTCTACATACCACGCCTAGAGGAACTTTTAGCTGGAACTGTTTAACCGCAAGACTTTTAACATAGACTTCTGTGTAAGAGGTTTTCGCGGGGCTTGAAAAGTTGAAATGGCTGAAAGCTGCGGCGGAAGAAATCATTTCTGGAATAAAAGGCGCCATTGAAGATCTTAACCCAAACGAAGTGGAACGTTTCATTCAGCTTCTTTTAGCAGCGAAGAACAAGAAAATTTTCGTTGTAGGTATGGGAAGAAGCGGCTTCGTGGGCAGAGCCTTCGCCCTACGCCTAATGAACTTGGGCTTCAACGTATACTTCTTAGGCGAAACCATCACACCAGCAGCCGGAAAAGGAGACGTTTTGATCGCCATATCCGGCACCGGTACAACGAAGATGGTTTTAACAGCAAGCGCCGCTGCAAAAGAAATAGGCGCCACTGTTGTGGCAATAACATCTTTCCCAGAATCACCACTGGGACAGATAGCCGACCTCGTTGTCACAGTTAAGGGCAGAACAAAGGCTGGATGGCCTCGAGAAGAGGATTATTTGGCTAGACAGCTTATGGGCGAAAGAGAACCGCTCACGCCCCTTGGAAGCATTTTTGAGAACAACTGTATGGTTTTCCTTGACAGTTTAATAGTGGAGCTTATGCACCGCATGGGAACAACTGAAGAAGACTTAAGGCGAAGACACGCCACCATAGAATAAAGCCTTCAGGAGAGTGGCAAAGATCAGAGCGAAATGGAAAAAGAAAAGGATGCGCAGGCAAAAGAAGAAGAGACAAAAAAGAAGAGCCCGGTACAAGTAAACCTCTTTTCTCGAACTGTTTTGTATTTGTTTATTTTGTGTTTTAAGTGTGTTAAAGATTGGGCGTGCATATAGCTTATTAAGACTTACGATAGTATACTATTTAGAACAGCCCACGCTCTAAACCACAAAAAGGGAAAAGAATGTCAAAAACCCGCAAGGAAGCAAAACAAGCCGAAAAAACAGAAATCGGAGTGATGTTAGAGGGCTAAAGAAAGAAGACCAGCCGTCTTTAAAGAAGTTTACCCAATCCAGGAGCCATACGTCTATGCTGCCATAGTAAAGGACCCAGAAACCCAGAAAATCCGCTATGAAGTCATAGAACCCACCCTAACAAAAGAGGAGGAAGAACGTCTAAAAGAGGTAAAAGCCATTCTGATGGAGGAAATAGACGTAAACCTAAAGGAAATAGAAACCAAAGAAAAAGCCGAGAAGTATCTTCGCGAAAAAGCGAAACATGTGATCAAAAAATATCACATAAAAATTCCGCCAGAATCTATTGATAAGCTTCTCTACTATCTTACAAGGGATTTTATTGGCTATGGCAAAATTGACCCGCTGATGAAGGACCACATGATTGAGGACATTTCAGCTGACGGCGTGAACATACCTATATATGTTTGGCATAGAACATACGAGTCGCTTCCAACAAACATAATCTTTGGGGACGAGTCGGAACTAAACTCATTCATAGTTCGCTTAGCTTATTTGGCTGGCAAAAACATTTCCATAGCCTCCCCAATCTTGGACGCAACACTGCCCGACGGAAGCCGTGTACAGCTCACTTATGGCAACGAGGTGACCCGGAGGGGTTCAACCTTTACCATCCGCCGTTTCAGAGTTGACCCCCTAACAATTTCGGATCTCATCGCTTTTAAAACGCTTTCATCGGATATGGCTGCTTACCTTTGGTATATAATAGAAAACCGCGCTTCAGTGCTTGTTGCTGGTGGCATAGCGTGCGGAAAAACCACCATGCTTAACTGCCTATCCATGTTTATCAAACCGGAAATGAAAATTGTAAGCGTAGAAGACACTCAAGAGCTGAACCTACCCCATGAAAACTGGATTCCATCCGTCGTTAGAGAGGGCTTCGGCTACGACAATAAAAGCACTATAACCCTCTTCGACCTTTTGAAAGCCGCTGTACGCCAGAGGCCAGACTACATAATTGTGGGAGAAATCCGCGGCGAAGAAGCTTACACGCTGTTTCAGGCCATGGCAACGGGGCATCTTGGCATGTGTACCATCCACGCTGAATCAGTTGAAGCCGTAATAAACCGTCTCGAATCCGAACCAATGAATATCCCAAGGCCCCTTATAGCTATGATTGATCTCATACTGGTTATGACGAGAACGGAAATCGAGGGAAGACCGGCCAGAAGAGTTGTCACAGCAACAGAGGTTGTCGGACTCGACGCGAAAACAGGCAACATAACGACGGAGGAGGTTTTCCGCTGGAAACCCAAAATCGACAAGTTCGAGTTTCTGGGCCACAGCAGTCTCATTGAAGAACACATTAAAAAGATGGATTTAAGCGAGGACACAGTCCGACAAGAACTTCACCGCAGAAAAACTGTTCTCGAATGGATGGTTAAGAAAGGCATCCGTAGACACACAGAAGTAGCCAACATAATCCGCGAATACTACGCCAACCCAGCAAGAGTTTTCCAGAAAGCAAGGATGGAACTAAAATGAAAAAGGCGAAGATATCCGAAACTTTCAAGACACTCTACAACAATCTGCTTTCACAATTAAAAAAATTTAGTCCAAAAGTCAGCGCTGGAAAAAGCTCAATTGAAAGCGGCAACCACGGCGCGGAGTTCAAGGCTGAAAGCTTTTCTTCCATCGCTTACAGGCTTGTCGGCGGAAAAATCGGCCCAATTCTGCCCCTTTTTCAAGACTTAAGTGTGCACTTGCAGAGGGCTGGGATTAAAACCAATTTTAGGGTTTATGTTAGCCTAACAGTTTTTTCAACAGCCTTAGCCGCCTTGGCAGCCCTTGTGTGCATTCCATGCGTGCTCTTTTTCGTCTTTAATGTACCGATCTTTCCAGCGTTGCTATTTGGTGTTGGAGGCAGCCTTTTCGCAGTCGCCTTTTCAGTTACAGGCTTTTACGTTTACCCACTTTACCGCGCTGACAAAATTAAACGGGATCTAGAGGACGAGCTGGCTTTCACCACGGGGTACATGTCCATTCTGGCGAGTGCTGGTGTACCGCCTGAAAAAATCTTCTATTCATTGTCAAATCTTCCAATTCCTTTGGCGGTTTCGAAAGAAGCCAAAAATATAATCCGCGACATCAACATCTTTGGTTTAGACGTAATTTCGGCTTTGGAAAAAGCTTCTAAAAGGTCGCCTTCAACACTGTTTCGAGAAATGCTTGAAGGTTTGATTTCAACAATTCATTCTGGAAGCAGCCTCGCCGCCTATTTGAGGGAAAAGTCTAAACAGCACATGAGGCTGAAGAGGCTAAGCCTCCGAAAGTTTTCAGACACCTTATCCATCCTTTCAGAGTTTTACGTGGCTTTGCTTGTGACTGGACCTTTGCTTTTGATAATCATGCTTGCGGTTATGGCTATGATGGGCGGCGGCAGCCTCGGCTTTCTAACGCCAGACTTGTTGCTTAACCTCATAACATACATGGGAATCCCGGTGGGCTCCATAATGTTCCTAATAATCTTGGACTCTGTCTCACCAAAGTGGTAAAACATGCCAAAAATAGAGAAAAAAGTAAAGCAGTTCGTGTGGGTTACGTCAGCCGCGATAGCCGTAGCCATAATCCTTCTCGGCTTTTTTGCAGTTTGGGGAACTCCGACGTTTGACGAGTTTTGCTTTTTCGCCATTTTGGCCGCTTTCACTCCGCCCACAGTGCTGAATTACGTTGATTATAGATGGAGGAAGGCCATAGACGAGCATTTACCAGACCTTTTCAGAAGCATAGTGCAGGCTCAAGAAACTGGTATGACTTTGCCCCGCGCCTTGGAAGAAGCAGCAAAAAGGGATTTTGGACCTTTAACGACGGAGCTTCGGAAAATGACTGCTCAGATTTCTTGGGGCATGACCCTTGAAGAGGCGTTGGTGGCTTTTGCTAAACGCGTCAACACCGTTCTTGTGCAGAGGGTAGTCCCCCTCATCATTGAGGCAAACCGTTCAGGCGGGCACGTAGAGAAGGTTTTTGACCCCATGGGCAAGTTTGTCCAGTCAACCTTACTGCTTCATAAGGAAAGGCGAAACCAGACGCGCCCATACATCGCCATAATCTATGTGGCTTTCTTCGTTTTCATATTCACCATCATATTGTTGTTCAAATCCTTTTTCATAGATGTGCAGGGCGTGCCGCTGCTCGGCGCAGCCATGATGGCGCCTGAAGAGGTTAAACGCCTATTCTTTCACATGACTGTTATCCAAGCCTTTTTCGGCGGCTTAGTGGCTGGCAAAATGGGAGAGGGCACTATAAGCGCGGGGCTAAAACACAGCTTGGCGTTGATGACTTGCGGCTACATAGCCATAAAACTCTTCCTATAGGAGGGAGAGGCCAAACATGCGTTTGTTTTTGAGGCTTCTCGTGGATAGGCATGCTGTAAGCCCGGTGCTAAGCAACCTCCTGCTCATGGTTGTGGCTGTGGCCGCCATGTCAATAGCCGCCGCCACCACCACCTACGTAGTCACCACAAACCTCAGGGAAATTATGGGAGAACGCTTCATAGTGGAGGATGTTTGGTTCAACAATGAAACCGGCGTCAACCGCATAAGCGTATACGTCCGCAACACTGGAAAAGTTTCAATCACCATATCGGCGGTCTACATAAACGATGCCCCAGCACGCTCCTTTACAAGGCTTGATCTAGAGCTGGGCGACCATGGATGGCTAAACATCACATATCCATGGGAAAGCGGCGGCATATACCGCATAAAAATTGTAACTTCTAGGGGGAACAGTGTTGAAGACTATTATAGGGCGCCTTAGAAGCGAAAAACGTGGAGTGAGCAACGTCCTAGTTGTAATGCTAAGCCTGATCCTAATAACGGTTATAGTTGCTAACGTGGTGTTGTGGAACTATCAAATGAACCAGTTGGACATCGAAAGGATGCATGAATCGATAAAAATAACAGAAGTCAGTCGCCTAACACGTTCAGCATGGTCAACAGCTCAAAACGAGTTCACGGTAATGAAAGGAAGCATAACCAGCGGTTCTTACGCTTATACAAGAGCCATAGACGGCTCCTATGAAACCTTTACGGAAGGAACAGAAACAACCCAAAATCACTATTATCCATCATCATACAACCCTATAGGAGGCACAAGCCTCATTTCAGGATCGCTGCTAGATTTGCAAACCAACAACGGCGCTTACATGGTTTTCGGAAGTTACGCTGCTGGAAGTGAGCACTTCGTTGATCAACAGAGCAATGTTGACGGATCTGCAGATATTGGGCAACACAGCAACTTTGACGCTTTAAAATATGGTCCAGACGGGTCTTACGATGTTTTGACAGAAGCAAACACTGGAATGGAATATTATTTAGCCACAAGAGATACTCCACTTAGCACAACTTCCACAACTTATGTTGATTACATGTCTTTAACTTTCACTTCCATCAACGGTGCGAAGTATTTTGTTCTGGCATATATCGAATTGACTTTCAGCCATACTGCATATCATCAAGCGTGGTGTCAGTTTGTTCAAGATTCAACAGTTCTCGCCAGATATATCGACCGCCCAAGAGTTGCAAACACTGAAACTATGCCACAAATGTTCGCTTATATTTACAATGGAACTGGAAACAGCGTAACTTTCAAGTGGCAGATAGCCACTTCAAACGCAGCAGCAACAACAACAGCGGTTAGAGGCAGAATATACGCTATTAGACTTGACAACTTGAATGGCGCAGAATATCCAAACGTCTATCACTCAGCAGAAATTACAGATGTAAACAATGTTTGGGGTGACGGCGATAAACTGGATACTTTTGAAATCACGATAAATCCGACATCAACTGCCCACTATCTAATTTGGGCGTCTGCAAAAGTAGAGTCAGACTCAACCTCAAGCTCTGTTTCAGTTAGACTAGTTATTGACGACACAGAATACATTCCATACTTGATTGGCGGAGAATCCGCATGGAGCTATTCACGTATAGAAGACACAAGCACAAACGAAGAACATTGTTTTGCTATTATGGCTGTTAGACAGTTTTCTCCCGGGATGCACTCCATCAAGCTTCAAATCGCAGACATAGATACAACACCAAGTGCAGACTGGCAGTACATCAGTTTACTTGCAATAAAACTTACTGGAGTCTTCACTTTCTTTTCAGCTTCAACAGTTACACAAGCTTCAACAACCTCTACAACTCTTGTAGATTATACTACATTGAACATTCCATCTGGAAATGATGGAGATTATTTAGTGTTGGGGGATGGTTACACGTGGAAGCTCAACGTCATACGATTATGAAACAGTTTTAGATATAGAGGGAGTTGTGTATGGAAGACAGCAGATTAGGCCTAAGGACCCAAATGACTACGTGCCAAAAGTTTTCATGCAAAACATAACATTAGACAACAACGCACACACGATAAAGACGAGATACAGAACACTAAACTCGGCGATGACGGTTTATGTGAAGAACTCGGAAATTGTAGCTATTAAGCTTATACCTCCAAACTACGAGCTTGACCTTGAAGTTCAATGGGTAAATGTTGATTACAATCAAGAAAACGTCTACTTATGCATATACACAGGCACACTTGACTCTGAAAATTTGAGGGTGGACGTTTGGACTGAAACGGGCTGGACAACAATCACGAGTGCTTTGTCGCCAAACCAATGGAACAACGTTTCAGTATCGGACTATCTAACCTCAAGCACGTTTACAATCAGATTTGTGGACGAAACAAAGACAAGTGACACTGTTCAAAGCAGCTGGCAAATAGACTGTGTCCTATTATGTACGGAGGAAAACTATGTTCGAGTCGAGTTCATGGGAACCTCAACTACACAAGACTGGATACAGATTGTCTGGGCAGCGGACTGCTCATCCACAGTAGGTTTGGTTAATATTACACTCCAGCTTTACGATTACAGTGCTGATGGATACCTCACAAGCGGGGACGGATACATAACTGTAATAATAGGTACGGAAGACGTGACCCTTAACCAAACAATAACAATCAATCCGTCACGCTTTAGAGACGCTAATGGAAATTGGAAAATGAAAATCGTCGGAAAAGGAGCAACGCCATTCAACCTCAAAATAGACTTGACTGAGCTAAAGATAACTTCACCGGGCGTTTACCGCCTCGAAATCTCAAACATTTTCACAATCGCCTTGTCAGAATATCCGCTAAACTGTGTTTATGGCTTAGAAATAATGGTAAGGTACAATGTTTCAGAGACATCTGAACGCTGGTTTATAAAAGCGTATGACTGGAACTCTGAAAGCTTCAGCGACGCTGGCTTTAACTTTACAGGAGGAAGCCAACCAGTAGCCAATGAATGGAACAATTATACGGTAAGCGTAAACATGAATTGGACACGCTACATAAGTGACAACGGCACCGTCCAGATAATGTTCTGCGACGAAGGGGCAAGCGGAAGCCAAACCTTTGTTTGCATCGACTTCATAGGCGTCCGCGTCATCCTCAACGGCATCCGCCTAGATATAAAAAACAGCGGAGCTACAACAGCCCACATAGTCTCCTTATGGATTATCAACGTAACCCACCACATGCGCTATGACGCGGACTTCTTCGTAAACCCTGGAGAAAGCGCAACTTACATAAGAGTTGACGTTGCCCCTCCACAAGGCGACTTCATAGTTAAAATTGTCACTGAAAGAGGCAACATAGACACTTTCTAAGCTCAGCCTATTTTTTGGCTAGTTTCTCTTTTAGAGCTTCCATCACTTCTTTGGCATCTTTAGCCTCTATAACCTTTATGTTGTAAAGTTCAGCCATTTTCTTCGCGTTTTCGCTTAACTTTGGAATAGCTACCAGAAAGGCGTGTTCCGGAGAAACATCATACATTTTGGCGAATAGGGCGATAACTGGCTGTTCCATCACAGCGTTTTCCGTACTTATCGCCACATCCATAACGGTTACTTTTTCGGTTTTGCCTCCTTTGTAGGCAGCTATGTCAAACATGTGGTTTGCACCGGACTTGCCCTTGATAAACGCTGGAGCCTCCACTTCAAACCCGTTTTCAGCTAGAAACTCCCTTATTGGAGCGACGAAAATCCATCCGGCGGTTATTTCGCTCCTCACATCCTCGTTTAACTTGTAGGCGTAAACATCTTTAATTTCCACGTCTTCAAATGTGAATTCGGATTGGCAATCTCTGCAAAAATGTCTTGGGACGGGTATGTCGAAGCTTTTGCCGCATTCTAGGCATGTGCACCATATACCAGCCTTTCTATAATCAACATCCAGTTTTTTCAGTTCCTCACGGCACCTGGGACAGACAAGTTTTCCGCCTTTCCTGAAGTTTGCCTCCACATCCATATATCCACATTTAACATGCTCTATCAGGGAACCTTTCTGAATGTTAAAGGATTTGCAGTATGGACAACAATAATGGGTGGAAACATTCTGCGAGCTGCAACTTGGACAATAGATGATCTTGTCATAAAGCCTCCTTTCAATGATGCCAACCGAATAAAGCCTTTCAAGAAACTCTTCAGCGCTTGAAGTTTCCTCCAAAATTGCCTCTACTTCTGGATACCTATAGCCCACTTTAGGGTCAAAGGTTGGTTTAAGCTCGCTTATTTCGCCGCTTAGAAACTTGCCTAAAAAAACTTGAACATTCCGCTCCTTATACAGTTCAAGCCGCTCTTGTTTTCCAGTTTTCAGCATCAGAGTCTTACGCCAGCCTATCGTGCAAGCCTATTTTAAGGTTCAAACTTATTTAATAAGATTTATTTTTGCTGTTTAAACCTTCCGTTAAAACACGCGTTGCTTAGAAAAGCTTAAAGTTTTGTTGTTGCTCATGCTCTTTCAAGAAGGGCGGCGAGATGAATATTAAAACAAAGGCGAAAAGGCTAGTGCATTGCACGAATTGCGGTTTCACGTTTGACATATCCTACGGCAGAGCCTTCGCTTGTTCGGGATGCCCATCCACAGTTCAGTGTGGATACGCTAAATGTCCAAAATGCGGCCACGAGTTTCCAATACAATAGCCAATACAGAAACAGCCACATTTTTTAATAACTTGTTTAGAATATCAATGGAGCTTAGTTTGTGGTGATCGATTGGCTGCGCAGAAGCCCCAGGGAAACCCCGTGCTCCGCTGGTCAACATTAAAGGGTGCTGCGGCACTGATAATGTTTATTGTCTTAGCCGCTCTTGTTGAGGGTTTAATCATCGTCTATGCAATAAGCATCGGAGTGCGGGACGAGGCTGGCTTCAAGATTCCATGGTTGGGCTTAACGGTTAGCCCCCTCTTTCACCTAGTTCCAATCTCCGTGATCATAGTGCTTGCTGCAAGCTGGACCTGCATGGTGAAATACATCGCTACGAAACCGGAAAAGGTTAAGCAACCTGCCAAAAAAATGAAGGCCTCGGAGAAAAAGGCAATAGGATTGAAAAGTAGAATAAGCGGTTTTCTGGGTAGAGTGAAGGCTAGACTATTGAGGATTAAAGGTGTCTCGTACATTGGGAGTAGAATGAGTTTTGCAAGGGCGACCGTGAAAAGCACCGTAACAATTTTGCTTGTTTTTCTCGCTTTAGCCCTGCTGTTTTCGGTTTTGGCAAACCCATGGCTTGTATACGGAACTTTTGCAAACCTTTACCGAAATAACCCCCAGATCCTCGGGTTTGTGGTGGCAGTCAACAGCGCCCTACAAGGCTTCGCTGAAGCAGTCGCGCCAGTCGGATGGTTATGCTCATCTATAGACAGCGCCATAAGATCTGCCGCACCAAGTTTTAGGGGTTTCATTTCAGCCCTCGGTGCCTTAACGAAGCCTTTAGCAGACTTACCCCCAGCCGGCAAATACCTGGTTTTCCAGAACCTTGCAGCTTGGCTTTCCGCTTTGGCAGTTTTGGGATACGGGGCTTATACGCGTAAAAGTTATCGCTTCAAAAGGAAATAGGAAAGTTTAGAGGATTAAGGGATGGTTGACCGTCCAAGATTTGGTCCGGCAGGAGTCCCTCCGGGCTTTAAAGCCTTGAAGGCCACTTTGATGGATGTTCCCAGACTTTTGCGGGAAGAAGGCCTTGACGCTTTTGAGTATCAGGCGGTTCGATGGGGTGTAAAACCCCAAATACGGAGGGATGACGCGGAAAAGTTTGGTTTAAAAGCTAAGGAAACTGATGTTTTGCTCAGTCTTCACGCATCCTACTTCATAAACCTTTGCGGCGATAAGGAAACTGTTGAAGCCAGCAAAGCCCGTCTAGTGGCGTGTGCCACCGCCGCCCAGTGGATGCAAGCCCAAACGGTTGTTTTTCACCCCGGGTTTTACGGCAAGAAAACGCCCAAAGAGGCTTTTGCCAACTGTTTGGAAGCCTTAAAGGATGTTGTTGAAAGGCTGAAATCTCTTGGAATAGGCAACGTCAAGCTTGGTCCAGAGACCATGGGGAAGCTCACCCAGCTTGGAAGCCTTGAGGAAGTTTTAGCTCTCTGTGAAAAGGTTGAGCAAACTCAGCCAGTGATAGACTGGGCGCACTTGCACGCAAGAGAGAAGGGCTTGTTCAAGACAGTCGAAGATTTTCGACGGGTCGTGGAAACCATTGAAAAGCGTTTGGGAACAGAATCCGTCAAAAACATGCACTGCCACTTCACCAAAGTTGAGTTTACAGAGAAAGGCGAAAAATGCCATCATACGCTGGACGAGGCAGAATACGGACCCGATTTCGCTTTACTTGCAAAAGTCATCGCAGAGTTCAAGCTAACTCCAGTCATAATAAGCGAAAGCCCTGTGTTGGATGTTGACGCCATCAAGATGCGGGATATCCTCCGAAAAGAGTTGGCTGCATGAACCGTTTTGGGAAGGTTTGGCGATACATTTTTCAATGAAGCATGTGTGCTGTTTTTAGGTGTCTCTTCTGGTTAGGCTTAAAGGCTTTCAAAAACTTGCAACAATCGAGGAGGCAAAACAAGCCTTTTTCAACAATTTAAAAATTGAAAGGAAAACTGTAATTGTTCCGCTGAGCGAGGCGCTTAACAGAGTTTTAGCTGAAGACGTTGTGGCAGAGGAAGACTTGCCAAGATTCAACCGTTCAGCTGTGGATGGCTATGCGGTTAAAGCTGAAGACACTTTTGGGGCTTCACAGTTTAAACCGAAAAAATTGAAATTGACAGAAGGCAAAGAGGTGAAAAGCGGGGAAGCCAAACTTGTTTGGACTGGAAAACCTCTCCCGAAGGGCGCAAACGCGGTTTTAATGCTGGAACACACTAAACGCGTAAGCGACAGCGAAATAGAGGTTTTAGCTGCTATCGCGCCGGGTGAAAATGTTTCAAAGAAGGGTGAAGATGTGGCAAAAGGCGAGGTGGCGGTTAAGGCTGGAACACGCCTAAAACCCCACCATCTGGGGCTTATAGCCGCTTTAGGCAGAAGCCACATACCCGTATATGAAAAACCGAAAGTAGCAATTTTAGCCACCGGAAACGAGCTCGTGGAGGTTGGGCAAACGCCAAAAGAAGACCAAATTTATGAGGCTAACAGGCTGGTTATTGCTTCGCTTTGCCGTGAGCTTGGCGCCGAACCAGTTGACTTAGGAATAGCAAAAGACGACGTAGACGAGATCGCGGAAAAAATAAAATTCGGAATGGAGAGGGCGAATGTGATTGTGACAACGGGCGGCACAAGCGTCGGCGCCCCAGACCTTGTTCCCACAGCCATAAACAGCCTCGGCAAGCCCGGCGTAATAGTTCATGGGATAGCCATGCGCCCAGCCATGCCCACAGCCCTCGCCGTGATAGACAACAAGCCCATAATAGTTTTGTCTGGCAACTCCGTCGCCGCCATGTTCGGCTTTGAAGTTTTCGCTAGACCATTAATTCTCAAAATGTTAGGGGCAGAACACGAATCTAGACCCGTTGTGAAGGCTAGGTTGACGCGGAGAACCACTACGGCTCTTGGCAGACGAACCTTTGTGCGGGTGCGTGTTTTTCAGCGGAACGGCGAATTTTACGCCGAACCCATAAGCGCAAGAGGCTCCGGCATAATTTCCACCATGACTAAGGCTAACGGGTATGTGGTTGTTCTAGAAAACCGCGAAGGCTTAGAAGAAGGCGAAACAGTGCTCGTGCACCTATTTGACATAATGGAGGTGGCTGGCGAAAATGTTTAGAAGGCTGTTAACCCTCGAAGAGGCGAAGCAAACAATCCAAAAATGTTTTGAGGCTAAACCTTTAGGAGTGGAGGAAATCCCCCTATTAGAGGCTTACAACCGTGTTTTAGCCGAAGATGTCACAGCGGAAATCGACATCCCGCCATTCAACCGTTCAACAGTGGACGGTTACGCAGTAAAAGCCGAAGACACTTTCGGAGCCGACGAAAACAAACCCGTGAAACTTAAGCTGTGCGGTACGGTGAATGTGGGAGAAAAACCAAAAGTCAAAGTTGAACGTGGAACAGCCGCAGAAATAATGACCGGCGCCCCCATACCAGATGGAGCGGACGCCGTTGTAATGTTTGAAGACACTGAGCGGAAAAACGGCGAAATCTACGTTTACACGGCTGTGGCAAGGGACGAAAACATCATGAAGGCTGGAGCAGACATAAAGAAAGGCGAAACCTTAGCGCGGCAAGGGCAGCTTTTAACCTCGCGGGAAATAGGCGCCATAGCCGCCATTGGACGTGCCAAGGTAAAAGTTTACAAGATTCCAAAGGTGGCTGTACTTTCCACGGGAGCGGAAGTAACGGAGCCCGGCAAGCCCCTTGCGCCTGGGAAAATTTACGACATAAACGCCTACAGCCTAAGCGCCGCCGTCCAAGAAAGCGGTGGAAAACCAGTCTACCTTGGAGTTTTTCCAGACGATTCTACGGAACTTGAAAAAGCGTTAAAAAAGGCGTTAGCCACAGCCGACGTGGTCATATCCTCTGGCGGCGTTTCCGTCGGTCCAAAAGACGTCATGCCAACAACGCTGAGCCGGCTTGGAAAACCCGGCGTCATCATTTGCGGAATAGCTGTCAAACCGGGAAAACCAACAACAGTGGCGGTTATTGATGGAAAACCCATTTTCGCATTGCCTGGACACCCAACCTCGGCGTTACTCATTTTCCATTTGCTTGTGCGTCCAGTAATAGAGCGCATGGCGGGAAAAACACCCACAGAGTACGCCACAGTTAAGGCTTTTGCCTCCACGCGGATGTTCCCAGCCAGGGGGAGGAAAACGTTCATCACTGTTAGGCTCAAAAGGGAGGCTGACCGCTTGGTGGCGGAACCCGTTCCAACAGGGCTTTCGGGCGCCATAACAACCCTTTTGAAAGCTGACGGTTTCATAGAAATTCCAGAAAACCGGCAATTTTTAGACGAAAATGAGGAGGTTATAGTTCACCTTTTTAAAAGAGCGTAGAAGGCGGATTTAAGCCTAAAATTCAAGTTTACTTCTTTTTGAGGCTACATAAACCGTGAATATCCACGTTAAGACCAAGTAAACAATCATGGCTGCGTCTAGCAAAATGTTGCTTCCAACGGTGTAGTAAAGCATTGAAAACGCTAGAGCAGTAGCCATAAAAGAGACTACGAAGATGCTCCATAACGCCCAAAGCCTACGCCGGAACAGCCCGTAGGCTGTGGCTAAGCTGATTATGCCAACAAGCCCTATATGAATAAGTCCAAAGTCAACGGTAGCAAGAACAACGAAGCATATAACGCCCACGGCTACGTGGAAGATGGATGCAGCGAAGATTCCGGCATCTTCAATTTTTAACTTTGATTTTAAACTCATAGGGTCAGCCTTCCAAGTTAACGCATCTATCAGAAACATTTAGTTAATAAATTATATGCCTTTTCAGACATTGTTTTACATTTTCGCTGATATTTTCCGTTTTGAAATACACCTTTTATAGGTATTTGTCCGCCTTGCTATTGGAGAAAAGGAGAAGACCATGCACAAAACTAAACGTTACATGATGTTTACCACCCTCTTAGTAGTGGTGTTGATTGTTGTTTCTGTTTATGCGCCGCTTGCCAGCGGGTGTGGTCGCCGAGACCGCAAACCTCCAAAAATTCATTGGGTTATGCGGCACCCGCAAAATCCAGAATATGAGGATAGCGTCTTAGTTTTAGCCTACATTACGGATTTGAGAAGCAGTGTTGCCAAGGCAACTCTATACTGCACAGTTAACGGGGAGCAGACGGTTGAAATGGTTATGAACAGGAATGGCAGTTTATTCTACGCTGAGATTCCAGCCTTACCATACAATACAACAGTAGTCTACAAGGTTTGCGCCTATGATAGGGCTGGAAATAAGGCGTGTTCCAGCGAGTGCGCCTACACTGTTGGCGACTTTCACCCTCCAGTCATAACTTATATCCAGCAGATTCCAGCTACACCCAACTACAACGACACCGTCATAGTGATAGCTAACGCAACGGAACCGGTCAACGCCAGCGGTTTAAAAAAGCTATGCCTAACCTATTGGAAAGACGGAAACCTTACGACGATTGTTATGGAGCCAGACGGAGCGTTGTATAGGGCGGCGATTCCAGCGTTTCCGTATGGGACAATTGTTCAGTACAAGGTGTCTGCTGTTGACTATGCTGGAAACATTGCATCCCTAGACGTGTACGCCTATCAAGTTGAAGATCAATACTTGCCAGTCGCCGTTTTCCACGCGCCCCAAAACGGAAGCTTTGCATCAAAAACGGTGGATGTCAAATTTTACGTGTATGACGATAATTTTTGTGAAGCTAGACTGGCGCTTGATGGGGTGGTTTTGGCCTTATGGAACCAAACGGGCACACATGCACATGCGCTTGACACCACCTTGCTTAGCGACGGCGTTCACGAACTGAGGCTGGAGGCCGTAGACAAGGCGGGAAACAAAGCGGAAAACACTATCTCCATAACCGTGGACAACACGGCGCCCATTGTTGAAATTCTTAAGCCCGTAGACAATAGTGTTGTCAGCGGGCTGGTGCTTATTGACGCTTGCGCCGACGACGGCAACCTTGAATATACGGAGCTGAAAATAGACGGCTTAGTCCAAGCGGTGGGAGCAAAAACTCTGGTTTACGCGTGGAACACCACGGAGTTCGGCGACGGCGAACATGAAATCGCGTTGATGGCTTTGGATAAGGCTGGAAACAAGGCTGAAAAACAGATAACAGTTTTTGTGGATAACACAGCGCCAGCAATAAACAGTGTGACGTGGACGCCTAAAACCCCAACAACAAACGAAACGGTGACTGTTTCAGCCCAAATAACTGAGGACGGCAGCGGAATTAGAGGCGTCTTCTTATGGTTTAAGCGTCTTGGTGAAGAGTGGCAGAAAACAACCATGGCTTTGGAGAACGGCAACTGGATAGCCACTATTCAAGGATTTGAGGAAGGCGCCACGGTGATTTTTTATGTGGAATGTGTTGACAACGCTGGGAACATTGCAAGGTCAAGGGAAAACTACTACACCGTTAAGGCGATTACAGCTGGTGGTTTCGCTGGCATCTCACTATACTGGCTTCTATTAGCGGTGCTAGCCATCTTCGCCATACTAGCTTCAACAGCCTACTATCTGAAAAGGCGTAAACGCACTCAAGCAGCCGCAACATTTCTGGTTTCAAGCGTATAGCAGCCCTTTGCCGAAGCGAAAGAGTTTTAGAATTTAAAGGATGAATGTTACAGCAAAAGCTAAAGGAAGCACTGCAAATGGGTTACAGAGAGCTTTTTGTTTCCCAATCAAACGTTTTCAGCGGTTTTCAGAAAAGCTTTGAAGAGGCTGACTACGTGGTTTTAGGGGTGCCCTTCGACGTCACAAGCACCTTTAGAACCGGAGCACGTTTTGGACCAAACGCTATTCGGGCAGCTTCCCTAAACATTGAAACATACAGTTTCCGCAGCGACATCGACGTGGAAGACATGCGAATCCATGATTTAGGCGACTTACACGTTTCCACCGACACAGAGCAGACACTTGATAGGCTGGCAAAAGTTGTCGGCGAAATTTTGGAGACTGGCAAAATGCCCGTCGTTATTGGAGGCGAACACACCATAACTATGGGTGTCTTAAAGGGGTTGGGAGGCGACCTTTCGCAAACCGCCGTTGTCAGTTTTGACGCCCACCTCGACCTTCGCGACGAGTTCATGGGGTTAAGGCTTTCACATACCACCTTCATGCGGAGAATAAACGAGCAACTAAAACCAGCCGCAGTCTTAGAAGTTGGAACAAGAGCCGTCTGCAAAGAGGAACTTAACTACGCGAAAAAAGCAGGAATAGAGTTTTTAACATCCCATCAAATAAGAGCCATGGGCAGCGAAAAAGCAGCAGAACGGCTTAGGGAAAAACTTGGGGGATACAGGCACATTTACATTTCCATAGACATAGACATTCTCGACCCAGCCTACGCCCCAGCAGCGCAAAACCCAGAACCAGACGGCTTGAACACAGCCACACTTCTGGACATTTTATGCAGCATATGCGGCAAGCGCGTTGTGGGGTTCGATGTTGTGGAAGTTGCCCCAAACTATGATTTCGGAGTTACAGCGGTCCAAGCGGCAAAAGTCATTTTCGAGTTGTTAGCAAGCATCCAAAAATCGCGGAGACACCGTCATAAATAGTCTTTGATGTGGAGAATTCTGAAATGGGCTTTTGCACTTTCGTATAGTTTTTCATCAGCCGTTATAAGGCTGGCTCTTGTTTTCTCCGCGAGAAAGAGATATGCCGCATCATAGACTGTTAGACCAAGCTTGCAAGCAATACTCAGTTCTTGACACGCCTCATTCCAGTAGGATTGGTAAAGTTCGATTTTCATTTCTCCCAACGCTTTCAACGCTTCTTTTGCGTCGTTTTCAGTTATTCTCCCAAGCTTTATTGCCCGCCAGAGAGCGTTTGCAACTTCATTGACAACAAGGGCTGGCGCACATAACTCCACCTGACCGGCTACAAAATCTTCCTTTAATTTTGCAGTGTTTTCTTGGTAAGGTTCGCCGGAGAGAATCCACTTGGCAACGACGCTGGCGTCAACCACATAGCGCGGCATTTCATCTCTCCCTGTATTCCCTTATCCAGGCTACAAGCTCGTCCGTTGCCACTGGCTTGCTTCTAGCCCTTATCTCGTCAAGCTTTACTGAAGCTGCTCTTTTCCTTTCTTCTTCCAGTTTTTTCTGGATGGCGTTTCTGATGTATTCGCTCCAGTTTATTTTCAACTGTCTCATTTTCTTTTTCAAGTCTGATGGAATTTTAATAGTAATTACGCTTTTCTCAGTCATGGATATACCAAAAGTATGTATCAAAGTAATGCTTATAAGTATTACGGGTAGAATAAGCCTACTCTCCGCTTTTGACTCTTCTGATTTCTATTATGACTTTTCCTTGGTCTGGACAGCCCGCTGTGTAGAGGTCTTTGTCTTTTTCCCATGGGAAGACTCCGCCAAACTGTAAGGCGACTAGGTATGGGAAGATGACGTTGTAGAGGAAACCGCAAATGTTGGGTGTTCGGAAGGTTTTGTCTTCCTCTTCAGAGTAAAGGGTTAAGTCGAACTCTTCCCCGACACAGTGTCTTGCTGGGCATTTGCCTTCCACTTTCACGATTCTGCCGATGAGTTTACATCCTTTCAAACTGCATGCCTCCAACGTATTGTTCTTGTTTATGCTTTGCTCTTTAACAGTTTTGCTATGAAGAAGCCGTTGCACTCGTGGATGTGGGGGTAAAGCCTCTGGCACTGGGTTAAGCCTCGAAGTCCCGGCAGCCCAATTTTTGGCGTTATTTCAGCCAGTTGGAATTCCGGATGCCATTTCAGAAAACGTTCAATCAACATCTCGTTCTCTTCGACGGTTATGCTACATGTGGAATAAACCAGCGCGCCGCCGGGCTTCAGTTTTTCTGCACTGTTTTCCAGCATCTGCCACTGGATTTCAGCCATTTTCTCAGCTGAACGCGCCGTAAGCCTCCATTTGGCGGATGGAATTTTCGCGAAAGCTCCGGTGCTTGTGCACGGCGGATCCAAAATCACCATGTCGGCTTCAACGGCAACTGGTAGCGGATTACACGCGTCCGCAATTATTGGCTCAGCTATGGAAACACCCATTCTTGCGACCTCGTTTTTCCAAACGCCCATTCTACGCCTTGAATAGTCTACGGAGTAGATTACGCCATGGTTCTGCATAAGCTGAGCTAGATAAGTGGTTTTTGCGCCGGGCGCCGCGCAAACGTCTAATACTACCATGCCCGGTTTTGGATCTGCCACTTCAGCCGCATAACAGCTAGCCTTGTCTTGGATGTAGAACAAGCCTTCATGGAAGCTTTTGGTTCTTGTTAGGGGCTGCTTAGCGGCTAAAACCTTGTAGGCGTGGCGTATCCCCTCAACTTTTTCCACCTTAACCTTTTCCTCTCCAAGCCTTTTCAGAATCTCTTCTTCGCTTCCCTTAATGGTGTTCAATCGTATGTACGTGGGCGGGGTTTTGGCGCTTGCCTCCAAAAAGGCTAGGGCTTCCCTTCTGCCGAACAAACGGAAACAATATCGCACAAACCAAGTGGGATGGTAAGTTAAAAGCCCAACCCGCTCCTCGTCGCCCACACCCTTAAACACAACATTTGGGCTCTCAGTCAACAACAGCCCAAGATAGGGTTCAACAGGCTGCAGGGTTCGCCATCCTAAAATTGAACGCGCCAGCCCAGCCAAGTTTTTGGCTTCCTCCAAGTCCACTTTATCCCAGTTTTTCGCTACTCGAGTCTGATAAACGTAAAGCCTCAAAAAAGACTGGACGCCAAAGGAAAAATCGCTTAGGGCTTTTGGCTTCAAAATTTCGTTTATGAAACGGTCTATCATGTTTCGGCGGCGCACTGTTTCGCATACAAGCCCATGAGCCAAACGTAAAGCGTCCACATCGCTTATTTCCAACTGTTTGGCTGTCCGAGCCAAGGCTAGGCGTTCGCTTACACGCTCTTTTTCCATCCAGCTTAGGGCTTCAATGGCTAACGTCCAAGCTTCCTTAAGCAAGCTTCACAGCCCGCCTGGAAAGGGCTTAGTAAGATTTTAGTCTACCCAACACATATTAAAGGTTAGGTAAGGAATGAAGCTGACACAGAAACGACTCGACGAATTCTCAAAAATTGAAACAACTACACCCAAAAAAGAGGAAGTGGAAGCTCTACCCTTCACAAAAGCCTTAGAAGAAGAGCGACAGCGACGGGGTTTTGAAGCCCCAGAAAATCTTCCACCATCCTATTTTGTTTCAGCCACCTACGACGGAAAATCTGGAAAAGCAGTGATAAAACTTTACGAGCCCGTTTCAGGGCGAATTTACTTCTGGTACGATAATACTGGGCATAAGCCATATTGCTACACGAATCTTTCACCTCTTGAACTGGAGAAAATTGACCGCTTGGTTAAGCATCCAGGCTTTGACCATTTCGAAATCGAGGAAAAGTACGATCCCCTTTTGGACAGAACGGTTACGGTTACAAGGGTTGTGGCTAAAGATCCCTTGGCGATTGGCGGACGTCCAAAGGGCTGTATTAGGGACGTTATTCCGGAAGATTTTCCAAAAATTGTGCCGGTGCCAGCTGAGTCTGTAAAGGTTTGGGAAGCCAAAATAAAGTATTACCAGTCCTACATTTATGACCGTGGGCTTTTGCCTGGCATGGTTTACGAGGTTAAAAATGGCAGTTTAGTCCAAACATTTCTGAATGAAGCGGAAAACATGGTCAAACAGATAGTTAGCACTTTTAAGGATGCGTCTGCCGAGGAGCTTGAATACATCGAGCAGTGGGCTAGGCTGTTAGAGTATCCGGCGCCTAAGTTTCGCTACGCCGCCATAGACATTGAAGTGCAGTCGCCCATTCCCACACGTATGCCGGACCCCCGCGTTGCAGAATACCCAATAGTCTGCGTCTCAGTCTATGGCTCAGACGGGCAAAAACGGGTGCTTCTTTTAAAACGGGCAGGTGTTCGCGAAGGAGCGGAATATTTGCCGGCAGACGTGAAGACGGAGTTTTTTGACTCTGAGGAACAGTTAATACGGACTGTTTTCGAAGTTTTGTGGGACTACCCATTCATCATAACTTTTAACGGCGACGACTTTGACTTGAGGTATTTGGCACACCGGGCGGAAAAATTCGGCTTTAAGAGGGATGAAATCCCAATAGAGCTTGGAAAACGCGTCTGCTTGTTGAAGTACGGGGTGCACATAGACCTTTACAAGTTCTTCTTCAACCGTTCCATTCAGATCTACGCCTTCAACAACCGCTACCGCGACGTCACCTTAGGCGATGTTGGAAAAGCCCTAATAGGGTTGGACAAAATCCCCTTGGAAAAGAGTATAGGCGAGTTAACGTACACGGAGCTTGCAAAATACTGTTTCAGAGACGCGGAAATCACCTATAAGCTTACAAGCTTCGACGACGAGCTTGTTTTGAAGTTGATTCTCGTTTTGGCTAGAATAAGCAGCATGCCTATGGAAGACGTGAGTCGTCAAGGAGTCTCCCGCTGGATAAGAAACTTCATGCACCGTGAACACCGCAGAAGAGGCATGCTGATTCCAAACGCAGAAGACATCCTAGCCTTGAAGGGAAAAACAGCCACAAAAGCCATAATTAAGGGCAAAAAATATAAGGGCGCCATAGTCGTTGAGCCAGTGCCCGGCGTCCACTTTAATGTCGCTGTCATGGACTTCCCAAGCCTATACCCATCCATAATAAAGGTTTGGAATCTCGGCTACCAAACAATTTTATGCAATCATCCGGAATGCCAATCAAACCTTGTGCCAGACACGCCCCACTGGGTTTGCCGCAAAAAACGCGCCCTAGAAAGCCTCTTAATCGGTGCACTGCGAGACTTGCGGGTTTACTGGTACAAGCCCAAGTCAAAAGACAAGACGCTTCCGCTGGAGCTTAGAAGCTGGTACAA
The DNA here is from genome assembly GCA_964655395.1 of uncultured Candidatus Bathyarchaeia archaeon. Lineage (GTDB taxonomy): Archaea > Thermoproteota > Bathyarchaeia > Bathyarchaeales > Bathycorpusculaceae > DRVP01. Next base: position 37,503 of record CAZZMT010000108.1, on the reverse strand, counting down.
CATTATCCAAGGCGCTTTAAAAGTAATTTTAAACGCAAGCTACGGGGTTTTCGGCGCAGAAACCTTCGACCTCTATTGTCCGCCGGTAGCTGAAGCCACCGCTGCCATTGGAAGACACTCCATAACCCAAATAATCAAGAAAGCGGAGGAACTGGGCATTCAAGTGCTTTATGGCGATACGGACAGCGTTTTCCTGAAGAACCCGACAAAAGAGCAGATACAAGCCCTTGAAGAATGGGCTGAAAAAACGCTTAAAATGGGCTTAGACGTGGACAAGGTTTACCGCTACGCAGTCTTCAGCTCCCGCAAAAAGAACTATTTAGGCGTTTTAGAAGACGGAAGCGTGGACGTGAAGGGCTTAACTGGAAAAAAACGCCACATCCCACTATTCATCAAGAAGGCTTTTGACAAAATGAAGGAACACCTAGCCATGGTGAAGACTCCAGCGGACTTTGAAAAGGCGAAAAAAGACATAATCCAAATAATCAGAGACTGCTACACTCGCCTAAAAAGACGGGAATGGGAAAGCCTAGAAGAACTTGCTTTCAACGTGGTTTTAGGCGAAGAACTGGAACGCTACACAAAAACAACACCGCAACATGTTAAAGCGGCAAAAATTCTAAAAGAAAGCGGAATGGAACTCAAAGCTGGCGACCTGATAAGTTTCGTGAAAGTGGTTAACGAACCCCACGTGAAACCCGTGGAGCTGGCAACCAAAAACGAGATAGACGTAGACAAGTACATAGCCTACCTCCACTCCACCTTCGACCAAGTCCTAGACGCATTGGGCTTAGACTTTGAAGAGATAATTGGGCTAACAAAATTGGAACGCTTCATGTAGGCAAAGACGCTAACCTTTCTCCACAAATCTTTTGGCTACGCCACTTCGGTGTAACGCTTCTAAAAGGCTAAAGCCAAGAATGTTTATTGCCACCACAGAGCCTAAGAAAACCCCGAGTAAACTAGCCTCTATCGGCACGTCAAGAAGCGCTGATAAGTAGCTTCCAACAACCAGCGTTACAATAGCGGTTTCTACGAGGCAAGATGCAAACCTATGCAATATAGTCTTTCCACCGATAAACCGCGCCAAAACACACGCAACAAAGTTTGCAAAGGCTCCTCCCACAACGTCAACTATGCCTAAACCGCCGTAAAAGTTTGCTATAAAGCATCCGAAGCCCGTTCCCAGCGCAACTGGCAAACCAAAGAGAGTAGCTAAAGGCAACAGTGCGTCAGCCATCCTCACTTGGAAAACCCCAAAGCTTATAGGCGCCAAGAAAACAACGCCAGCAGCATAAATGGCAGCGATAATCACTGTTAAAGCTACATCTTCACTTTCAAATTTCAATTTTTCACCTCCCAACACCGGGGTTTTTATGGCGGAACGGGTGGGAGGCCCCACTCACCCGCCGACAAGCAACAAGAACAGCTAAAGAACTATAAAATCCTTCCGAAAGAATAGGTCTTTAAGGCTGGTTTTCAGACTTTGATTCTTCAACACTCTCTGTTATTTCTGAGGCTAGGTCCACACTTTCCGCTGAAACATTTTCTCTCCCGAAAAGTAGGAGGTCTACCGGCGGTGGAGGCGTGTTCAGAATTGTTGACAGAAGGTACATGGCTGTGAAAACATGTTGGTAGACTTTTTGAAAGACGTAAGGCAGTTTTGTTTCAGGGTCAACCTCTAACATCCTGTTTATTTCAGAATCCTTGCCAGTTAAGGTGGCAGTGCCTTCAACTTCAAATTTAACAATGCCCGGTTTAGTGTTCAATTGAAGAATGAAGCCCACAACAACCATTTGGCTTTTACGCTCTTTCTCTTCAAGCCTTGCCTTAACCTCAAAGTTTACGGCGCCAGCCCCTCCCTTCGTGTCCAGTTTAACTCCTACAATGCTGGTGGCTTCCACTTTAACCGAAACGTTTGGAACGTAAAGCGTGGGGCAAATAGCTGATTCCTCACATTAACATGTGTTGGAGGATTTTCTGATGGGCTCCTCGAATAAGCCCTCACAGCCCACAAATCATTGACTTTTGTGTGTAGCAAGACATTACACACAACAGTCTAGCTTACAACATGAACCATTGAACAGCAACAGCAACGAAGGTTGACAGCGCCACCAAAAGCGAGATGATGACAACCACATGCCGCTCGGTCATGGGACGGTTATACGTGATAAGCGTAATAAGGCTCCGCCTATGATTAGAAACAAGTTTCACCCCGTCGAATTGAACGTTTGCTTTTACACGGAAAAAGAAGTAGTTTAACAAGATAAGCAAAGAATTGAAAATGTAGGGTAAAATCGAAATTATCAAGCACCATTTAAGGTCTGAGATTATCGCGAAAGCTGCCAACGTTATCCCAATGGCAAACGAGCCGGTGTTGCCAACAAAAATTTTGCCTTGAAAATTGAAGAAGGCAAGGGTTAACCAAACAACCAAAGGAACCGTTAATAGGATGGCATCACGTCCAGACAAAATCATAAGCCCAACCAAAACTATGGCGGGACAGACTGTTTCCAACCCGTTTAAACCGCCAAGCTGGTTGACAGTGTTTGTGGTTACTGTTACAATTAACGGAATCAATATGAAATAATAATAGATTCCGAAGTTTACGGTGCCGATTATTGGAAGAGTTATGGCTGTGCGCACGTAGGGCAAACGATAAGCCAAAGCCACAAGGGGGATTGCGGCTATCAATGGGAAGAAGGCTTTATAACGCCACCGCATGTCCATCCAGTCGTCAAGCAAACCCATAAAACCGCCGAACAAAATGCACACAGCCAAAGTCAAAGCCTTGTTAATGCCCGCATGCGCATCTCCTTCAAGGAATAAGTGCAACAGGAAAAGGTAGAGAGAGCTTGCCACCACATAGAAGACGCCTAAACCGGTTGGAACAAGAGGCTTGTTGGGCTTATGATAGTCTGGAACTTTTGGAAACAACGCTTCTCGCCCTTTTTCACGATTCTGACGGGTAATTAACTTTGTAGAGAGCGACTAGCGGAACATACCCGTAATAGCCTTGTGCATTAGTTAACCCCGCAATATACGCCTCTTCAAAGTACGGCTCAATCCGTATCGACAACGATGTAAGCTTTCCCTGTTCTTGCAACCAGCGCTCCACCGCATAACGCATCAACTTAAAAAGCACAGTATTTTGCCCTCTGAGATTCGAGCTTATAGAGTCTCCACTGTCATAATATCCATTATTGTTTGAGTCATGCCAATTGGTCCCCAATGTAAGGTTCCCAAAAGTCTGTCTAATCTTTTCAAGGTCGCTTGTCCACATATCACTCTCTGAAATTAAACCTTGACTAATAAAGCGTTCACGGTCTTTTCCAGATATGGCGGCCATCCAGATCCATTTTCCTTCGTCGCCGCCTGCTCCAGCCCAGCTTCCATCAGTTTTTATTGTTGTGTAGACGAGTATGTATTCCACGTTATAGCGTTTCAACATTTTAATCGCTTGAGTCTCGTTAGCCATGAATATAAAGCCAATGTTTTGTATTTGGGTTCCATTTACTGTGGCGTTGTCCGCCAACGTTGTGACGTTGCCCAGTGCCGTTAGCCAGTATCCGTAGTCCCACCAGCTGCAAACAACCGTTGTTGCATTCAGTCTAGTTCTAGTCCAGTAAAGCATGTCTATCCACTCTTGCACAGGTCTGTCCGGCACTAAAGAGAGGCTTCCAGACGATATTGTAGTGGGTGCATAGACTTGTCTGTAAACTCTAGGCATTGGAAAAGCTATACTCGTCATCAAAATTAAAAATATCATGAATATGGCAGCTCCGCTAAACTCTTTTCCAACACGCTCCAACCCAAACTTTCGCTTTACACCAAGTTTGGGCGGTTCCCTCAACAATGTATAGAAAGGCCTCAACAAGCCAGTTACACCTACACCGACTAGTAGGCTGTAGGATGGTGCCATAAGCACGAGCAGCCGCACCATAGAACATGCAAAATAGAGGGAAGTTAAACCAAAAACCAAAAGAAACAGATTTTTGTTGTCAAGGTTTCCACAGGCGAAAAACAAACCAGCTACGGAGAATATTATTCCAATGCCAAGATCATAATAGATGGTGCCCCAAGCAGATATCCGATGCTCAGCCACCGACTCAAAAAGCGGCGACTCAGCCCGCGTAAAGGGATTTACAACCGAAAGAAACTTTCCAGTTAAACCTCGCACAAAGCCCATCTGCCATGCAACAGCAAAAACTGTAACAACCAAAGCTAGAAAAACAATCACTGTTATGGCTTTCCATCGCCTCGTCGGCATCGCATTTAAAATTTCGGCAAGAACCAGCAAGCTAAAAACTCCGGCAACAGCAACCACAGCTGTAGAGGTAAGGTAGTTAGGTGTGAGGTATGGAACGTTTATGGCAATAAATAACCCTAAGCCAAAAGTTATGCTATAAGCCAAAAGAAGGCGCCTCGTATACCTTTTCATAACTAACAATACAAAGACAAAAAGTGCAGTAAGCCCTATGGGGTAAAAGGCTGCCCCCCAGCTGGCACAGAAATACCCTAAAAAGGCTCCCGATGCAAGAGCATATTTCACCGTCGAATTTAATGGGCGGTCCTCTTCAATTGCCCTCAAAAATAGGAAGGCAAAAACTATTAGAGATAATATTCCAACGGTTTCGTCGTCAAAAAAGCCCAAGGATGTACGCTGGATGTATGATGGGTGTATGGCCAAGAAAAGGGCTGCAAAAAGGCCTACGGGTGTACCGCCAATGTCCTTTCCCAGAAAGTACATGGCGAGGCAAGCAAGCATCCCCATTACGGCTGGGAAAAGCGCGCAAAAACTCATGAGGTCTATGCCAACACCTAAAACTGAGAATATTTTGTAGAGGAAGGCTGCTGTCATGGGTAGCCCTGGGAAGGCTCCCTTTGCTACATTGAATCCTTGCGGATACCATCGTTGAGTGTCATTCCACGGGTTTGGCCAAGCCCACGCTATAAAACCGTTTTTCACGATGTATTCTGTGAAGCGGTATTGGAAGTATGGGTCAAATTCAGATAGTAAAAGGTTTGATTTTCCAGTTGTTGGATCTATTTCCCAACGCATTGGAAAAAGTCTTATGGCAAAGGCTATTATGAGGATCATCGTCAACGCGATTATTGTCAAAATTGATGTATGACTTGTCTTTGGGCGGATTTTTCCAACGCTTTTAACGGCGTTTAGGAAGTTTTCTTTTGTGAAGATGTTTTTGATCTTCATCAGTGTTCAGCTCTTTTGAATAGAGATTATTTGAGATGTTTATTTCCCTTACGGTGCGTTCCGAACCTAAGCAGGTGTTTTCGCTTGTATCCATACTCTTTCTTGGTCGTAAAACGAGAAAGATAGACATTGCCTCAAGACCTGTTCCAAATTTTAGCAATTTTGCTGTGGACTTCGTAAAGCTGAGTTCCACATATCTAAAACATGGTGCTCCGGGCACTTGCATATTATTTGAATGGTTTAATGTCAATGTTTATTGGAATGAACGCCAATTTTCTTCCACAGTTGGGGCATTTACCGTTATACTTGTGGATTATTTCGTCCGGAGGTTTCAGTTCAGCCCCCTCATATAAAACGTAGCCACACTGGTGGCAAACAACCTTTTGAGGCATAACAATACCTCTAACAGTACAAATGGAAAGGGGCAACATGTATTTATTGATTACTAGAGGGGGACGCACAGAAACTTTTAATTTTGGCCATATGCTTATTTTTGAGAACCTTTAATCCATAGGTTAACGGTCTGTATTTACATGGAGAAATACACGCTCATCATTACAGAAAAGCCGGATGCTGCCCAGAGGATAGCCTCAGCCCTCGATCGAAACGGTAAAGCCAAAAAAGTTGAAGATAACGGTGTACCATACTACGTGGCTGAAAGGGACAAGCCAATAGTGGTTGTCCCAGCCATAGGACACCTTTACACGGTGGCGGAGGAGAAAATCGGGAGAAACTATTATCCAGTTTTCAATTTCCGATGGGTTCCCCGATACATGGCTGAAAGGGGAACAAAGCATATTCGAGTTTGGCTTGAAACCATCTCCAAACTTGCACAAGGCGCAGACACATATATTGACGCATGTGACTACGACATCGAAGGAAGCATCATCGGATACTGCGTATTGAAATATGCATGCGGCGGCAAAGAAAACGTGGCAAAAAGAATGAAATATTCCACCCTAACAAAGGAGGAGCTGGAAAATGCATACAAAAAACTTCTGCCAAAACTTGACTTCGCCCTAATAGAGGCTGGAAAAACAAGACATGAAGTTGACTGGTTGTACGGCGTTAACCTTACAAGGGCGTTAACGTTAGCTGCCAAAGACTGGAGTGGAAAGTATGCGACCCTAAGCACGGGAAGAGTGCAGGGCCCAACCCTCCGGTTTCTGGTGGCTAGAGAAAGAGCCATAAGAAGTTTTGTGCCCACTCCTTATTGGCAAATCAAGGCTGAAATAGAAATAGAAGGGAAAATTTTCGAGGCTGAATATGAAAGGGAAGTTATCGAAACTAAACAAGAAGTTGAAGCAATTCTAGGTGCTTGTAAAGGCAGAGATGGAATTGTTGAAACCACAGAAGAGAAACAGTTCCAGCAGATGCCGCCAACACCCTTTGATATCGGTGCACTGCAAAGCGAGGCGTACAGCCTTTTCGGATACACTCCGAGAAGAACCTTAGACATTGCTCAACGCTTATACCTAGACGCTTTAATTTCTTACCCGCGAACAAGCAGCCAAAAACTTCCACCAGCAATAAACTATGAGGGAATCCTCAAAAGCCTAAGCGCTGTTCCAGAATATCGTCAGCTTGTCGCAGAGCTTCTAGCCAAAAAAGAATTGAAACCAAACGAGGGCAAGAAAGAGGACCCGGCGCATCCGGCGATCTACCCAACGGGAAACTTGCCAGAAAGGGTTTTAGAGGAGCCTGAAAGACGCATATGGGATTTAGTTGTTAGAAGGTTTATGGCTGTTTTCGGCGAGCCAGCCATAAGGCGAAGCGTTAAAGTGTGCATTAACGTAAATGGGCACAGATTCGTCCTGAGGGGGAGACAAACGCTTAAAGAAGGGTGGCTACGCTTCTATGAACCATACGTAAGAGCTGAAGAGGTTCTTCTGCCTCAAATAGAGAGGGGACAAAGCCTCCGAATTGTTAGGGTTATTTCAGAAGACAAGTTTACAAAGCCTCCGCCAAGATATAACCCGGGCAGCCTCCTGAGGAGAATGGAGGAAGCTGGCATAGGGACAAAAGCCACAAGAGCCGACATTATCCAAACCTTGTACGACAGAAAGTACGTCCGAGACGAGAGAATGGTTGTAACAGACTTAGGATTCGAAGTTCTCGAAGTTTTGAAAAAGCACTGCCCTTCCATTGTTTCGATAAAGTTGACAAGAAACCTTGAGGAGCGCATGGATAAGATTCAAGCAAACATGGAGAAGCGGGAAAACGTCCTCTTGGACGTTGTCGAAATTTTAAAGCCCGTTGTGGAAGAGTTGAAGAGCAAAGAAAAGGTTATCGGAGAACAGTTAAGCAAAGCCATAAAAAAAGCGAGAGTTGAAGAACGCATGATTGGACAATGCCCCATCTGTGGAACTGGAACCCTTATGATCCTTTACTCGAGAAAAACCGGAAAACGCTTCATCGGATGCACAAACTATTTTAAAAAGAAATGCAACACAGCCTTTCCACTCCCCCAAAAAGGGCTTGCCAGACCTCTTGGTAAAAAATGCCAGAAGTGCGGTTGGCCAACCGTCCAAATAAGGATTAAGGGTAGACGCCCATGGAACCTCTGTTTCAATCCAAACTGCCCCACAAAGGAGGAGAGAAACCTTGAAATGCGCAATATGTGACAAAGAAGCAGTTCTAGATGGCTATTGCGAGTTACATGCGAAAGCCTACAAAAATGTTGTGGAAAAGTATGAGGTCTGGAAGAAAGCCTTGAATATTTCGTGGAAAGAGTATTTAAAGGAGATTGTTAAAAATCCTTTCACTGGCGAATGGGCGAAAGAAGTGGCGGAACACCTAATAAAAACACTGGGGGAGCAAAGTGGCCCGTAGGGTAAAAAGGCTGTTTTCGTCGATGCCATACTCATTCAACAAAATTTACAGAAGGCTAACCACCATTAAACCCTCTAACATGGCTTTGGCGACTGCCGCTCTAGCCATAGCAGTTTTCCTTTTCGGAGGAGGATTATACAACATAGTGTCTAGACCACTGCCATCGTATTACAGCCCAAGTGTTGGCTTTCTGTTTGTTAACCCATACTTGTCAGATCAGTTTATTTGGGACAGCCTTATTGCTACAACCCTCTTTGCCTTGGGCGCGGCTGGTGCTCTTTTAATGTACCAGAGTACAAAGTATGCTTCAAACCCGAGACAAGCGTATATGATGCTCATTGTTGGAGTAACGCTTCTTATAATTGCGTATGTCTCCATAGAAGTCATACTGCGTCAGATAAAAGGAGCAGCATAACTGTTATCCCCAAAGCGAAAAGAAGAGAGCTTAAACGTTTCTGGATGGTTTACTTTTTCGCTGCTGCTTTTTTAATTGCATCTATAGCTTGATCAACTGTTATTATTGGCACTACTTCAAAGTGAGCGAAGGGTATCCATGCAAGCAACCGGGTGAAGAGTTCCGCCTCGTTTGCTGCCTCGCTGATCGTATATCCGAAGTCTCCTCCAGCAGCCATTCCCCAATCTTTCGTTACGCCCGCATTCATGCTCGCCTTAATCATTTCAAGCATTGAAAGCCACCCCTTAACTCTCTGCTCAGCATCAACAGGCACTTTAGTCGGCTCCAACCACCACTTCACATAGAATTTTGGCATCTCCAACTCACCTCCCCTATCCTTATGCTATTTCATATGCCCCAAACATCAGGAGCTAAACCCCACCAAAAAGTAAAGACAGCGACGGTTAAAGCTGCTTCACAAGTTGATGAAGCTCGAATTATATTATTGGAATCATTCTAATAAGGCTTTCTACGTATGTCTGTCCAATGGCATGATGTGATGGTTAGGTTTGGGCTAACAGTTTAAACTACCATGGGGTATTTTTTAAGCCCATCTTATAGGCGGCAAAATTCGTCAACAAATGCAGCGGCGGAGTAATTACAAAGATGGCTATAACTAGTTCTGGAAAAAGCATGTTTAAAGGAATGGAGAAAAACAAGGCGCCAATTACAAAGTCTATTTGGTCGACAATGGGCAAAATTCCCCCTGGGGGAATCCCCATACGCCTTTTCAAAAAGGCCCCAGCTAAATCTCCGATTAAAGCGCCCAGTGAAAGAAGAAAACCAAAGTATGGGGGGTACTCGAAAAATAGGGATTCCACAACCCCAACGATTGTTCCCACGACAAGCCCGGAAAAGAAGCCCTTAAAAGTTTTGTTTTTACCGAATATAGGCCTTCCGTCATAGAAGTTCTTTCCAAAATCTAATGGTAGTCCACCGCCGAAAAGCACTGGTGCAGCGTTTGCACAGTAGGCGGGAAAAATGAGTTTTAACGCGTCGAGCACTAAATCTGCAAGTGCACCCATTCTTACACCTCAGAGGGTGTGTTCGCTTAGTCCCGTTAAGCCTATCCACATTAGACATGAAGTTTGCTGTTGTTTTGCTCCCATTTTATCTACAATAGCCTCCACGACCTTTGGGTTTTCCGTCGGCTTCAACGCGATTATAACGTCCGCCCAAAACTTTAACACCCTTGTGGCTACTGGCTCAACAGCCACTTGAACATTATCAAAAACGCTTCGCACTTGGCTAACCACCAGCACAGCCACCCTATGAGTTTTTGCAATCTGCGCCAGCCACGCCATCTGCCTGTTCAGTTCGCGGTTAAGCTCAAAAGTTTTTTCAGGTTTTTCAGCAACCTCCAAGCGGTAAAGGTGTGTGATGGTGTCGAAAACAGCGAGACTGAAGTCCTTCGCCAAATAGTTTGCCAGTTGATCTATGAGGGTTGACTGTTCCTTGAAGTCCTTAGGTCTCGCGAGAATTATGTTTTCAGCAACCTTTTCAATGTCTTTAGAGGCTATTTGAGAAAGCCTTCGTGGGGAAAAAGTGCCGTCGCAGTCTACAAACAAAACTTTTGCGCCTTTCCTTGCACAGTTTACGGCACACTGAATGGCGAGCGTCGTCTTGGCGGTTTCCGCCTCCCCATAGATGAGGCTTATGCTGCCGAGGGGGAAGCCGCCCTCTAAAATTTCGTCGAGCTTTCTACAGCCTGTTGGAATCTTCTGTAGCAATTTCATGCACATCAACAAATATAAACGGCGGAAATAATATTTGTGTTGTAGGTAAATGGTTTCGTTTGATTGGATGGTGCATGAAGGCAAAAATAGCAGTGGCGACAGTCTCGGGAAAAGCCTACTACCTAATAGTTGATGAGTTGAAAAAGAGAAACGTACCATTCATAAGCATAACACCTTACGAGCCTGTGCCAATGGAGATAAAAGTGGTCTTAACTACAGAGAGGGAACGGCCATTAATAAACCATGAAAACGTTTTGACACTAAAAGAGGGTGAGGATCCGCAAGCCCTCATCAACCAAGCCATCCAACATTTGGAAGGAAAAAACTTCTACGAGAAAATAGTGATAGGTGTTGATCCAGGCGAAGTTTTGGGAATCGCTGTTTTGGCGGACGGAAAGATTATTAAAACCGGAAACTCTTTCAGCATAAAAGAAACAATTGATGAGATAGGAAACATCATAGAAGGCCTTAAGGACGTCAAGGCTTCAACAATCATCGTCAGAGTTGGAGACGGTGTACCCGAGTACAAAGAGAGGCTTTTGAGGGCTTTGGATAGGCGGCTTCCTCCAAACGTGGAGTTGGAAAGCGTCAGCGAGGCCGGTACAGACCGCTACATAAGCGAGGCAAAGCATAGAAGGGGAATAAGGGACATAGTCTCCGCGATTAAAATTGCGAGAAGGAACGGGCAAAAATTTGTTAGGAGGAGGGCGGAATGAAAGTAACCGTGGACGTTGGAAAAACCTTGTTGGTTGACGGGCCAGCATCGGTTACGCTTGTTTCTGGCGTGGTTGAAGTTTTCGGCTATTCTATGACGCAGACGGGTAAAGTTGTTATAAGAGATGGAAAGCGGATGCCCTTCTCTGTCAGAGAAAAAGCAACTTTTGAAATTTCGCTTGGAGAAAACGCCAACGTCGAAGAGGTTGAAGGAGACACGATACCGCCCTCTTGGGAGAACGCCTACAAAGAGCTGGCAGCCCTTGAAAAAAGGCCTTCCACCGCACTGGTTCTTGGAAATGTGGATTCTGGAAAAACAAGTTTCTGCACATACCTCGCAAACAAGCTGGTTAAAAACGGATGGAAGGTTGCCATTCTAGACGGGGACTTAGGCCAATCTGATATAGGGCCGCCTTGCACTGTGGCTTATGCGGTGGTTTCAAAGCCCGTAACAGACTTGTTCAACCTTGAAGCGGTAAACGCCTACTTTGTGGGCGTTACGTCGCCGAGCAGAGCCCTAGAGAAAGTTATTCTGGGATTCACTTCACTTAAGGATGAAATTTTGAAGCAAAATCCAGACCATGTTGTTGTGAACACGGACGGATGGGTTGAAGGCGACGACGCTATAAACTATAAGCTTCAAGTAATTGAGAAGATAAACCCAGACATAGTCTTCTGCATTCAACAGAATGAAACCTTGACTCCTTTATTTGCAGCGATTAAGGATTTCAAAAAGGTTATGATTGAGTCTCCGCAGACTATAAGACAGCGGAACAGAGAAAAACGCAGAAGCCTAAGAGAGTTGGGTTACATAAAATACTTGAAGAATGCTAAAGTGCAGTCCATTCCAATAAGCTGGGTTAAAATTGAAAGCGACGGCGAGTTTAAAAGCTTGAACATTCCATTTGGAGTAGCTGGAAGAGAAAGACAAGTTTGCAGTCTTCTAGGAATGAAGCCCCTCCACGTTGCAGAGTTAAAAGATAAAATCTACATTGTTGTTGGTAAAGGCAGATGGATAGACCCGGAAAACCTAAGGAAAACAGAAGAGGAGCTTGGCAAAAAGGTTGTGGTTTCGTGGAAGGGAGATGAAGAGGGACTGTTAACAGCTCTATACAATGGGGAAGGAAAGTTTCTGGGGATAGGCGTGTTGCGAGAAATAGACTACATCAGAAAAGTCCTGAAAATTTTCACACCGGTCTCCAGCGGCGTCTCCACAGTTGCCATTGGAAAAGTTAGGCTGGACAAGAATCTACGAGAAGCTCCCGTTTTGCAAGAAGAAGAAACTAAAACCTCGCCGAAGCAAATCTAGGTTTTTGATGGACAAAAGGCGTTCACTGGACACTGGTTGCACACGGGTTTCGCAGCCTTACAGTATTTTCTTCCAAGCAAGATTAGCAGTATGTGAACAGCTAGATAGTCTTTTGGCTCATATAAAAGTTGGAGAGAACATCGAACATCTTCATAGTCGCCGTCCGCGGGTGCAAGTCCAAGCCTTTTAGAAACCCTTTTGACATGGGTATCAACGGGCAAAGTTGGCTGATTTGCCGAGAAAAGCAGAAGCACATCAGCGGTTTTTGGCCCTACACCGGGCAACTGCAGCAGCGTTTTCCTTGCTTTTTCAAAGGGCATAGCCAGTATAGGCTTTAGGCTTCCATTGAATTTTTCAAGAATTATCTTTGAAACCTCCTTTATCACCTTGGCCTTGTTTCGGTATAAGCCAGCCACTTTGAGGCATTCCTCAATTTTAGAGGTTTCCGCTTTGGCTAACGCTTCTGGGGTTATTGGAAACTTTTGAGAAAGGTTTTGGAAGGCTTTTTCAGTGTTTCTGTCTGAAGTGTTCTGCGAAATTATAGTTATGATTAGGGTTTCAAAAGGGTCTTGTTTCGACGAGATCCATTTCGGCATGGTGAAGGTTTCCCTAAGCCTTTGCAGGATTTTTTGGGCTCGGTTTTTGTCTTCGCTTGCCGCCATTGCGGCAGCTCCTTTTTGAAAGTGATAAATAGTAAATGTGTCAAGCTATAAATACGAAACGGGAGAACCCTTCCATGGAGCGAGCCAAGGTTGTTAAAGACGAAATAATTGAACAGAACATGCGTTTTTTAGCCGTTTACCTTGAAACAAAAAACGCTTGCCTTGTGCTTTTAAGCGAAAACGAAGATAGGCTTGGAACCTTAGCCGTGGCTATCCCGAAGCCCGCTGATACGCCGGGGCTGCCGTCTTCAACCGTTCTTTTGGGTGATAGAAACATAATTTCAGCCCGCATGTTCGCCGAGTATTTGGCTTCAAAAAAGAGGAAAATAGCGTTGGTCTCCATCTACCTTGAAACCGTTAACGAGTTGCAAGCGCAGTCCATATTTAAGAGGCTCTTGGAGAGAGTCGCACCGTCGGCAACAGAGCCAGAAACCGGAGGGAGCCTTCTATGAGTCTAAGAAGTTTTTTGGAGCAAATGGAAGAGAAAAGAGAGGTGCTCCACGTTAAAGACGCTGTTTCCACAAACTTTGAAATCGCATATATCATGAAAAGCTTCGACGAAAACGGTCCAGTGCTTTTGTTCGAAAACGTGGAGGACACTGAAACACGGATAGTGGCAAACGTCTGCGGAACCAGAAAACGCATATGCGAGGCCCTCAACACAAGCCAGGAACAACTTTACAATAGGCTTCTGGAGGCTTTGCGTTCACCCCGAAAACCCAAAATCGTGGACGATGGACCCGTTAAGGAGGTTATGGAAGAACCAGACTTGCTTAAAATCCCAGTTTTAACCCATTTTGAACGAGACGCTGGCCCTTACATAACGGCGGCAGTTGTCCATGCTAAAAGCTTGGATGGAGCTGTCGAAAATGTTTCCATTCATAGACTGCAGGTTTTAGACGAGCGGCACTTGGCGATTAGGCTGGTTCCACGCCACCTTTACAGGCTTTGGAAAATGGCTAAAGAAGCTGAAACAGACTTGGACGTCGCCATCGCCATAGGTGTCCATCCGGCAGTGATGCTTGCAGCAGCCTCTTCTCCGCCTTTCGGGGTATGCGAGTTCGATGTGGCGAATGCGCTGTTAAATGACCAGCTACGCTTGATCAAATGCAAGTATGTGGATGCGTGTGCTCCGGCAGACGCTGAGCTAGTCTTGGAGGGTAGAATTTCTGCAAGTAAAGAGGGGCCCGAAGGCCCGCTTGTTGACATAACTGGAACCTATGACATTCAGAGAAGACAGCCGATGGTTGAAATTGTTAATGTTATGCACCGTGAAGACTACATTTACCAAGCGCTTTTGCCGTCTGGAACTGAACATAAACTTTTGATGGGGCTTCCCTTCGAAACGGCGATTTACGAGGCTGTCTCAAAAGTTGTGCCAAAGGTTTACGCAGTTAACCTTTCAATAGGCGGATGCGGATGGCTTCACGCCATTATATCCATCGAAAAACAGCTGGATGGAGACGCGAAAAACGCGTTGTTGGCAGCTTTTGCCGCACATCCAAGCTTAAAACACGCTGTGGTCGTGGACTCGGACATCAACGTTTATGATTTGACGGAAGTGGAGTGGGCTATAGCGACAAGGTTTCAAGCCAGCGAAGACTTGCTGGTGATTGAAAACGTTAGAGGCTCCACTCTGGACTCTTCAGCCGACCAAGAAACCGGGTTGACAAGCAAAATGGGCATAGACGCAACCAAACCATTATCGAAGCCTAAGGAGAAATTTGAAAAGGCGAAAATTCCGGCGACTAAACGTGTTGAAGAGCTTATGCGGAAAATTCGCGCCTTTTCCAGTGTCTAAACATTTTTGCACATCAAGTTATATATCGGAGCGCCAAAACACAAAAGATGGGGTCCTGTTGCCAGCTGAAAACAACAATGAAGAAGAATGCGAGGAGCATGGCGAAAGCAAACTCACTTTGAAGGTTGAAGACGTCATGGTTCGAGAAGTCATAACCATCGACGAAAATGCAACAGTGAAGGAAGCCGCAGAAATCATGAACAAGTTTGAAATTGGATGCTTGATTGCCGTCAGAAAAGGCAAGGCTGTTGGAATAATCACTGAAAGAGACCTGCTAAAGAGAGTTGTAGCTGAAGCAAAGGACGTAAATAAAACAAGGGTTAAGGATGTCATGTCAAGCCCGCTGGTGGTTGTGGAACCAAACCTTGACCTAGAAGAGGCTGTGAAACTAATGTTCCAAATGAAGATTAAAAAGCTGCCAGTCGTTGAGGGCAAACGTCTTGTAGGACTCGTAAGCTTAACAGATATAGCTCGCTTCCAACCTCAAATGATAAAAATACTGAAACAGCTTGCCGTAAGGCAAACCACGCCGAAAAGCATGAAAAAGGTCATAGACTACTACATTGTTTAACAGTTTCTTGAAGCCTTAAATTCCACAAACTGTTCTAAAAAGCTAGGCTTGCCGCAATGAAGAAAACTATAGTGTTAAAAGTTGACGCGGAAAACCCCGAAATTGAGGTTATACGCATTGCAGCGGACACAATCAAAAAGGGGGGTCTTGTGGCTTTTCCAACAGAAACCGTTTATGGACTGGGAGCTGACGCACTCAACCCAAAAGCAGTAAAAGCTCTGTTTAAGGCCAAAAAGAGGCCGCTGGACAATCCACCGATAGTGCATGTGGGACATGTTCAAGATGTTTATAGACTTGCGAGGGAAGTCCCGCCGAAAGCTGAGAAACTTATGGAGAAGTTTTGGCCTGGCCCCTTAACCCTAATTTTTAAGCGTTCAGAAATTGTTCCAGACGTGACCGTTTCGGGTTTAGACACTGTTGCGGTTAGGATGCCGCGGCACAAGGTGGCTTTAGCCCTCATTAGGGAGAGCGGTTGTCCCATCGCTGCTCCAAGCGCAAACCTTGCCGGCCGCC
This sequence comes from uncultured Candidatus Bathyarchaeia archaeon, assembly GCA_964655395.1. Classification (GTDB taxonomy): domain Archaea; phylum Thermoproteota; class Bathyarchaeia; order Bathyarchaeales; family Bathycorpusculaceae; genus DRVP01. The sequence goes on along the minus strand of CAZZMT010000108.1, from coordinate 21,696 downwards.
CAAGCCCAACTACAGCTAACCATGTGCTTGAAGACCTTAATGGTCGTATTGACGTTGTTTTAGACGCTGGACCAACAAACATAGGCGTGGAATCCACCGTTTTGGATTTAACTGTTGCCCCGCCGCAGATTCTCCGCCCTGGTGGAACACCCTACGAGGTGCTTAGAGAAGTTCTTGGAAGGGTTGAGCTTCACCCGGTGGCTGTTGCCGACAAAAAAGTGCATGTGGATAGGGCGCGTTCTCCCGGAATGAAGCATAGGCATTATGCGCCAAAAGCGAAGATGATTGTTATTGAGGGCGATTTGGAGACTGTTGTTAAGAAGATTGCCGAGCTGGTCGACCATTACAAGCAGAGAAAAATGAAGGTGGGTGTTTTAGCCACCGATGAAACCATCACCTCGTATAAGGCAGATGTTGTTAAGTCCATGGGAAGCCGCAAACGCCTCGAGGAAATTGCAAAAAACCTGTTTAGGCTTCTCCGCGAATTTGACTCTGAAGGCGTCGACATAATCATCGCAGAAGGCGTGCCCACCGAGGGGCTTGGTTTGGCAGTTATGAATAGGCTTAGAAAGGCTTCTGGTTATAGAATTGTCAAAGCAAGCGACTAGAAAAGTTTATATAGAAGCAATTTTTCGTTGATTTTTGCTTCCAAATTAATCACCGGATGAAAGGGGTGAAAATGAAATGGCAGCCGCACCTGGAACGGTGCCAGTTTTAATATTGAAGGAAGGAACTGGAAGAACAACTGGCAGGGAGGCTCAAAGGAACAACATTATGGCGGCAAAGATAATCGCTGAACTTGTAAAAACAACTCTTGGACCGAAAGGCATGGATAAAATGCTTGTCAGCAGCTTCGGCGACGTCACAATAACCAACGACGGCGCCACAATCCTAAAGGAAATTGACGTGCAGCACCCTGCCGCGAAAATGCTTGTGGAAGTGGCCAAAGCCCAAGACAATGAGGTGGGCGACGGAACAACAACCGCCGCGGTCTTGACTGGAGAGCTGTTGGCGAAAGCTGAGGAGCTGTTAGATCAGAACATTCACCCAACAATAATAATTGAAGGATTCAAAAAAGCTAGCGAGAAAGCCCGGGAAATTTTGGAGAAAATAGCCATACCGGTGAGCATTAACGACTATAAGGAGCTTTTGGACGTTGCTATGACCGCGATGGGAAGCAAGGGCATAGCCGCCGCGAGAGAGCACTTTGCAAAACTAGCAGTGGAAGCTGTTAAACAGGTGGCTGAAGAGAAAGACGGAAAAATCAGGGCGGACATTGATTTAATCAAGATTTTGAAGAAGCACGGCAAAAGCCTAGAAGAAACAGAGCTTGTCAAAGGCATGGTCATCGACAAAGAAGTTGCGCACCCGCAAATGCCGAAGATTGTGCACAACGCGAAAATAGCCCTAATCAACGCTAAACTGGAAATTGAAAAAACGGAGTTTGACGCTAAAATCAACATCGAAAGCCCTGAGCAAATGAAGCTCTTCCTAGACGAAGAAGAACGCATGCTCAAGGAAATGGTGGACAAGATCGCCGAGGCTGGCGCCAACGTGGTTTTCTGCGAAAAAGGCATAGACGACGTGGCGCTGCATTTCTTGGCGAAAAGAGGCATATTGGCGGTTAAAAACGTGAGCAGCAGCGACATGGAAAAGCTGGCAAGGGCAACGGGCGGCAAAATAGTGGCAAGCGTCAAAGATCTAACGCCAGACTTGCTTGGCGAAGCTAAACTTGTGGAAGAGGTTAAGATCGGCGACGATAAGCTGGTTTATGTCCGCGAATGCAAGAATCCAAAAGCTGTCACAATAGTGATAAGAGGCGGAACAGAACACGTGGTTGACGAAGCTGAACGCTCATTGCACGACGCGCTATGTGTGGTGAGAAATGCCATCGAGGACGGAAAAATTGTACCGGGCGGCGGCGCTCCAGAAGCCGAAGTAGCCAAACAACTCAGAGACTACGCCGTTAAAGTTGGCGGCCGCGAACAACTGGCTATAGAAGCTTTCGCCGACGCCGTCGAGTCCATACCGCTGACACTTGCTGAAAACGCCGGCTTGGACCCGGTTGATATAATGGTGGCTTTGAGGGCTGCCCATGAAAAAGCTGACGGCTACCGCATGGGTGTGGATGTTTTCACAGGCAAAATCAGAGACATGCTAGAGCTGAACGTTGTGGAACCGTTGCGTGTCAAACTTCAAGTCATTAAATCCGCCACCGAAGCAGCCAACATGATACTAAAGATCGACGACGTCATTGCTGCGAAAGGCATTGAAAAAGAAAAGGAGAAAGAGAAAGAAAAGCCTAAAGAAGAATTCTCGTCAGAATTTGATTAACCCCCCAAATTTTTCTTTAAATCACTTCAGCGCTGCAGATTCAGCTCTAAAAGCTTTTCCTGCAGAAAAATTGGAAATCTGCCAGCCTTTTCTCAAGCATATTTAGAATTCGCCGCACGGTCTTACATCAGACACGTTTCAATTATTTGCCTTCAAGTTTCCCCCGTTTAAATCGCCGCCGGAATCTAATTAAAGTTATTAACCGCTAAAAGCCTAAAAGCCTAGAAAGTTTAAACGTTGCTTGCAGAGGATTGGGCGTCTTGAATCAGAACATTGAATTCGAAGTGCCCACGTGGAACCAGATATATAGGATGTTGCTGCACGTAGCTGAAAAAATCCGCAGAGACCACTTCAAACCCGACGTGATCGTTGGTGTTTCCCGCGGTGGGTGGTCTCCGGCAAGGGTGCTTTCAGACCTTCTAGAGAACCCGAACCTTGCAAATGTCAGGGCTGAATTCTATGTAGGAGTAGCCGAAACAAAGGGAGAACCAGTTCTCACCCAACCTGTTTCAGTGAAGGTTGCTGGTAAAAGGGTGCTTGTGGTTGATGAGGTGGCGGATACTGGCAAAAGCCTCCAACTCATAAAGGAGCATTTGAAGGCTGAAGGAGCCAGTGATGTTCGAATAGCAACCGTTTACCTCAAACCTTGGAGCATAGTGAAGCCAGACTATTACGCAAAGGAAACAAGCCGTTGGATAGTCTTCCCATGGGAGGTGAAAGAAACTATAAGAAAGCTTATTCAAAAATGCAAAGAGAAGGGCAAACCCTTCGAGGCGGAAATGGAAAAACTTGTGGAAGCAGGCTTATCGAAAAGACTGGTTAAAAGGTTTTTGAGAGAAATCCTAGAGGAAGAGCCTTGCTGAAGCACGTTCAAGAGTTTGGAAAATATATTGCAATAGCTGGTTTTAGAACCCAACGAATAGAGAATGTTGAAGCATTTTTAGAAAAGGCGAAAAATGCCGCGGCGGAGAACTGCGAAATCCAGTTTTTCGACGCTGGTTTGGTGGCTTCGTGGCAACACTTGTATTTTGCGGTTTTAAATGCCCTAAAGGCCTTCAAAAACGGCGAAAACATTTCGAAAAACCTGGCCATGGAAATGCTTCTTTACGCTTCTGCGCAACGGCAAATCCACAAAGCCATGAACATACTTGGAATAAAGCAGAACACCTGCGAAGTCGCCGTGGTTGTTGTGGGTGAAAACCGAAATGGTGTGGAGTCCACGCTGGATAATGTTTTAATGGTTGTTGGTGGAAAACGCGACGACAAGGTTTTGGAGCTTACGCCGGAAAAAATTGCGAAGGTGCGAAGGGTTTTCGAAATTTCGGACGCTGAAATCGAAGCGGTAGCGGACGGCAAAACCTTGGAGGAAGCCATAACAGACCTTGTGATTGAGCGGGTGGCGCTTTTGGCAACTGAACGCTGAAACGTCTACAAAACTTTTTCTTTCACTACTGACAAGATGTCGGTGGGCTTGATCACTGCAAGCCCGGTTAAGCCGCCTATAACCTCGATTAGAAGGATTTTGTCTGGGTTGTTTAGGTTGACCTTCCTTTCAATGTTGGCGGCGGCAGCCTCAATAATGTCTTTTGTGGATGTTTCAGTGAAACGTTTTTCAACAGTTATGCGGTAACATTCATTCGGGGCGATTTTGGCGCTCAGCTCTGTGGCTGCCCGCTGGATTTCCCCTAGATCTGTGCGCACAACCTTTTCGATGGGGATCACCCGCAAAATGTAGCGGAACTCGTAGGGTCTTTCACGGAGAATCTGCCTAAATTTTTCAATAACCTCAAAAGGGTTAAAAGCAGTTTTAGCCGCAATCAAACCAGCCACTCCGGTCTTATCCACTAAAGGCGCAGAGTCGCCGATCTCGCTTAACAAGTACCAAAGTTCAGAACAAGCCTCATCCTCGTTGCCTCGAGAAGTTGTAGCCAAAAGGTTAAAGTCCCTGATCATGCAGCACCCCTTCCGACTAAGCATGGAAGTGGTCAGTGCAGGTTAGTCGGCTTTCACAGCCTTTAGAAGCTCCCCGCCGTCGCCTCACATCATCCCATGATGTATAGCCATCTCAACAAATTTAAGAGTTATCATAAAAACCAAGCTTAAACTATACCGTCTAAGCGCCTCCTTAACATTAGGCTTAAATTTAGGAACAAGGGATTCTATTGTCTTCGGTTTGGTTGCTGGTTAAAGCGAGGGGAGATCGTGGCTCGGAAGCCCGTAATCGTTGTCCATGGCGGTGCTGGAAACTGGCATCCGGAGCGGGTTAATCCCGGAATCGAGGGCGTCAAGAAGGCTGCTAAAACCGGTTTTGAGGTTATGATTAGAGGCGGCAGCGCCCTTGACGCTGTAGTTGAGGCAGTTGCCGTTTTAGAAGACACGGGAGCTTTCAACGCTGGTTATGGCTCAGCATTAACCATAGAAAAAACCGTGGAGATGGAAGCTTCGGTCATGGAAGGCAAAACCTTAAAGGCTGGAGCTGCCGGGCTTCTAAGGGACATTCGAAACCCTGTTCGCCTTGCAAGGATTGTGATGGAGCATACGGACCACGTTTTTGTAGTGGGGGAAGGCGCAGAAAAACTCGCCAAGCTTTTCAATCTTGAAAGGAGAAACCCGATAACTGAACTTCGCCTGAAATATTACGAACAACAAAAACAAGCCTTGCTTGAAGGAAAGTTTGAGCTGCCAAAACTTGCAAGCCTCGTTAAAGAGCATCCGGAGCTTTTCGACTTGGAAACAGTTGGCGCCGTTGCCTTGGACAAAGATGGAAACGTGGCAGCAGCCACCTCTACAGGCGGTTTTCCGCTAAAAATGCCGGGTAGAATAGGTGACTCGTCGTTGATTGGCTGTGGCACTTATGCCGACAACCGAAGCGGGGCGTGTTCAGCCACCGGTGTTGGCGAAATTGCCATAAGGCTTTGTTTGGCGAAAACCGTTTGCAATTTCATGGAAAGTGGCAAATCAGCTCAAGAGGCTGTTGAAGCCGCTATAAGGCTTGTTAATGAGCGGATGGCTGGAACATACAACGCCATGGGCCTGATAGCAGTAAACATAAAAGGCGAGATCGGGGCAGCCCACAACTCTAAACACTTGTGCTGGGCATACCTAACGCCTGAAATGCGGGAACCTGAAGCCTCCTTAACGGCAAAGATTTTGAGGTAAAAATTTAAAAGCTAAGCCCGGTCTTCAAGTCGTATTCTCGACTCTTGTCGAATGAAAATGTTTAAGATGTTCTTGTAAAGCTCTCCATATGCTTAACCCAGCCTTGGAGGTGAAAAATAATGGTGTTCGAAGAGGAAGAGGAATGGGAAGAGGAAGACTGGGAAGAAGAAGAGTGGGAAGAGGAGGAATGGTAAAAACCAAACAGTGAAGGATTTTCCCCTAATTTCTTTGTTCTCCGAAAAGTTTTTAGCACCATGCCCTTTCTGATTTAAAGCTCAACAATTTATGGATGAAAAGCCAATAGTTGTTGGTAAGCCATGACGCGGGTTGCGGTGCTCGACGCGGATAAATGCAAGCCTAAACGTTGCGGTAAACAATGTCACCGCTTCTGCCCGATGGTTAGAAGCCACGTGGAAGCCATCCGCTTCGAAGATACAAAACCATTGATAGTGGAGGCTTTGTGTTCGGGCTGCGGAATCTGCGTCAAAAAGTGCCCCTTCAACGCCATATCTATAGTCAATTTGCCAGACGAGCTGGAAAAGGATTGCACCCACCGTTTTGGACCAAACACTTTTAAGCTTTATAGGTTGCCGACGCCTTCACCCGGCTCAGTGCTGGGTTTGCTTGGCAAGAATGGAATTGGAAAGACAACAACCCTAAAGGTTCTTTCAGGCGAGATTAAACTGAACCTTGGCAATTATGAAAATCCGCCAGACTGGAGCGAGATAATCCGCTATTTTAGAGGCTCAACCTTGCAGGAATATTTCCAGAAAATGAGCGATGGCAAACTCAAAGTTGTGCATAAACCCCAATACGTGGACAAAATACCAAGGGTTGTGTCCGGCAGGGTTGGCGAAATCCTTGAAAAAGTAAACGAGAGGGGCAATGTTCTGAACGTTGTCGCTGAACAGTTAGACCTAAAAAAGATTTGGAACCGTCCATTAGACGCTCTCAGCGGCGGAGAACTTCAAAGAGTCGCCATAGCTGCAGCTATCTGCCGCGAAGCCGACGTATACCTTTTCGACGAGCCTTCAAGCTATTTAGACGTAAAACAAAGGCTTGAGGCCGCCCGAGCCATAAGAACCCTTAAGAAAGAGGAGAAAACCGTTATCGTAGCGGAACACGACCTTGCCATCATAGATTATCTTTCAGACCAGATATGCATATTTTACGGCGAGCCTGGTGTTTACGGCATAGTTTCCCACGTGCACGGTGTGAGAACAGGCATAAACATTTACTTGCAGGGCTATATTCCCGACGAGAATGTACGCTTCAGAAAAGAAGCCATAATCTTCCACGAGAAACCGCCCACCGTTGGTTTTGGCGGCGGCGAAACACTGCTGAGATGGGATATGCTTGAGAAAACCTATGAAGGTTTTAAGCTTATGGCTTATCCCGGCGAAATTAGGAAAGGCGAAATCATAGGAATTCTTGGACCAAACGGTATTGGAAAAACAACCTTCGTTAAGATTTTGGCGGGTCTTGAGAAAACCGATGATGGACGGGAGTTCAAGCAGTTGGAAGTAAGCTACAAGCCCCAGTACATTTCGGCGGAATATCAAGGCACGGTGCAGGAGCTTTTAATGAGCATAGCCAAAGAAGAGTTCACGTCAAGCTGGTACAAGGTTGAAATTCTCCATCCGCTGGGGCTGGAAAAGCTTCTCGACAGAAACGTTGCTGAACTAAGCGGCGGCGAACTGCAGAAAACAGCCATAGCCGCATGCCTCTCCAAAAAGGCGGACCTCTACCTCCTAGACGAGCCAAGCGCCTACCTAGACGTGGAGGAGAGGCTTAACATGGCACGCACAATCCGCCGAGTCGTTGAAGCCCGCAACGCCACAGCCTTCGTGGTGGAACACGACGTGGTTGCCCAAGACTTTATTGCAGACCGCCTCATGGTTTTCACGGGTGAACCTGGCGTGAAAGGCTTTGCAAACCCACCCACAAGCCTAAGGGACGGCATGAACGCTTTTCTAAAGGAGATGAATGTAACCTTCAGAAGAGACCCCATAACAAAGAGACCCCGCGTGAACAAGGAAGGCTCAAAATTGGACAAGTATCAGAAAGAGATAGGCGAATATTATTATGTGCGCGCCACAGGCATAACAGAGGAAGACTGATGAGCGGAAAAGGCGAAATTGGAGAACTGGAAAGGCGGTTGTTGGCGGAAGCAGCTAAAGCCTTAAAAACGCTTATGTGCTGTGGGGCTTCGGCGTCGGTGCTGCAGTCCTAGCTGGAGACGGTAAAATATATGGCGGGTGCAACGTGGAAAGCTGGATTTCTGGGCTAGGCGTATGCGCTGAAAGATGCGCCATACAACATGCAGTTCTGCACGGAAACAAGAAAATTAGGGAAATAGCTGTGGTTGTGGATGCCGAGGATAAAAGCGAAATAAAGCCTTGCGGTGCATACCTCCAATATATTTTCGGATTTTGCTGAAAACTCCGAAATTAAAATTGTCACGGCAAAAGTTGGGGATGGCAAAATTCTCTTTGAAACGGTTAAGGTAAATAGGCTTAGGGATCTTTTGCCAAGTCCTTTCAAAAAATGAATGGGTTTTAGCCGAACTGCATAGTTAAATTAATGTGTATGCCGTGCATAGGTTAAAGGGTGAACTCTCATAGAGAGGTGCTGGTGGAGGCTTAGGTGGCGCAGGTAACCTTCGAAGAGATAAGCGCTTCAGACTTTTTCTATCGGAACCGCGACATAGCTGGGTTCACCAACCCTACAAGGGCGATTTTCGCCGCCATAAGAGAGCTTGTGGAAAACTCGCTGGACGCGGCTGAAAGCATAAAAACGCCGCCGGACATTTATGTGAGACTCTCCTTTGAGGGAGAAGCCAGCGAAGAAACCCAAATCTACAAGTTAAGGGTTGAAGACAACGGTTGCGGCATTCCGCCACGCCACATCCCTTCAGCTTTTGGTCAAGTGCTTTACGGTTCAAAATACAAACTGAAACAGCAGAGGGGCACTTTTGGCTTAGGCGGTAAGATGGCTATTCTCTATGGGCAGATAACAACCCACCAGCCCGCCACTATTATTTCCAGTACAAGCCCATCCTCCAAGATTTTCATGTATAAGCTTATGATTGACATACAGCGGAACCGTCCCATAATCCTCGATCGCAAAGTGTTATTGAACAAGGAGGGTTGGCGAGGCACCGTCGTCGAGTTCAGCCTTGAAGGCGACTATTTGAGGGCTATGCCGAAGATCCTAGAGTATTTTAAGCAGACAGCCATAGTGAACCCATACGCCAACATAACCTTCGTAGATCCCAAAGGCAGACTATACAAGTTTGTAAGGGCAACCACAGTTATGCCAGACCCTCCGAAGGAGACGCTGCCCCACCCATACGGCGTTGACGTGGAACTTCTCCAACGCCTAATACAAGTAACGCCCTACAACAACATGCTTGAGTTTTTGAAGAACCACTTCCACCGGGTCGGCGAAATCACAGCAAAAAAGTTCCTTGAATTCAGCGGAGTAAGCCCATCCAAAAACCCGAAGAAGCTCTCCCACGAAGAAGTCGTTAGACTGGTGCAGATGCTTAAAAGGTTTAAGGATTTTCTGCCTCCGGACGCCAGCTGTCTTTCGCCGCTTGGAGAGGAACTGCTTAAAACCGGTGTTCTGAAAGAGTTGAAGCCGGAGTTTGTGGCGGTTCACCAGCGGAAACCAGCCACCTATGCGGGGCACCCATTCATTGTTGAAGTTGCAATAGCCTACGGCGGGGAAATCCCCCAGCGGGGCGGCTTCATAATCTACCGTTTCGCCAACAGAATACCGCTGCTTTACGACGAAGCCAGCGACGTTTCAGTTAAGGTTATAAACGCCATGAACTGGCGCCGCTACAAGGTTTCGCCAGACATGCCCATCGCCATAGTAGTGCACATATGCAGCACAAAGGTTCCATACAAAACCGTTGGCAAAGAATTCATCGCCGACAGACCTGAAGTGCGCCGCGAAATAGCCAACGGACTGCGGGAGGTTGCACGGCAACTTCAACGCTACTTAACGCGGAGAGAACACGTTGACAGAGAGCGAAAACGCCTTGGAGTTTTCAGCAAGTACCTGCCCAGAATAGCCGAGTTTTCAACTAAGCTGGCCGGCAAAGAGAAGCCTCCAGACATTGAAAAGCTCTTAAGGAGTGTGAAAAGATTTGGATTTGAAGGAGTATAGCAGCATAACCGAGAGGCGGAAAGAAGTTTTAGAAAACCTCAGAAATTTTGGGCTTCGCATTTACGAACAGATGGATAAAGGGTTTTTCCCATCCATAGAAATGCCAAGCCGCTCCACAGAAAACATCTACTATGACCCACAGTTCCGCCAGTTCATACTTGGCGACAAGAAGGTTAAGCGGAGCACCCGCAACATCCGCCACTTGAAACCCTTCGCCCAACTTGTTTGGGCAGCCCTATTCTCCTACGAGCTTACATCCCAACGCAAAACCTCAACCCTCAGAGACGTTTACTATTCGGCACAAGCCTACGAAATGACCTTCAAAGACCAACAGGAATCCAACAACATAATAACCGACCTAGAAACCATTCTAGGCTTTTCCCGCGAAGACTTCAACATTTTCCCAGAAGAACGCTCAGCCGTCTTCGGCGACCTAACAATCCGCTACACAGTTCCCGGATACGAAGGCAAAACACTAAACCTAACATCGCACCCGGACGGCGTCATGATTGGGCCAGCCTTAACCTCAGCCGAGTTTGTGGAAACATCAGCCGACAAAGTAATAGCCATAGAGAAAGGCGGCTTATTCACCCGGTTCATAGAGGAAAACGTGCACAAAAAGTTCAACGCCATCCTAGTGCTGACGGCGGGACAAGCGCCAAGGGCGACCCGCCACTTTATTAGGCGACTGAACCGCGAACTAGGCTTGCCAGTCTACATTTTCACCGACGGCGACCCATGGGGGATGCACATAGCCATGGTAATAATATCCGGCTCGGCTAACGCCGCCCACCTGAGGGACTTGACAACGCCGGATGCCAAATGGAGCGGTGTTTGGGCGACGGATATAGTCAAATACAAGCTGCCAACAGATCCGCTGGACGAAATCGACATGAAAAGGCTTTACGAACTTCAGAAAGACCCACGCTACAAGGAGGACCCCCTCTGGCAGAGGGAGATAAAAACCTTCATGAAGATTAGGCGTAAAGCCGAACAAGAGGCTTTCAGCCGCTACGGCCTAACATACATTGTAGACGAGTATCTTCCGGCGAAGCTTGAAGAAACCCGATAAAAACAAGAAATTTAAAATAACCCTCCCATGCCTATTAAAGAAAACATTCAAAGGAGCGAATGTCTGCATGAGCGAAGAAGGCGGTTTCGGAGTGGCACTGGCTGAAAAATTCTTTGGCCTACTCCTTCTGATAGTTGGAGCTTTAGCCACATACTTCACTTTTACAAGCAGCCAAAACCTAGGCGTTTACACGGGCTTATTTGGGTTTTTAGGCATAATACTTCTCGCGCTTGGCTTGTTCCTAATAGTTGCAAAAACGGAATAACGGGGAATCTCCCTTTTAAATTGGGAGGCGCTTGGTGTTTACCCGTTTTCAATGGGTTATGCTGGTTTTAGCTTTTTTGACATCACTAACGATGCATCTACTTCTTTTCGCCTATTCGCTTTTAAAAGATTTGATAGCCCTCGAAATGCAACTAACATATGCGGAAACAGGCTTCGTCTTCTCTATAAGCTTTTTAACACTCGCAGCGCTACGGATTCCCTGGGGGTTTGTTATTGACAAACTGGGCGTTAGAGTGTCAGCTGGTTTAGCTTTAACCCTTTTGGGGTTATTTGGTTTCCTTAGGGGTTTCGCCATCAACTATGAGAGTTTGCTGGTCTTTCAGTTTTTTATGGGAGTGGGATTCGCCGCCGTCATGCCATGTCTGCCCAAACTTGCAGCTCTGCTTTTTCCACGTGAAAAAACAAGTTTCCCAATAGGTGTTTCAATTTCGGGTTTCGCAATAGGCGACGTAATCGCGCTTATCGGAACCCCTCAACTTTTAAAACTCCTTAACGGCTGGCGAAATGTTTTCCAAGTTTATGGAGCTTGGGCTTTAATTCTTACAGCGTTATGGTGGTTTTTTTCGAGAAAACTAGGTGAGGGCTACGGCTCGAAGCAACCTTCACAAGAGCACTCCGATATCCTAGGAAAGGATCTCGCAGCGTTATTTAGAAATAGGCAGGTTTGGCTGCTTTCAGGACTATATTTTTCTGCTTGTGCATGCTACGACACTTTGTTTATATGGCTGCCATCCATACTTGTGGAAGAGACAGCATCAAACAGTGTTGAATTTATAACTTTAATGTTGCCGCTGGGCTTTTTCGCCGCGTCTTTCGTTGTTGGGGCGCTTTCCGACAAGTTTGGGTTAAGAAAACCCTTCATACTCTTTTTGGGGTTAGTCGCAGGCCCCGCAATCTATTTCACAGGAACGTTTCGAGAGCCAATTGTTTGGTTTTTCGTTTTTCTCGCCGGCTTTTGCACTATAGGCGGTTTAACGTTGGTTCTCGCAATACCTGTGGAGTTGCCGCAAACACGTGTCCTTGTTGGAAGCGCCGTTGGATTGATAACGTCCTTTGGAAATCTAGGCTCTTTCTTCATGCCGACACTTGTTGGGTATCTTCGAGACGTAACTGGCTCCTTCTTTTGGGGACTATTCTCATTATCCCTTTTAGGCGAATCCATGTTTATTATGGGCTTACCCTTAACAGAAACTGGTAGAAAGAAGCGTTAAACAGTGGTTGCTTGGAAGGTTTATTTAGGAAATCTTAATTAGTCTGAAAAGGTTTGGCTTGTCTGCTGCCCACGCGGGAAGAATGAGCTATGTCTATTCGGCAACCGATTGTATGTGTTCTTGGACATGTGGATACTGGTAAGACTTTACTTTTGGACAAGATTCGCAAGACCAGTGTTCAAGCCCGTGAAGCTGGTGGCATGACACAACATATTGGCGCCAGTTTTTTCCCGCTTGAGACTTTGAAACAGATGATTGGTCCTCTTTTGTCGGCTTTTAAGGGCGAGATTGAGATTCCAGGTTTGCTTGTTATTGACACTCCGGGACACGAGGCTTTCACTAATTTGCGGCGGCGGGGCGGAAGCGTCGCCGACATCGCCATCCTTGTGATTGATGTACTGCGCGGTTTTGAGGCTCAAACCTATGAGTGTATTGAAATTTTGAAGGCGCGTAAGACGCCTTTTCTTGTAGCGGCTAACAAGATTGACCGGATTCCAGGCTGGAAGTCTTATCCAGACATGCCTTTTCTGAAAAGCTACCAGTTGCAGGACAAGTATGTGCAGGAGGATTTGGATAACCGCTTGTACGAGATTATAGGCACTTTTTCCCGGCTTGGTTTTAGAGCCGACCGCTTCGACCGCATAAAAGACTTCACACGGACGGTGGCGATTGTGCCAACCAGCGCCAAAACAGGCGAAGGCATAGTTGAGCTATTGGCGGTTTTGGTTGGCTTAACCCAGCAATACCTCAAAAAGAGGTTGCAACCCACCGCCGGTCCAGCTAAAGGCACAGTTTTGGAAGTTAAAGAGGAGCCCGGATTAGGCGTTACGCTTAACACGATCATTTATGATGGCACTTTGAAGCGGGACGACTTGATTGTGGTTGGTGGTAAGGAGAAACCCATTGTAACGCGGGTCAGAGCCATCCTTGTTCCAAAGCCTCTTGATGAGATTAGAGACCCTCGGGACAAGTTTTCCTCCGTGGATTCTGTTTCGGCGGCGGCTGGAGTGAAAATTGTTGCGCCGGAGTTGGAGGGAGCCTTGGCCGGTGCACCCTTGTATGTTGTTCCAGAGGGCGAAGACGTTGAAAAGTATGTGAAGCTTGTTTCGGAGGAAATTGAAAAAATTAAGATTTCAACGGATGTTGACGGTGTTGTCCTTAAGGCTGACACGCTTGGGTCTTTGGAGGCTATTGCTGAAAACCTTAGGCGTCAAGGTGTGCCTATTCGTTTGGCGGACATCGGCGATGTTTCAAAGAGGGATGTAACGGAAGCCTCCATAGTGAAAGAGCATGAACCACTTTACGGCGTAGTTTTAGCCTTTAACGTTAAAGTTTTGCCCGACGCTGAAGAAGAAGCCAAAAATATCGGCGTCCAAATTTTCAAGGAAAAAATAATCTATCATTTAATAGATAATTATGTTTCTTGGCTTAAAACTCAGCGAGAAGCCAAACTTTCGGCTGACTTTGAGAAATTGGTTAAACCGGGCAAAATCCGCATTTTGGAGGGCTACGTGTTTAGGAGAGCAAAACCAGCCATCATTGGCGTTGAAGTCTTAGCTGGCAGAATCAAACCCAAATACAGCCTCGTAAGGGCGGAGGACGGCGAAGAAGTCGGCGAAATCCAGCAAATCCAAGAAAAGGGAAAAGCCTTGCCAGAAGCCAAACAGGGCATGCAGGTGGCCATAAGCCTAGACAAGCCCATAGTGGGACGCCACATCTTTGAGAACGATGTTCTATATGTCAGGGTGCCAGAAGCCCACGCCAAAACTCTACTAAAAGACTTTGTGGATAGGCTTTCACCAGACGAGCAGGAAGCCTTAAACGAGTACGTTAACCTAATGCGGAAGAAAACCCCATTCTGGGCTGCTTGAAAAATAGTTTAACTCTGTTTTTCAGGTCGACGCATCATCAATTTGAAGGTCAGAATAGTGGAAACTGCCAAGAGAACAAGAATGAAAGCATGGTTTGTGAATTCTGGGATGGGTTGATCAAGGCATATTTGAACGTAATCTACTTCTAAGCTTCCAGCTCCGCCTTTGGTTTCTAAATAGACTTCAACATTCCACAATGTGGCGAATTCAATTTTCCAATGTTCAAGGGCTTGAGACGTGTAGGGTTGAGTGTTAAATTCGATTTCAACCCATTTTCCAATGTCGGATGCGCTTTCGTTGTAAACGTCAAACAAGCTGTGGTAGTCGTTTCCCAAATCTCCCGGGAAGTGAACGGGATTGTGCTGTGGTTCACCATTGCGCAGCCAGAAGAGTTTAAGCCCAACTTCAAGCTGTGGGTCGGAACTATTCCAGTCTGTGTTTGGTCTCTGCATCCAGAGGCTTACACCCACGTTAACCCATGTTTCATTTACGGCCGTGTTGAAGGTTACATTCGACAGCCTCAACCTAACTTTGATTTTAAAATTGGTGGTGGAGTTTACGATTGGGTTAATACGCAATGGATGCGACCGGCTCCAGTTGTGGGGCATTGTGCCCTGCTGAATTTTCGCGCCAGTCCATCCCGTATCGTTTAAGTCATTAACGCAGAGGTAAGCTATACCATCAATGATTTTGGAACCCCATGAACCGTTTCCATGAGTCCATCCGATGGAAAGCCAGTAAGACTCTGGCTGAGTTAGGTCGGGATCATATATTATACTTTCATCATCGGCATATGCAAATGCAATGCAAAATAAGAAAAACAGCATAACGTAACAAACTGAACGACACTTGTTATCCAAGATGCTTCCTTCTTAAAATATTCATTATTGAACTCATAACAATAAATTTTTGGTGCTAGCTGTTGTTCTGAGCAGACATTGAAGGTTGAACTTGCGTCACCTTTCTAACCAAAAATACAAAGAAAGTAAGAGAAGCTTTGGTGAACGAATGGGGGTCTAGGCTTTTCTTTTGCCGACTGCGTAGAAGATGGCGGCTATTATCCAGCATATTATGGTGCTTATTGGTGTGAAGCTGCAGTGCGCCTCGTAGCCCAACAAACAGGGTTTGCTTGCCTCCATCGGGATGATGGTTACAATGCCTAGAACCACAAATATGGCTATGAGAACCCACCAATACTTTTTCAACACAAACACCTTTTAGAAGGGTTAAAGCCCTCCAAATAAAAGCTTTGTCATAACCGTTGTTTTGATAAGATGCACGCTAGTCGCCGCAACACCATCCGAAATTTAGGTAAAAATTTAAAAGTGTATGTTGTTGCAACCTTCGAGTGAGGGGACAGCGTTGAAAAAGGGTTTTCCATATTTAGTGTTGGCTACTCTGCTTTTCTTAGGCCAGTTTGGTTTTGGTTTTGGCTTGACTGGTTTTTCCAGTTTGAAGCCTACGGGGCTTGTGTTTTTGGCTTATTCGCCCTACTGGTTTCAGTATTATAGGGGGAACAATTGGACACATGTTGCTAAAGACCTTGAATTGATAAAAATGATGGGGTTCGACGGCGTCCGTATTCACTACGAGTATGTGGTTAATCTTGGTTTAGTTGAGCCTTTGCTGGATTATACGCAGCGTTTAGGTTTGAAGGTTATTTGGGCGACGCACGCCACTTACTGGAATGTTAAGTTTCCAACAAGGGATTTTCCAAACGAGACTATTGTGCAAAGCTATAAAGCAGAGCTTCAAGCTATAGCTGGCAATTCTTCAAGGTATCCTCATGTGCTTTATGTTTCAGTGTTTTATCCCATACCGTTTCCAGCGGTGGCGAACATAACCTACGAGGAGTGTATGCGACGCGTAAACAGTGCGGAATTTAACAATGCCATGAGGAATATTGTGGCTTACGTCAAAAGTTTCGGCGTAAAATGCGCCGTTGAAAGCGAAGGAATACCATGGGACTTTCCCGTCCAATTTGTCGAGAACGCAGACGGCTACTTTATCCAACCCTTCTCAACTAGATGGGATGATATTGACGCACAACACATAATCCGATACGCGGCATACTTTGAGAAAAGTGGGAAAAAGGTCTTCATAGGCGAATACGGCTTTAGAATGTGGAGGCCAGCCCACCACTGGGATTTCGGCATGGTCTCCTGTGAAGCCACCAAAGCCATGCTTATAAAACAATACTTTGATTTTGCCAGCAGCAAGTTCGAAATAATAACATACTTCGCCATGTACGACGGAGACGGAGGCTGGGGACTAGTGAACGATGATGGAACATTAAGGCTTAGCGGCTGGAGTGCCAGCGAATGGCTCCACAACAGGGAAAAAGCACTAGAAGAGAAAAAATGGCAAACATACATGACGGTAGGGGTTACAGTCGAGGCAGCGGCAATTATAACACTAGCCACAATTACAGCATTACACTACAGAAAACTAAAGGCTCTGCAAAAGGCGAAATGCACCAATTGAACTTATCATAAGCAAGATTTCATGATAATAGGTGAATGTTCCCTATTCTTACGTTTTTTAGGTGTTTTTGGGCTACTTTTTGGCATTCTTGGGCTTGTTTTCGGCTTGTTGTTGGCAAATCATTCATTACATAGCATGGGTAAAACGCTAAAAGCGTGTAGGGGATTTCTGGGCTTATTTGGCTTATGAACTGGGCTATTTTTTCGACTTCGTAGGCATCCACGTATCCTGGCACGAGCAGTGTGCTGGCTGTTAGGACTGGCAGTTCTGGGCGTTTCGCATAGTATTTTTCGCCTATCATGCGGAAGTTTTCTAGGGCTGGTTTGTTGGAGACTCCGCATAGGGCTATAGCTAGGGGCTCGCTCCACGCTTTCAAGTCGAATTTTATGTTGCCCCCACTTTTTAGAGCGTATTCTGCAGCTTTCTCCGCCAGCCGCGGGTTCATGTAGCCGTTGGTTTCCCAGCAAACCCGCAGTATCCGTTTTTCCATTTCAGCCTTTTCTAGGGCTATGCGGCTTGTCTCCAATGAGTGGGGCATCTGGGGCGATGGGTCTCCTCCAAAAAAGCATATGCATGAAACCCGCTTGTCAAAGGCTTTTTGAGCTAGGGCTTCGGCGCTCATGACCGGCTTGTGCTTGGCTGAAAGATTGCGGTAATGCCAGTTCTGGCAGAAGAGGCAGTCATAACTGCACGCGCCGTAGAAAACCGCCAAATTGTAATAGCCATATTCAGGTTCGGGTTTATAGGCGTATTTGGGATAGCCGCTTCCAGTGCAGCCTGGACAAAACCACCAGCTGACACAGTTGGTTGGCAGCCCATCATAATACCATTCCAAAACGCCATGCTCAGCAGTCCCGCCGAAACGGACAAGCTGCCCGCCCACATTCCATACAAGCCCACAATAACCGCTTCCGCCAACCCCAATAACACAGTTGTTGGCACAAACACCACAAGGCAAGCCGCCCTCATCCCGAGGCGGTTCAGCCGGCAAACCATAAAAAGCCCTGCTTTCAGTATGCACCCTCTGCGCAATCGGAAGGGCTTGGCTAGGCTTTTCTCTAATACACCGTAAACAAACGCCCAGTCTCCCAGATATTAAAGGCGAAGTTTCACCGCAAACTTGGCATTTTCCCATGGCCAAACTCAAAATAACTATGTTATTGCAAGCCTAAAAACTATAGGGGGTGGGCAACTATTGGCGCTTTCATCAGTCAAAAGTTAACGTAGTGTTAAGCCTCGGCCTCGCTAACGCATTCACCCTTTAGCTTTTGACAGCGCTAATGTCATTGCTCCAATTATTCCAAAGGCGATGGTGAAAGTTGCTGTGTATAACCAGCTAAAAACTCGGCCATGGGTTAAATCATAGACGATGTAATCGAATGTTATTCCTAACACGAAACCCATTAAGGAAAGAAGCAGAATATAGAACACAACTTTTAAGGCAGTTTTCCAATCAACAACAATGCTTTTCATCTTCACATTCAAGATAATAGCCACACTAAACATCTTGAGCTTTTCGCTAGGGGCAGAAAGGGGGACCGGACAGAACTTTAAAGCTCTTCATCTTTTAGCAGCGCTTGTTTGTTGCTTTGGTGAATCTGGTGGTCCATGCCCAAGCTCTACCCTTTTTGCCTTTCTCCTTCACGTGGAAGATAGTAGCGTCCATTTTCGGTTCGCTTAACTATCCCCCATTTTCGGAGCTTTTCCAAAGTGTCCATTGAGATGTTAAGTTCTTCGGGTTTCTTTGCGTTTTCGCGGCCTATCGCTCCCTCCTTTTCAAGCCTCCTTCTCATTCTCCATTTCCAAATGGCCAATCCAGCCCAATACTCTGCCATATTTTACCCTCTAAGAAACCACGGCACATGGACAGTTATGGAGAGCAAAAGCACTGCAATTAAGGCCAAGGCCCATGTTTCTTTTCCTCCCTTCAATCTCCCGTCCCCTCTCATCCAATTGCCAAAGATAACATATAATTAGCAATTTAAAATTTTCTTTAAAAGTTAACTTAAAATTAAATGAAGGGTTGAAGCCAGAATAAGAAACCTTCGTTTTGTTTAGGCTAAAAGCTCTTTTAGTAATTCACGCTAGCTAAAACATTTAAACTTGCATTCTCCACCGAAAATCTAGAGAGGGGTATCCAATTTTGCAGTAGTCAGCCAAGCCTAAAATTGACATACGCCAAAAGCTCTTTTAGCCGCCGCCGACGGGTGGAATAATCGCTAAAACGTCGCCGTCGGCAAGTTCTGTCTCAAGCCCTTTAAGGGTTGAGGCGCTCCGCCCATTAATCAAGAACTGGAGAAAACCTTTAACATCGCCAGTCTTACTGTCATAAACATATTCACCAAAGCCTTTCCCATAACGTTCAGCCAACCGCTTCAAAACATCCGCCAAAGTAACCCGCTCACCGTCCGGAAACTCCAGAGTCTCCTCTCTTTTGCCCGTAATCTCCCGCAAAGTGGTAAAGAAGCGCACCGAAACCCGCAATTCGGCTCCACCAAATCAATAGTGAAATACAGCAAGATTTAAACCGTTCTAATCAGAAGCGTTCTGCGAAACATGAAAAGTTCACACGCATGGGTTCTTGGAACATTTGACATGAGGTTACCCAATAAAATGGGTAAAAGTTTATATTTTACCGCTTTTTTGCTTAACCACGCATAAGCCTTTTAACAATTATGGGAGGAATGAACGATATGGCTTACTTAACAACAACAGCCTCTGGGCAACCCGTTCTAATCCTTAAAGAGGGGACAGCCCGAAGCCGCGGAAGAGAAGCTCAAAGAAACAACATCATGGCTGCCCGAATCATAGGCGAAGTTTTAAGAACAACCCTTGGCCCTCGCGGAATGGACAAAATGCTCATTGACAGTTTAGGCGACATAACCGTAACCAACGACGGCGCCGCCATCCTAGACGAAATAGAAGTGGAGCATCCAGCAGCCAAAATGATGGTGGAGGTAGCCAAAACCCAAGACGACATGGTGGGCGACGGAACAACAACCGCCGTGGTCCTTGCAAGCGAACTCCTGAAAAAAGCTGAAGAACTCTTAGACCAGAACATACATCCAACAGTTATTGTCAGCGGTTACCGCAAAGCCGCCCAAAAAGCCGTCGAAGTCATAAACCGCATAGCCAAACCCGTCGACATCAACGACCGTGAAACCCTCCGCAAAGTAGCGTTAACATCAATGGCAAGCAAAGCTGTAGGGCCAGCCAAAGAGCATTTAGCGGAAATAGCAATAGACGCCGTAAAACAAATAGTTGAACAGAGAGGCGACAGAAGAATAGCCGACATAGACAACATTCAAATCATAAAAAAGACTGGCAAAGGCTTGTTCGAATCCCAGCTTGTGAAGGGCGTGATCATCGACAAAGAAGTAGTCCACCCGGGAATGCCAAAGAAAGTCGAGAACGCAAAAATCGCCCTTTTGGACTGCCCACTGGAAATTGAGAAAACAGAGTTCAGCGCTGAGATACGCATCCGCGACCCATCCCAAATGAAGGCTTTCCTAGACCAAGAGACCAAGATGTTAAAGGAGATGGTTGACAAGATTAAGGCGGCCGGCGCCAACGTGGTGTTCTGCCAGAAAGGCATAGACGACATGGCACAACACTTCTTGGCTAAGGAAGGCATACTAGCCGCCAGAAGAGTCAAACAGTCCGACATGGAGAAACTCGCCAGAGCCACAGGCGGAAGAATAGTCACAGACTTAGATGACTTGACACCCCAAGACTTGGGCGCTGCTGGTTTGGTGGAGGAACGAAAAATCGGCGAAGACAAAATGATTTTCGTGGAGGACTGTAAGAATCCTCGCTCTGTTGCCATACTGATAAGGGCTGGCCTCGAAAGAATGGTGGACGAGGCTGAACGCGCCATGACCGACGCCCTCTCAGTGGTTTCAGACGTCATAGAAAACAGCAAAATCGTGGCGGGCGGCGGCGCTGTAGAAACAGAAATAGCCAAAGAACTCCGTGACTATGCCGCCAAAGTGGGCGGAAGAGAACAACTAGCCATCGAAGCTTTTGCCGACGCCATAGAAATAATCCCAAGAACCCTAGCTGAAAACGCCGGACTAGAGCCCATAGACATAATAGTCGAGCTTAGGGCAGCCCACGAAAAAACCGACGGCTACCTCATGGGCGTAAACGTCTTCACAGGAAAAGTTGAAAACATGTTTGACAACGGCGTCGTCGAGCCAGCCATAGTCAAAGAACAAGCCATAAAATCAGCTACAGAAGCCGCCTCCATGATTCTGCGCATAGACGACGTCATAGCAGCTGCAAAACCGAAAGAAGAAAAAGGAAAGGAAAAACCACCAAGCGAAACAGAAAGCGAAGAATTCTAAACTCAAACCCCCAAATTTTTCTAAACAACAATTCAAGCCGTTTAAGCTTACTACTTCAGATTTCAAGCTTTAAGAAGTTATATGCCCTTTTATGGATAAGGATCCTAAACTTCATTGAGGGGTTTAAACTCGCTGAAGCGCTTGTTCTTAACGATATTGTTGACTTCCTTTAACAATATGCATTCCTCGGTGGTTATGAAAACGTCTTCGAGAAAATCCCTTAACTCATCAAGCTTCTTTCCGATTTCCTCAACCTTTTCCATCAGTGTCTCTGTCTCGCCCAAAAACCACCAAAAATACAGTTAGAAAGCACACATACAAACGCTTACTTTTTGGCAACTACCAACCTAGTGAAAACAGTCGCTCGTTGCGGGTAGGGTTCATGCTGAAACGGGCGGGGTGGGATTTGAACCCACGACCACAAGCTTAGGAGGCTTGCGCCCTATCCTTGCTAGGCTACCCGCCCACGATATAGGAGGCTACAATGCTTAACTTAAATGTATCTTGACGCGGAAAACTTAAACATTGGAAAATCTCTGAGAGTATTTGCTGGTGGCGGGGGTACCCGAGCCAGGTCTAAATAGGCTGTTGGGGTGCAGACCAGCCTAAGATAAGGGGGAGGACTTAAGATCCTCTGGCGTAGGCCTTCGTGGGTTCAAATCCCACCCCCCGCACCATCTTCGCTAAGTTGAATTCGCCCAAATTTCGCTCTTTTTGAGCGTAGAATGACAGAAAATCGACTTCAAACTGTGAGTAGC
>CAZZMT010000107.1:0-3181 GCA_964655395.1 uncultured Candidatus Bathyarchaeia archaeon | reverse complement strand
CCCAACAGTATTAGGAGAAAGCCCGCGAAGAACAGTTTTATGAAGCGTTTGAACCACTTTGTTTCAGTTTGCTCTTTCTCCGCCACCCTTTTTCACCTGCCCAACAAATAAAGCGTTACGAATAGCGCAAACGCTATTATTGTGAGGGCTATTGAGAGCCAGAGCATCGCCTTCACGGATTCTTTGTCTGTGCCAAACACTATTGGTAAAGGCCCAATTATCAGTGCTCCGCCGCCTCTGGCTTCTCCGCCTTTTACGCTTGAAATGAAGAGTAGGATGAACGCAACTATGACGACTATTATGCCCACTAGAATCATGATTAAGCCAAGACTGTAGAGGGGGCTTGTGTCAAACGTGAAAATTGCCCGCGTCATCTCTAGTTCATTTTAGGTCTGAGGAAACGCGGCTTTTAAGCGTTTCACATAGAGAATGGCAGAAAATATACCATAAGTGCTGCTGCGAAAGTTGCTAGGGCTGAGGGAATCATGTACTTGTAGACTTTTCCAATGTGGGTTTTAAAGTAGTCAGCCGTAAAAGTAAAGCATAGGTGGGTTGGTGCGATGTTGTATCCTAAATAGGCGCTTATGTATAGAAGCATCGAGGTTTTAGGTGTAAAAGTTAAAGCACCAGCTAGAATTGAAACGCCTACGGCTATTGCCCCGGATGGTGAGCCTGTGAGAAAACTGAAAATCATCGTAACCGCTATCAACAGTGCAGTGACGTTTAGGCTTCCGCCTGAAACTAGGGGTTGTAGAATTTCGGATAAGCCAGCGGCCTCCATAATGTTTCGCAGTAGAAAGGCGCCGTAAACTGCAAGCGTCACCCCGTAGATGCTTAAACCTTGAAGCGGTTTTACCAATGTTTTAGGGCCTGAGCGGGAGATCAAGGCTAAAGCCACTATACCCGCAAAGGTTGCTATTAGAACGTCCAAGCCTTGCTCGGAAAATCCACGGACTGAAACACTAATTAAAACTGCCACGATCACCGTTGTTAGCATTGGCGAAAATGCAATAGCGAAGTCTTTTAAATCCGACGACTTTTTGACCGGTGCTTCGCCAGCCTTATCCTTTTCTGGAGTAGTTGTTCTCCAAAAGCCCAGAAGAAAGCCGACAGCCGCCATGGCAACGAATATGGGCAATTGAAGAAGGACTATGGAGAAAATTGGGATTCCAGTTAAGCCGGCAACTGTTATGAGCATTGGGCTGAGTGGATAAATTGGGAGGATCACGTGCCTAAACCAAACGTTTATGTAAACCCTCCTTTCAGGCTTTAACTTCAGTTTCTCAGCTTCAGCGTCAACTATGGGCGCGGACATGAGGGCGCCGCCCGCCACTGGCAAAAGCCCAAGGATAGCCGGAAGCACGCTCAAAAGAATTTTTGGATTCTTAACAAGTCTGCTTGCACTTTCGCTTAATTTAACCATTTGGCCAGTTAATTCGTAAAGCTGGCTTAACCACATTATCCCAAAAGTTGCTAGAATAACCGACAACGCGAGCATCCCATTTTTCGTTGAAGGATCAACAGTTTTGTAGGCGATTATTGGGATGTCTTGCCAGTCGACGGCTAATAGACCCAAAACTAGGGCTGTGGCTGTTAATGTTATCCCCAAGTTCACCCGTTTATACAGCAGCAGGCTAAGAAGGCAGAAAGCCGCCACAATGGCTGCCACTGGATCCAGCAAGCCCAAACCTATACGCCTTTTTCAGCCATTTTGGAAAACCAAAATACATGTTCTTGCTCTTAATACTTTCCATAAACACGCCCCGAATAATCTTGGTGAATCCACGTGAAAAGAAAAGCCTTCATTTCAGGTCCGATTCAAGGGATGGAGAACCGTCAAGGCTACCGGGAAAAGATAAGGCAAATCTGCATCCGCTGCGGCTACCAGCCCATAGACCCTTGGGAACGCGAAAAAGTACTGTATAGAGCGACGGAGCCAAACTGGTGGACAAAGGTTCCGCCCTTAGACTTTATTAGGCGGGACTTGGAAGACATTGAACGGTGCGACGTTTTAATCGCCCACATGCCAAGGCTTTCAGCCGGAACATGCATGGAACTCTTCTACGCAAAAATGAAAGGAAAAAGGACTATATGCATATGTAGGCTTAAAAATCCAAGCCCATGGATAACAGCCCACTCAGACATAATAATAAAAAAGATAAGCGAACTTGAAGGAGCATTAGAAAAAATAGATGAGAAAAAAGTATAACTATTTAATGGAAAAACGTTTTCTGAGAGCCACCGCAAAAGCTGTTGCAAACGTTAAAAATGTCATAAGCATGGGCATTGTAAACTCTGGAATTATCACGCCGCTAAAGGTTAAAGACAAGGCGGTGACAGGTGAGGGGTCGTTTGCAAACATGAATGTTGCTTGTAGTTGTGTGGGTGACGTTGGCGGGGGAATGTACCAACCTCTAAGTCTGGTTGGTGGCTGAGCTTGTTCTGGCTCGCAATCAACAAAATTAACCGTTGTGTTTGAGTAGATGATCGTCATCACTGTGGACACGTAGATGCTTGTAATTCCATATGAAACCGCAGCATATGGCGATGGTGCAAGCGACACCACATCTAAGAGGTCAAGAACGTCTACAGTGTGTTCGTCTGAGCCGTCTGGAATGGTGGTGGAGTACATTACGCCCATGCCGTAGGTCCAATCGAAGCCTCCGCTTTCCTTTTGGGCGCCTATGAGCGTGCAGGCACTTGCTTCATAGGTTATAGGAACAAACGTTAAAGAGAAACCGCCCAAGTCGGAGGCTAAGCATTCCATCATCAACCACTCTGTATACTCCGTAAGGTTTGATACAGCGCTTCCAGTGAACGTTACGTTGACGTAGGTATCTTCTACGCTTGTTGAACTGTATGTTAATCCAAGGCCAAAAACAGGATCAAAATTAGTTTTCACCATAGCATCGGCGTATTTTTCGGCTCCAGCCACCTCGGTGTTGTTAAAAACAATCCATAGGAAAGAACCCACTTTTGAAACCCCGACTCTGACTTCGGTTGCATTCAGCAGCTCGGTGGTGTTCATGGTTATTTCGGCTGGAAAACGCACAAGCTCCGTGTTATTGGATATAACTCCGCAGACTACCAATACGTTGGCTGTTGTACAGTTAACGTGTATATCGACGATTTCCGTGAACTCGGATTCCTCAGGTAGCTGATAATCCTCAGCCAAACCAGT
>CAZZMT010000106.1:0-7894 GCA_964655395.1 uncultured Candidatus Bathyarchaeia archaeon | reverse complement strand
AACGCAAATAAGAAAGATTACATAGAAAAGTATGCGAGGTCGCTTGAAAACATTGCGGGGTTGCCCTAGCCTGGTAGGGGGCAGGCCTGCTAAGCCTGTGGTCCGTTTGGGCCGCGCGGGTTCAAATCCCGCACCCCGCGCCATTTTCGCGTGTTATTCAAAAACTTTTAAGCAGAACTGCCCTAACCCTTTTTAGGTATCAAGTTTGGATGCTTGGCGGAGGGCTTGGCTTGAAAGGGTTTATAGGCACAGCTACTCGGCGAACACAGACACGCGTGAGATGACCTTAAGAGCTTTTGACAGAATTTTGGGCGAGACAGACAACTGAGACTGTTATTGAAAGGGTGAGAGCGGTTTTCGGTTTTGGTTTCATTAACCGAAAATAGCCAAAAGAACCGTAAGAAATATAAAATTTTCATAGAGCTATTCTATAGATTATTAGGCTTAGAAAATTCGTTTGCCGTTTTGTTGAAAGTTTAGCACGTTTCTTGGAAGCAAATTCTTGTTCAAGCTGAAGTAAAAACGCAACTCATCCTCAAATTGGTATCCGCTTGCGAAATAAACTAACTGAAATAGAAGCGGGTTTTTATAAATCACTTGTTAACTCTTGTATTGGCTGTATGTTTTTTTCCAGCGTTTTAGATCTTTTTACTAGGTAAACTTTCCAATTGTTGATGAGGTTTGCGACCTCCGGGTTTTTTTCTATGTTGAACGTCTTATAGCCTGCTAAACATATTTGAGGAGCATCGGGTGATTTGGCTATGCTTGTTATGCATTCTGTGAAAAATTTTAACCTGTTTACGTCTATGCGGTCGAAGGCCTCATCAAGCAACATTGGTAACTTGAATGTTTCGCTTAATGCGAGCATTATTCCTATGCTTATTGCTACTCTTTGTGAACCAGATGGGTGGGTGATGGGTTCTCCGTTAATGGTGGAGATAAATTGTCCTTTCTCAACATGGTCGAAGCAGAATGATTCATCCTCCGGGAACAGCTTTGAATATATGTCTCTAACGCTTACTTCAATTTTGTCGGCTAGCTCCTCAATTATTCTGTTTATGTCGGTCTTGTGATACATGCGAGCAAAAATTTCCTGAGAAATTGCCAGCGCTACACTAACAACCTCTATTGTTTTAATGTTATTTTCAAGGGCCTCAGCTTGAGTGATGTTTGAAAGTATCCATTCATTAACTTTTTGGTATTCTCTTTGAAGCTCGCTTAACTTTTCGATCATTTTTTGGAATTCTTCTCTAATTTTTTTCACTATATCTGTTGGCTTCTGTCCCTTGTATGTGTCCAATATTTCTGGGTACTTCTTCAAATGCTGAATTAGGTCTAGTTCAAAAATCCCTTGTGCAATGGCATACTTCTCCAGTATTTTTTCATATGATTTGTCTATTGAATCTGGAGTTGACAAATCTATTTCTTCGTATCGTATGCCAAACACTTTACACATATGATCATAGGAAGTCTTCCAATCATCCGTTAGCCTTGTTAATTTCCTGCTGTTTTTCTGTTCCTCCTCCTTCAATAACTTGATTTCAGCGTCTAATGTTTCTCTCGACTTTTTAGCCCTACTTAATAGCTTTTTAGCTTCGGTTAATTTTCTTTTTGCGGTTCTTAATTCAGATAGGTATAGGCGTATTTCCTCTTGCAAGCGAGATATTTCTTCTTGAAACTTTGCTTCGTCCATTTCGCTTGGTCTGTGCACGAGGGGTGTTGGTTCAACCCCTTTGAGGTACTCGACCTTTTTCAAAGCGACATCCAAAGGTATGCTTACAAGGGTTTTTCCATTCCTTTGCGAAATTAATGCTGGATCACCTGTAGGCTCAGACGGTTTCTTTATAGCCTTAAGCAACTCTTCGTAGGCTTTAATTACTTCATTAATTTGCTGAAACTTGAAGGGAACCTTATATTTCTCGCACACTGTATTGGCTAAGCGCATCAATTCCTTTGCTTCTTCGCAGCATGTGAAAATGGACTTAATAATTTCTGAATTGGTGAAAGCGCTAAAATCAACGTCATCGTATCGCGGAATATTAAAAGTCAAAAGACCTTCGGGATGTGTATCAGGCGGTAGCTGATCAAAGGCCACTTTCCATCTAGCTAAAATTTCTTGTAACTTTTGTATGTTACTGACTCTGCTTAACAGATTTTTTAGCTCTTCTTTGCTTGCAAGGACTGTAGTTATACTTTCGATGGCCTTTGTCCAAAGATCATATTTCTCAGATGACAGTAGGGCTAACGTCTCTCTAATCTCGCCCGTTCTTTCAGGTATCGATGCCAACTCTTTGCTGATGGATTGTTGAACCTTTTCTAGGTTTTCAGCAGTTCGTCCCTTAATGAAGATTTCATCGATATTAAATTGAGGCAGATTCTTCGTTACCTCGCTAAAACTAATTTTTAACTCTTTTATCCTCTTCTCGCATGTATCTTTTTCTAGAACGATTACGCCGTGAAGCTTTTTCAGGTTTTCAAGGTATTTCCCGGAGTTATCATGTAACTTCGAGATTTTTGCGGCTATTATCTCTGGAACCCTTACCACGCTTCCGTTTATGGCTTCAGAAAAGTTTCTGACATTTGATGCGGATATTAATATGTCAAGAACCTCTGGATAAATTCCAAGCTCCACAAGCTTCTCCTTCAAAGCTTTAGAGGTTGAAACGCCCAAATCTCTCCATTGCAAATTCTTAAGGGCGTGTATTCTTTTTCCGTCCTCTTTTGGCAGAATAGCCCCATCGCTTTCATATAATCTTTGTACTTGTCTGACATTCTTGCCCCCGCGGGAAAAAGCATAATACAGCTTATAGAATTTCCCTTTCTGCTCAAAAAATATTTCTGCACTTCCTATCGAATTTCTTTCAAGAAGAATTTCATCCTTGCTCAGCCTTTTTTCTTCGCTGTAACCTTTCCTTTCCTTACCCTTAGACTTTGGAATTAAGCAGTACCGCAAGACGTTGATGATGTTGGATTTTCCCGCTATGTTCTCTCCGTAAATTAGCAAGGGCTTATTCTCTTCAAAGTTAATGCAACCCTTCAACCCAAGAACCTTGTCGAAATTAGCCAGAATCAGCCTCATTCACTCTTTCACCCTTTTAATCAAATTTTTCAAGTTCTCTTCAAACATCTTCGGCTTATCAACATCTGTAAGTTCTTCAATAACCACTTCAAGCAAGCTTTCCAACCGCGTGGTTGTCCGTGGAGGCATTTTTTCAATAAGTTCGCCGTCACGAATTTTCCTAAAAATTCTTTTCAAGGTATCCGCGACTACTTCAATTTGTAGCTCAGCCGCTAGCTTCTTGCTTATATCAGAAAGCTCTTTTTCAACATCTTCGTAGACTTGCTCAGGTGTCAGCAAAGGTGGCGTAATGACTTTGCCTGAAACCGTCAAAATTTTTGTCTCTGTATTAATTCTCAACTCTTCAATATTGAGGTCGGTGTAATCTTTCAAAGCATCGTTTACGAAGCTGGTAATAAAACTAGCCTCACCATGTATTTCCGGCAAAATTATTAGGGACTCTTTGTCATCCCTTTTCTCTATTTCCTCCAAAACGAATTTAAATCGTTTAATAACCTCGCCTAACGATAGATTCGTTGTTTCAACGGACACTTCTACTATCTTCTTTGACGGATTGTACTGTCGGAATTCTATCAAACTCGTGTCTACGTCAAGGACGGCGTATCCAAAGGGCGAATCTCGGCGGTCATGTTTAGGTCTTTCGCTTTCAGATAACCACACGTATTGTTCCATCCAGTATCTTCCTCTAACAACTCTGGATGGTAAAACCGCTGGCAGGGTTAGAACATTTTGGATACCGTAGGCTGACTCGCACCAAAGATGCATGTGTCCACTTATAATCCAATTAAAGACCTTCCTAGCCTCTTCCACCACTTTTTTGGGCAGGCAGTTTGGAAAGGGGGCAAATGTTTCATGACACAAAAGAAGTTTATTTTTTCCAAAGCTTTCTGGAATTGGAGAAATTCCTCCAAGAATATGCGAAACTGCTTCGGGTTCGTAAAAATCTCCTTCAAAGTGGGTGTCCATAAAATAAACTGCTAAGTCGCCGAGAATTCTCCAATCGTTTTTTACGTAATGAAAGTTTTCAACTGTTTGATCTAAACCTTGAAGAACCTCTTCTTTTTCGTGGTTGCCTCTTATTGCAAAAATAGGAACAGCAAAATCTTTGAGGATCTGCCGCAACGGTATTGTTAATCCCTCTCCCTCAAAATGTCTAAGGTAGGTGGTTGGTGTTTTCTTGAAATCAAACATGTCTCCAGCAATCAAAAGAATATCTGGATTGTCTTCATGCTTTATTCTTTCTAAAACAGCCTTAAACTCCGAGATTGGATCATAATTCTTCATAAAAGTCTGAAAAAGGTGGCCGTCAGCGACAATAGCCAGTTTCATTCACGTAGATCCCCTTAAATGAAAGTGGCAACTGAGGTATCCTATAAAAATTGTTATCCCAAAATGTGAATTCGAGAAAACACGGTCCCAGCTCTCGGTCATAATCCTAACTTTTTAAGCATTGCTTAACGTAAAGAACAATCCATCCATAACATAAACCCAGATCAGCATCAAATCCCTCAGAATGTTTTTCTGTTTATTATCCACAGGTTTTGTCTGCCTACCTTCGATTCTTCACTCCTCCCTCAGCCATGAGTTTGTACAGCGGGTTTGATATCCCTTTAGGACGTATTTATGGAAATACATATAATTGTTATGCTTGAACATATAATTAAGCAAAAATGGAAAGCGTATGTTAAGGAAGGCCTGCACAAGATTGAGATGGACTGTTCTGGCGGCCCAACTAGCCATCGCGCTTCTACTCTCCAATGTAGCATTGCCTCAAGCCTACACCCAACGTCGAAAGGCAACTCAGCTAACCCTTTCACCGGAAACTTTCACAATAGCTTCGGGCCAGAACATTACATTAACCGCTAAATTGACTTCGGATGGGCAACCCTTAGCTGGCAAGCAGATAGTCTTTGTAGCCACCCTTGGATTCATCAACCCGAATGTCGCTATGACGAATGAAGAAGGATTTGCCTTGACAGTTTACACCGCTCCAGAGGTGAGCGTTAGGACAAACGTTACGGTAACAGCGTCATTTCTAGGCGATTTAGAGTATGATGGGAGCACAGCTCTCTCCCAAGGTATTATCGAGGTTGGGCTTCCAGCAGCGTCCGTAAGCGGCGCATCCTTTGCAGTTCCTGAAACCCTAAAGGATGATGTTTCCTCTTATAGGGACACTGTACCAGAGGATGTGTTGAGGCTTCTGCTCATAACGTTGCCATCAGAATCCTTCATACTCGCCACGTCCGAAGACCTCTATCTAGTTTTTGCAGATCACAGCGATAAGGGGCTAGCCCATGTAGAGGGTTGGATGCTTCCGCAGAACATTAACCTTACAGGGATATCCATGAGCGTTATAGTCGCGAAGTCTATAACATTTGAGAAGGAAGGCGTTCCGGCAACCGTCGGCGAAATCTTGGCAAGCCTGGACGACTACAAGTTTAAGCTCGTCAAAATAAGCGCTAATAGGAGGCAAGTTTCAATACTTTATGATCCGGATGAGCCGCCATACATAGAGTTTCCAATAACCGTTGGATATCTCATCGAGAAGCCTGTGGAGCCTTTAGACGTTATCGGCATGATGTTGGAGAGGGCTGGCGATTTCGCTCTTAAACTTGACGAGCAGTTCATTAGAAGTTTCATAAAGAACGAGGGAAACCAGAGTCTATGGCTTTTTAACTTTGAATATGAATATTGGTATGATGCCCCAACAGTAACCAACGGAATAATTATCCCCAAGGGCCATTCAATATTTAAACTTATTAATCAGTCGATGCCTGTAATAGGGAGGTTTGCCAGCTTATATGGGAAGGCGGTTCTCTACGATGTTAAAACGGATATAACATACGAGCAGGTTTTTATCAGTCATAGAGCTGAAGGCTAACTCCAGCAAATATCTTGGCAAGATTGTGGGGATCACTGCAACCTGCTGTGGTGGTTACATAAGCATTCAAGAGGTTTTTCGGGAATGCGCTGGTCAAAATACACCTGTCGATGCAAGGCTTGAGGGGTTAGTAGTGTGGAATGATGTAAGCGTCCCGCCGAAGCGTGGGGAGCTTTTGCCGTCCGCCGGGGTGTCAAGCTTCCATCAAGACAGGCAGTTTGTTAACATTACTGGGGTGTTTGAGCTGATCGGCAGGGTTGCGTCCACGAGGCAGATAAGCGAATCCCTGCCAGAAGACGTTGCTCTTGTAATCTGTTGGGCTGAAAAGGTGGGCGAAATAGACTTTGAAAAGTTGGCTCAACAGGTTAGGGACGAGATTAAAGGCGGTGTAGGCGAGCTCTACTGGGTGCTGCAGGACCTATACCCATGGAAAATGCAGCCCAGCATAACCTACAAGGTTCCAAGCAAAGTTTTCAGCCCCAAAGCCCCAATATTCGTAGAAACTCCACAAGAGATTCCGGAAATAAGTGTCGAGATGAACTTCACCATAAACATTGCAGTAGCCAAACCCGAGGCCCCCATAAGGTTAAACATTACCAACTCGATCATATCAAATATTTCGATAATGCTAAGGGAGATAGCCAAAAACGTTACAATATTCTTTGAGAAGCTTGTTGAAAAGCCTCCAGACGTGCCTGAGCCCCCAGGCCTAGTCTACGCCTACCATGAAATCAGCATAAACGTTCGTGAGGAGGCGCTTAAAGGGGCTAATATCACTTTCTGGGTGTTAAAGGAGTGGCTTGCAACCCATAAAATAGCTGTCGAAAGCGTAGTTATGCTCAGATATCATGCGGGAGAATGGATTAATCTTCAAACCAGAGTTGTGGGCGAAAACGCAACGCACTTCAAGTTCATAGCTGAGACGCCTGGTCTCTCAATTTTCGCAATAATACCAGAATTCCCATACGCGTCAATCTTCGCACTGCTTATGCTGACAACCATAACAACAACAGCACTCTGGAAAACAAAAAGAAAACGCCCAACCTCTTAAACTTCCCTTTAAGATAAGATATATTCCGCGGCTCAACAAAAAAAGGGTTATTTTAAGATGGCTAATGCGCCGATTATAATTAGCAGTATTCCAAGGGCTATTAGAACGGCTCCGGGCCAGCGGTAAGGCTAAGGGCCACGCTAGAAGAGCGAGTGCTCCTAGAAAGAATAGGCTGGCGATCAATATTGGAAGCAAAAGCAGGCCAAGCAGTATGGGAATCAAAAGTCAGAGAAGTTTTCCGACAGACATTCGCCGCCACCATACTACTTTGAGATTGTGCATTTGAACGGCACCGTTAAAGTTCCTAGCGGAGTGTCAATGTATGCTGTTCCAAACTCTCATGGCTGTTCTGGAATATCCAAAAGGTTCCTTCGCAAAAAGTCTTCGACATAAGGATAAAGCGAGGCTTCTTTAATAATATTTGATTTCAGTTTGAGCAAACTTAACTTTTTGATTATGCAAATTTACATGCCTTTTGCCTATCTCTATGAAAGAGCTTTCACGATGGTGGCCAAAAATTGATTAATTCTTCATAGATATTTTGAAATCTAAGGTTGATGGATTTGCTTAAAATTCCTATCAAGTTTGAAATCGATGATAATAGCAGCTGGTACAAGCAAACAAATACTCTATAGCTTGGTTGGAGGTTCATTTAAGGCGTTGATCTGATTCTTTTTCTTTAGCTGAGCTATGAATTTGGCGGCTTCTATTATTTGTTCAGCCTGTTCCTTTTTCAGTTTGTGTCTTTTTTCGCCCCGTTCTTTGATGGCTGCTTTTATGTCTGAAAATTCAATATAACCCATCCTTAGACTTTCTAATAGCACAGTCCATGTGTCCCAAGTTTTGAGTCCAAACATTTTTGCCAGGCTGGAGAGGGCCTTTT
>CAZZMT010000105.1:0-3859 GCA_964655395.1 uncultured Candidatus Bathyarchaeia archaeon | reverse complement strand
CTCATCAGGATAAATGAGTATAGGAGGCTTAGACCTGTCAGGATTAGGCAACAAAATATCCATTCTGCAGGCCTTAACACACAAGGGTTCACGAAACGTGGGGTAACAACCATCACAAACGTTCGGGTCAAACTCTACTATGAGGCTGTTGCTTAAGGGTGCATAATATTCTTCTTGAGACATTTAATCACCACGGTTTATGTTTCTGATAATTTTCTTGATATGTAGGTTCAAATGGAGGCATCAGCCAGAACTTGTATGGGCGCACATTCCATTCAATTCCTTCTTCTCGCAGTTTCATAACTAGAAAGTCGTGAGAATTTCGTAGCTCTTTCCTCCTCATTTTTTCAAGCATGTATAGCATTGTCAACTTCGAGTTTTCAAGCAGGCTTAAAACCTCTATAACTCTGTGGAGTTCATGTGGGTTTCTTGCTACAAGCTTTTTGGCTTCCCCTTGCTCCATCTCCTCAAACCACTTTAAGCCTATTTTTAGCATTTCATCGTTTGTCCATTGATTTATATAAGTCCTGTTAACTTTTGAAATCGCCACGTTCAGCTCTCTCCAGTCTATTCCTTTATCTCTTTTAGTCGGGGCGTAAACTCGCTCCCGTTCTCTCTCAACTTGGCTCCATTCAACACTTCCTTGGGAGACCCTTCTTGCATATTCTGCAGCCTTAACACCAGCCCAACGGCCAGTTGTACAGGCTCCAGCATAGCCAGTGCTGCCAAACAAAACTTCGCCGCAAACAAACAAGCCATCCACGCCAAAAGCCTTAAAATCCCAGTCATGAACAACACCGCCCGCCACTTGGCCGTATCCGCCTTCAAATGGATCCAAAAATTTGACTCCGGCGAAACGCTCTTCTACACGTTCCACGCGTTCAGCCATGGGCATAGGGCTTAACTCGTAAAGTTGCACCATGTCTTTGTCTGGGTCAAACCCACTGTCAACCATGTTTTTGTAGTATATCCACGTTTTTCCTTCGTTGGCAACCATCAAACCAAATATCGCTCTACGTTCAAGCTCAGGCATGCTTGACAAATCTGCATATAAAGGCAGTGTATATTCACCTTTCTCAACACCTTCCCAGAATTCCTTTGACCCCAAGGGACTGTGAGAAATAGGATAGCAAGCCTCTCCAACGCCACGCACCCCGAACGGATTACCAGCACCTTTGAAAATCCATTTGCCAATGTCCACTTTACCCCTCCAGCGCCTTTCCAACGATCTATACCGATCCTCCACATCTATTATCCTATCTCCCGTGACATTGTCTATCCATGGAATTTCCTTTCCCTTTGCGTCAACAACGTTGCATGGATACCATGTGTGGGCACAACCCCCATAATACGCAGGCTTATGAAAACCACCGTGTGGAATGAAATGGTCCAGCCTGGTTAACTCCGCGCCTGCCTTAAACGCCATTGGAACCCCTTGCCCGCAAGCATTAGGCGAAGTATGAGAAATAAAACAGAAACCAGTATAACCAAAAAGCCTGTGAGCTTCATCCCTATATCCCGTGGCTAGTACCGTGGCTTTCGCCTTAAACACATAGAATTCGCCGGTTCTCCCATGAACCCCCGTAGCGCCCACAACGCGTGTCCCCGGCTTTCCACCCTCAGTAAGTAGGCTTGTAACGCAAATCCTGTTATACATAGGCACCCGTAGCCTTACGAGTTCTCCGTATAATGCCCCCCTGAAAGTGGATCCCCAAACCCTTATTGTAGCTCTATAATCGGCGGAATAGGCAAAGCATAGTTTTGTTTCATCATCCCTCCATGGCGCGCCTTTAAATAAGTCCTCTGTATCTCTAACCTTCGCCCCAAGCTTTTCTAACTCACAAAGAGTCTTATAATTCTCATTAAACATGACGTAGCAAGCTATCCCGTCGAAGTATTCCTTTGCCTCCTCCTCCCAAACTTTAATAGCCTCGTCAGGCGTGATTGCACATTTAGGGTTATCGTAACACCTAGTCCAATGGTCACAGCCAGCAGGACCAGCGGAGAAAACGTCCCCCTGCTCAACCACAGCAACCTTAACACCTCGCCTTGCAGCCTCAATAGCCGCCCAAGAGCCGGAAACCCCTCCTCCTATAACTAAAACGTCGGTTTCAACCTCGTTAATCTTTGAATAATCCACCGAATAGGGCCATTTAACGGCAACTCTCTCCATCACAACCCTCTTTTTAAAATTCGACGCGCGCACTTATATGCTTTTAAGTATCAGGGCATGATATTGGGTAGAAAAGTGCACGCGACTGTATTAGGTTCATCGATCACAATTAATTTTTCTCCACCATTGCTATTAGTCTGACTATTGATCCGTCCGTCCCCTCCAACCCTACACACGTTGTCTGCTGAAACTCCATGGTAGAGACCAGACGCGTTCTGTTTTGATGGGCGGTGTTGCCAATCCCCGGTCTTAGAAGCTTGAAGCTCAAAAACTTGTTGGGGTATCTTGGGTTTTTCCCAGTTCCAGTTGTAGGCGAGGAAGTCGTCCACTCTTATGGATGTGAGGGCCCCCTTGACGGGTTGACGCTGTCATAGCTGTGTAAAACATGTACAGCTTGTCCCCAATCCTCACGATCCTCGGATCTCCGCAGCCTGAATGGCCTGTGTCAGTTTCATTTCATAGGCTTCCCTTGGAATGCATATAGGCTTGTCCAGCTTTTTAACGATGTTGAAGCCGTATCTTGTGACGGCTAACCCTATAGTTGAAGTTTTATCAGCCGACAAAGCCCTATAAGAATGTATTGAGGAAACCTCGTTGTCTCTCCTGAGTCTAGCCGTTTTGTGAGTCTCTCCAAACATTTAATGCTGGGGCAATCCTGCTTATACGGCAAGGTTCACCTGTTGTATAGGGCGGTTGGCGAGGATTGGGTTTCGAGATTTGTGTACGCCTCTTCCAAGGACGGTTCTGAGAGCTTCTGCCGTGGGGCCGTTCATGTGTTTTTTGCCTTCATGCGGCGGTTACTACGGCTGTGAAGACCTAGGCTTGTAGAGCTTGAAGGAAGAGTCTTACATGACTTACAACGCATTCGGCCCACGGGAGTTGAGGTTGATTAACATCCATCAGCATTGAGGATTTCCTAAACAAGTGGAAGGTGGAGCGGTGATAAGCTTATCACCCTCCAAACGAGGTCCATAACAATTTTGCAATCTTTCCAGAAAGGATGAGCGGGCATATCGCAACAGCGGTGGCCTCCCCAAATAAAAACGGAAGAAGCTGCTGCTATTCTACCACGTAATAGACGAGAAAGAGCCTTGGAAATACAAAGTTGGATCAATGCTTCTAGATTTGGAAAACCCTGAAAAAGTGCTTTACAGGTCAAAAACATCTCTTCTTGAACCAGACCAATGTACAAAACAGCCAGCTACAAACCGGAGTCGTCTACACGTGTAGGGTCCGTCGTAAAAAGTGGAAGGCTAATCCTATACTATGACGCGGCAGACCGATTACATACGCGCTGTCACACACGCTAGACGAACTTCTCTCTACGTTAAAGAAAGGGAAGCAAAGCCGTCGCCAAAAAGAAAAACATACAGGGCATATGAGCTTAGCTTATGAACGACGCTCACCTTATGCGTCCAATCCATCTAAGTTTTAATTTATGCCGTCATTATTTTTGATTTTGAAATCCCTTAAGCTGCACAATACTTTCCATAAAAAGCATGGCAGACGGCATGAACGTATCGCACAACAAAATTAAAAAGATTTCGCTCTTATTAGGGAAGTGGCGCTTATTTAGCTTTTTCTTGTTTTCATGTTTTGATGGTTTTAACTATTGATTGTTTCATGCCTTCGGAAGCGGAGTGTGCTGAGGCGTTGAGGAGGGTTAGGTGGGCGTCTGGTGTTCAA
>CAZZMT010000104.1:0-7369 GCA_964655395.1 uncultured Candidatus Bathyarchaeia archaeon | reverse complement strand
AGGAGGCGATGGCGTTGCCTGTGTGGAAACCCAGAAAGCTTGCACGAGGTGGGTCTCCCGTCTTCAGAGGACCGGGTGGTATGGGGCGGTTACCGGATGGAAGGAGGCCGTAAGGCTTGTGCCAAACTTCTTTCGCTTGCGGATCTCCCCACCGCAATTTTCAGTACGAACAATCTTATGACAGTTGGGGTGCTGTTGGAGCTTTTCTCCCGCCGTATTCCAATTCCAGACGAGGTTGCATTCGTCGGCTTTGACGAGTTGGAATGGGCGGAGATGGTTGTTCCGCCCCTAACGGTGATCGCCCAAAATCCTTATGAGATCGGGCGACGCGGGTTTGAACTTTTGCTCGAGCGCCTTAATGGTCGTAGCGAAGAAAAAGCTCTGGAGGTGCGCGTTCCAGTAGAGCTCCGGGTGCGAGGGTCGACATGAGCCTGACCAAACAGCAACTGCATGGTGTGTGGGTTGCCATGGTAACTCCGTGGGATGAAGCCCAAGGAGCCCCGCGGCGGGATGTGCTAGCGAGGCTAGCCGACCGCTTCGCCCAGGCAGGTGTTAATGGACTCTTCATCCTGGGGAATACGGGGGAGGGCGCCCTCCTAAGCCCCGAGGAGCGTCGGTGCTTCACTGAAGCGGTTTTACAGGAGGTAAAAGAGAAGCTTCCCGTCATCGTTCACACGGGACATGATCGCACATCGGTAGCCGTGGAACTAGCGGTGCATGCGAAAACTGTGGGGGCGTTTGCTGTAGCAGTTTCTGCCCCTGCTCGCTACCGCCTGGATGAGAGTGAACTTGAGGCCCATTTCGTTGAAGTTGCTCAAGCCCTCGGGGATTTCCCTATGCTCCTTTATGACGTCCCGTCGACTACCGGAAACCCATTGAGCGCTACCCTCCTTATCCGCATTAGCGCACAAGCTTTCAATGTGGTAGGTATAAAAGTAAGCCGACCTGATTGGGAGGCATGGGAACAGTATTTGGCTCTTACCAAATCAATGGCCATTTTTGTAGGAACTGATACGCTGTGCCTTCCTATGTTGATGATGGGGGCAAGCGGGATTATCTCGGGACCAGCGAACGTTTTGCCTGAGCTCTATGTTCAGCTTTATTATGCAATTCGTGAAAAAAATTTTGACAAAGCCAAGGAATGTCAAAACTTGATCAATCAATTATGTCGGATAATTCATAATGGAGTACCTTTAGCTTTTATAAAGCAAGGTTTGAAGTTAACGAGCTATGATGTTGGTTATCCATTAAAGCCACTACGCCACTTGTTGCCCGACGAATACGAAGAGTTGCAGAAAAATCTTTTAACTTTAGTTAATAAATTTAATCTTTTCGCGAAGGGGGTGGTTTTTAGGGAAGAGAAGCCCAGCATATTACGATAGTGTGTAGGGTCGATTTGAAACTGACTTAAACGGAGGTGGTAAGAATGTTTAGGAAAATTTGGCTGCTTTTCAGCGTTGCGGTGTTGTCTATGGGGATAGCGGTGATGGGTTGGGGAAAGGAGCCTATCAAGATAGTAATGCGAACACTGTGGCACGAGGCTGATGCACGAGCTGCGGAAATGATCATAAATTTGTTTAACAATACTCATGACGACATACAGGTTGAGCTCATCCAGGGAGGATGGGCGGAGTATAACCTCCAGCTTAAGCTATCTGTACTTGCAGGAAACCCACCTCACATCGGAACATTGCTGCCAGAAAAAATCGTTGAACTCAAAGATTATTTAATACCCATCGATGCGAGCCCTATTGGGAATTTGTTGCGATTTGCTGAATTTGATCTTGCTGACCTAAGGCCACTGGCAATGGAGTTAGTGCAGGTAGACGGCCACCTTTATGGCATACCGATTGATAATAACGTAATGGGAGTATACTACAACAAGGATATCTTTAGAGCTGCTGGACTAGACCCAGATCGGCCGCCCCAGACGTTAGGAGAGTTTTTAACGGCTGCTGAAGCTATAAAAGCCGCGGGTTTCGCTGCGTGGCACCCTGATTCGGATGGATTGCCTCGGAAACTTCGTCGAGCCTGGTATATTCTGTTCTGGCAACTAGGCGGAGAACTGTTTGATGAAAACTATACGCGTGCGACGTTCAACAATTCTAAGGGTCTTCTTGCTCTTCGCTTCCTCGTCGATACTTTTGGGGCCTTCGGATTCAACGAACGCGGGGCTAACGGAGTTACCCAGTTTGGGGCAGGTTTACTCGGTATGATGGGCGGGGGGAATTGGTATTATCTCCAGTTCGTTAACGTGCCTTTTGACTGGGGAATCATGGCTATGCCAAGCTTTTTTGGCCCAGCTTACACACGTATTAGCGGATCCGTTTTTGTTATCCCACGCCAGCCCCCGGGTACGCCTCCCGAAGTATATGAGGCGATCATGAAAGTTATCAGCTTCTTTATAACTAACTCGCACATTTGGACAATGTATGGAGGGCACATCACTGCGTACACACCGGCTCTCCAGCACCCTGATCTTATCGCTTCGGATTATTGGCAGCGGGGCGGCAAGTTTCTGGCTGAAGCGCTCCAAAAGGGTCTCGGGCGTTATGAAATCGTGCACCCCAAAGGTTCCGAACTAGAGGACGTTATTCAGACCTACATCGATTTAGCTATCAAAGGTACCATTACGCCAGAAGAAGCTCTCGCTCGGGCTGAAAAGGAGTGTAACCGCATCTTACAGGGACCATAATAATAAGTCGTAACCGGGGGCAAGGCTTTCTCGCCTTGCCCCCGGTTGTCCGGGACGCAGGCCATGCGAAAATACTTGAAAAGATATCGAGCTAACGATGCAATAATTGGGTTTTTATACATCCTACCATATGTAGCATGCTGGAGCATATTTCTAGCGTATCCAGTCGGCTACGGTTTTTATTTGAGCCTCTTTTGCTGGGACCCTTTGCGTGGATCACAATTCGTAGGTTTTACGAATTATCAGCGGTTGCTCTTCGATCCCCGTTTTATTAACGCTATTTTAGTAAGCCTTAAATTTGTTGTAATGACGGTGCCCTTAGTTATATTTTTCGGTGCCTTAATGGCATTCGGTTTGTGGTACCTTCGACACTAC
This sequence comes from uncultured Candidatus Bathyarchaeia archaeon, assembly GCA_964655395.1. Taxonomy (GTDB): domain Archaea; phylum Thermoproteota; class Bathyarchaeia; order Bathyarchaeales; family Bathycorpusculaceae; genus DRVP01. The sequence continues at coordinate 4,299 of CAZZMT010000104.1, read as the reverse complement.
AAGAAGATTGTCTCGATTAGTCAGGCTCTGTTTTTTATTCCATATACACTGTCCGTATCCGTCATTGCCATTACGTGGAGGTGGCTCCTTGATCGGAATGTGGGTTTCTTTCAATATTACATGTCACAAATCGGTTTGCCTGTTCTCTTAGTTGATCCGAGTTTGGCGCTACCAACGATCGCTTTCGTCACAACGTGGTGGATTGCAGGATATAGAATGTTAATTTTCCAGGCAGCACTCGAGGATATCCCTGTTGAAGTGGTTGAGGCAGCCATAATAGATGGAGCTAGTTTTCGAGTATTAGTAATGAAAATTTTTTTCCCCTTACTTAAACCAGCAATGACGTTCGCTATAATTTTTACAATTGTTATGGCGTTTCAAATGTTCGGCCAAGTTTTTCTGATGACAGAGGGCGGGCCCGGGCGGAGTACTGAATTATTAGCTTTGTATATTTACCGTTCGGCTTTTGACTATCTGGACTTAGGGCGTGCAGCTGCGGCAGGATTTATTCTTGGAATTCTTGTGCTTTCCGTATCCCTGGTCTGGATAAAGAAAGGCATGAAATCAGCGCTACAATGAGACGAGGAAATATTACATATGTTATTGTGCTCACACTTCTCGTGGGTTTGAGTATCATATGGTTTATTCCAGTGATATGGATGATTGGAACTGCTTTTAAGCCCCAGTCAGACATTTTCGAGGTACCCCCACGTATTTGGCCAAAGCGATTAGTCATAGACAACGTTATTGTAATAAGTACTCAATGGCCAGTTGGGCAGTGGTTTCTAAACAGTTTCGTAGTTGCTCTTGGAACAACAATGCTTTCGCTTTTTTTGTCTATCTTTGCTGCCTACGCCTTCGCCCGCCTTAGGTGGCCTGGAAGAGATCTGCTGTTTGTCTGTTTGCTTATTTTCATGTTTGTCCCTTGGCAAATTAACATTGTGCCATTGTTTTTTTTAGCGTCTAATTTGAAATTATTAAATACCCTCCCGGGAGTTATATTGCCGATGGCTGGTATGCCAATAGGAGTATTTCTTTTGAGGCAATTCTTCTTAAATATTCCAGGGGAAATAGAAGATGCGGCTCGTGTTGACGGTTGTGGTCGTTTAGGAATCCTTTTTCGGATAATAATACCGATGTCTGGACCTGTTCTTGCTGCATATAGTTTGTACATATTTAACTATGCATGGAATGAATTTTTGTGGTCGCTTATTTGCCTTCAACGAAGGCAGGTGATGACATTAACTATAGGCTTAAAGCTCATCCAGGGCGCTTACACTAGGGACTACGGGTTGGTAATGGCTGGGGCCTTCCTTGGTGCTTTACCATCTTTTTTGATGTTTATTCTTGCCCGCCGTTGGATGATCAGAGCGTTTGTAATGGCAAGTTCGGTAGGTAAAGGATAAAAAATAAGGGGGTACGATGCAACAGTATGAGGTTAAAGTGACCAAAATAAAAGACCTTTCTGGCGTGAAGGAGGAATTCGTAATTCCACCGGGGCTTGTTCCAAGCTGCCATGCTCCTAGTATTTGCCAACTTTCTACAGGTGAGATTTTAGTATGCTGCTATTCAGGTCTGCGGGAAGGCTCTCCGGATTCGGTAATCATCGGTAGGCGGTTTAATCCGCACAGAAATAAATGGTCTCTCCCAGAGATATGGGTCAATGTGCCGCAACGGGCACCAGCTAATCCTCGACTGTTTATAGGTCCAGATGGGGTTTTATGGCTGTTAGTGGGTATCAACTATGGAAAATGGTGCAGTGGCGACACTTATTTGTTTCTAAAACGCAGCTTTGATAACGGCAAGACTTGGACAGATTTAGAGTTATTTTTGCCAGTGAGAGGGTTATTAGGAAGGAATAAGCCATTGCACTTTAAGAACCTCTGGATAATTCCAGTAGAGCGCGAACGAAGCTGGAGTGCTACTTTCATACGGTCCGAAGACGGAGGAAAAAGTTGGCAAATTGTAGGGGATTTAGGCAAGTCGGCAAATGTCCGCGTAATACAGCCTGCGCTAGTAATGCTAGACGATGGAAAACTAGTCGCTTATATGCGTAGCCAAGAGGGTTATGTTTTCAGTAGCTGTTCAGAAGATCTAGGTAAAACATGGAGTATCCCACAACCGACACCGTTGCCGAATAACAACAGCGGTTTAGATGTGCATTATATTAAACAATTTGGACTTCTTGTTTTAGCTTACAATCCGGTGGGCTTAGCCGCAAGCCCCGATCTGATAACTGAGCAGTGGCCCTCTCCGCTGCCGACAGGTTTTGTTCGATGGGGACCCCGCACCCCTCTAGTCCTTGACTTTTCATCGGATGGAGGGAGAACGTGGCGATGGCGAATCATATTGGAGGAGGGTGAAGGAGAATATAGTTATCCATACATTATAGAAGCGATTGATGGTAGCCTTCATATTGTTTATACATTTAATAGAATAGCCATCAAACACGTTGTTATCCCTCTCAATATTATTCTTTATTTATGCGGTAGCTAAGGAGTCATTTATGAATATTGATTTGGGACAGAAAAACGCTATCGTAACTGGAGCTAGTCGTGGAATTGGTCGGGTAATAGCACATGAGCTCGCTGCAGCAGGTGCCAATATTGCTTTATGGGGGCGTAATATAGATTTATTAACGCATGTTAAAATTGAATTAGAAACACAATTTATGGGGAAGTATCAAAGTTATCAAATTGATTTACGCAATTTCAAATCTATCTATACAATTGCAAAGCAGACATATCATGATTTTGGGAGCATTGATATTTTAGTAAATAATGCTGGAATTCCTGAATATGGTTACCCTATTGATGACCCTAGCCCAGCGGCTGAGAACGCTTTTTTACAAATCGTCGAACTAAACTTTATGGCTTATTGGCACGCAATTAGAGCGGTTGTACCGTTCATGAAAAGGCAGGGTGGGGGCGTAATAGTAAACATATCCTCTGCTCGGGGCCATGGCGGCGTTCCCAACCAGAGCGTGTATTGTGCAATAAAAGCAGGCGTAATAATGCTGACAAAGGCTCTGGCGGTAGAATTAGCTCCTTATAACATTCGAGTTGTATCTGTATCCCCAGGGGCAATAAAGTTGGCAGATAGTCACTGGTTTTTAAGGCGTTTTGGCCCTGAGTATTTTAAAAAGTATTTAAAACGCTTTCGTGTTCATTATGAGTTGTCATTCTTGGCAAACCAACCGCTACCGAGAGCGGGGAGTGCAAATGACGTCGCATGGGCTGTCGTATTTCTGGCTTCAGAAAAAGCTAGTTTTATTACGGGTATTGATTTACCTGTTGATGGAGGCGAGACTGCCGTTTTAGCACAACCTGCAGCAGTAAATCTTGAACTTTATAAAAAATTCTACTCTGAGTTAAGAAAACTACAAGCATGGATCGCAAAAATAGAAAATAAATTTAAAACTGAAAACAGGAATGAGGAAGCATGAGCTTTCCGAAACTGAAAAACAGTAGCGAGAAGGAGATGGGACTCCAGCTGATAAGCTACATAGCTCCTGGAGCCCCTGCAACGCGCAAGGAGGCTCGAGGAGATGAGCTTTTCTTGCGTCCAGAAATAGGGTTTACTCCAAATTGGTACCATATGCGCTTAGGCATTGACTTTGGAAGACGCTGGCATTGTGACCCGTCTTACCGACTGGAAACGAGGGTACAAATGGCAAAGGAACTCAAGAAAACGTTCCCAGGTATCCCTATTGGTCTTCTTGACGATACGGAGGTCCCGGATGTACTGACGGGAGCCTTCGGCGTCCTGTTGATTCCCGCCATATACGGAGCTCCGCTCCAGTTCTATGCCAATGGTTGGCCTGATTGTAAACCAATACTGGCTAGCGTGCAGGATGTCTTGAGGCTTGAACCCCCCGATCTGCAATCGAACGCCTTTTTTTGCGAATTTATGGAGCAACTAGAATGGATAAACCGCAAAGTGGGGGTTGTAAAGGGTTTTATCGTGGGACAAGGTGTGCTGAATAACGCTTTTCGACTTCGAGGAGAAAAGATCTTTCGAGATGTTATTAAGGACCCTAACGCAGCTCAGCATCTGTTTGAGTGCATAGCCACTACTATTATTGAAGTGGCTAAAACAGTTCACGATTTTCAGGCAAAAACAGGTTTCAATGTGAGATTTTTTACAATTAGCAACTGTTTAGTCAACATGGTTTCACCTCAAACTTATCGTGATCTGCTTTTTCCATATGACTTCAAAATTTCTGAGTGCTTTGCGGCTATTGGGATTCACAACTGTGCTTGGAATGCAACTCCTTACTTAAGCTTCTATTCAACTATA
>CAZZMT010000103.1:0-3862 GCA_964655395.1 uncultured Candidatus Bathyarchaeia archaeon | reverse complement strand
TGATTCTGGGTCACGTTGAGCTACTAAAGAGACTTCAACGTGATTTGGTAGTTAATCCTCTGGACATGGATCAGGTGAGGGAGAATGGGATAGACCTCAGCATAGGCGACCAGTTAACAATAGAGCCGAAGGCGTTTGCTCTTGCAAAAACTAGGGAATGGGTGGAGTTTCCAACCGACCTGGTGGGTTTATGTAATTTGCGAAGTACGTATGCAAGGAAAGGCCTCCTCATACCACCAACAGTGGTTGACGCTGGATTCAAAGGAAAATTAGTCATCGAAATAGTCAACCTCTCCGATCAACCATACACCTTCAAGCAAGGCGAAAGATTCCTACACTTAGTAATAGCCAAATGTCAAGGAGCAATACCATACAGCGGAAAATACCAACATCAAACCTAAAGTACCAGACCTTTAATGTCAAATGTTGTTGTAGCCGCTGTTTATAGGGTCTCTTCTACGTATTAAATGGGTCGTCCACGCAGCGCAGTTATCGATGGAAGGGAAGTGATGACGATAAGATGTTATTCGCGCGCGATCCTCCACCACTTCCAACGAAGCAAACAAGCAACCTCCGTTAACACCATGTAATCCTACTTCAGAAGCTGGTAGAGGAAATGGGCGACGGCAAAGGTTAGACCGCTTAAAAGGGCGATTGAAAGGGCTTGAGAAGCCTTAAGTCCAACAGTGTAGCCTGCGCGCGCTACCGTAGGCCTTACTTTTTAATCCAAACAATGTCGTATACTGCTGAGGGGTTTTCGTAAATTAAAGTAAACCTGGTAGCCGACTGTGAAACTTGAAAGATTAAAATACCGTTAAACGTTTCACCATCAAGAAGTTCAACTGTTTTCCATTTACCCAGATAGAATGTTGTTACATCGACATGGCGCTTAAATTGGTCTGCAATCAAGTAAAAGTTTTGTGGCATGGTGTTGAAGCTGCTGTAGCCGTTGTTCTTTATTGTCACATTTACCTCAAGAAACATGTTGCCTGGCTCTAGAAAACTAAGGCAGTATTCATCTGTGATATGTGCTTGTTTTACGCCATAGTAAATTGTTATATTAGGATACGGCTGCTTTGGAAATAACAAAATTATTACTCCTACAACCACTCCAATCATGATAATAACGATTAAAAGCACCCAAAGCGGGATAACCTTTTTACCTATAGTGATGTATTTCATTTCTACACCTAAACTTACTTTTTTAAAGATTATTTCATAAAGTTTTCCAAATTTAAAATAGCGTCCCTAAAGGTAAACTACAGTAGCGCGCGCAAAATTTTAGAGTAGGACGCGTGTGCGTTCCCAATGCAGATTAATTAGAAAAGCCTCGAGTTTAAAGTTTTAGGAAAGACATAGAAAAGAAGTTAAATGCTGATGATATCAATTGAAACAAAAGAATCTAGAGAATATTTAGATAAAAGGGGAAAAAGGTGATACTTAAGATACTGTTTCCTCGGTTACTAGAAAAATAATAGGATAATGGTGTTTTATTGTTCAGCTAATTTTTTTATTTTTCGCTCGTTAGCCTATTTAGTTTGCTTTTTATTTGGTACATTTTCCAGCTTATTTTAGCAGCAATCAATTAAAATGCGCGCGCGCAAAAACTGGGCCAGAGCGAAAGCGAAACCCTGCGCATAGCATTCCTATAATACGCAGAAAAATTGAACTTGGTGTCGGAAAAAGTCCACGGTTAACGTTAAATTTGCACAAATTTTAATTGTGGAATTGTTGAATAGTCTTCAAAGAACATACTAAGGCGAGGTCTTTGCTTATAGTCGATGGTATCAAATACAAACCGTATGTTCCCAGAGATGAGAAAGAATTAGAGAGTCTTGCTAAAGAGCATTTTTCAGAGATTTTTGGTAAGGAAGTGCTTTATTTTGACATTAAACCTGAACTACGCTCTAAGGCGGGGATCGGCTCTAAGCCTGATGGCATAGCTATCGTATTTGATGAGCCTTGTGCTTATATTGTCGAGTTTGAGCTATCAAGACATCCGATTCATGATCACATCATAGCCCAGATGAGCAAGTTTAACAAGGCTCTAAAGAGCAGCGACACGAGGCTAAAGATTGCTGAGGCAATTTATAACGAAATTTTAAGTGATCCATACAAGAAAGTTTTCGTTGAATCCAGGGTTAAAACCGAACTGTTCAAGTTTTTAACAGAACTTTTATCCACAAAGCCCAAAATGTCAATAATTATTGACGAAGTGACTGAAGAGCTAAAGGAATCTGTTGAAGATCTGCCTTTTGAAACAAGGCTCATCGAGTTTAAAACATTTGAGCGGGAAGGCGTTGGAATAGCTGTCCATGCGCATTTGTTTGTGCCTTTGAGGAAAGAATTTCCTCCTCCCACGAAGCCACTCTATCGCCGGCCTCCTTGGGATGAAATACTTAAACGGGTTAACAAAGAGACAAGAGACCTCGTTGAGAAGCTTATCATAGCGATAGAGGAAAAGTTTCCAGGCGTTCAGCATATGCCAAAGGCGAGATGGTATTATTTCTATAAAGGGCAAGAAAGAAGCTTAAACTCTCTTTTTGCGGTATTACTGTTAACTAAAAAGGCTGTAAAGGTGAGGATAAAAACTGAGCCAAGCACGTTCAAGGACGTAAAAGGATGGACAAAAACCATGAAGGGATGGTTTTTCCCGAGAAAACTTCAAGAAAGGGAATTCACCATAACAGAGGAACAGCAAATACCATACGCGCTAGAATTAATAACTCAATCATACAACATATCTGGCATATAACAATAGGGACAAGAAAATATGGTCGAAAGCCAGTTTTTAACTTGGTGATCTGTTAAATTATCATGTTGCGCGTAGATCTTAAATTGTGCACCATAAACTAGTAATCCATAATTCACCCTTAGGCTTTGATGTAGCCCTTTCCTTTTTCGAGTTTTAGTGTGAAGCTGTGTTTTCCAGTTTTGCTAAAGTACTCTCTGAATTGTGTTTGGCAGTTTTTACATGTGTAGGCTTTTACCGTGAAAATGCCATATTTCCATGTTTTGTTTGGCTCTTCCACTTCACTTTTGCAGTTGGGGCATTTAGCCATTCCAATTCCTCAAACTTTCAATAACGGTCAGTTTTATTATATTTTATTTGTGTTTTGACTATTTTTGCTATTGCTTTGCTTTACTGTTTAAGTTGGGTATTCGGGAAGCGCAGATGCGTATTTCATAAAAAGCATTAAATAATGTGATCACGTCATCATTAGTGATATTGTATGGCCAAAAAAGGGTCTTTTGAGGCGCGAATAACTATAGCGCTTTCTCAGGCGCAGTTTCCGTTTCTCAGGGATCTCGTTGAGAGGGGCGAGGCGGAAAGCGTCAGCCAAGCTATTAGGAAGTGCATAAACGTTGCAATGAAAAGCCTTCGGGAGGGGTAAATTTTGGGTGTGCAAAGCACTCTCACTCAGGCCCCGCCGGTGGCTGGCGAGAGGCGCTTTATAGAGTCAGTTAGGTTTCCGTGGCGGGAGGTCAGCGAGGCTTCGGCCGTTGAGAAGGGGCCTGGGAGGCCGCCCCACTGGGAGATGGTTTTCTGGTGGACCAGGAAGCCGCTTATATCAGCAAGAGCCATCATTGCCGGCTGCCTCCTGCCTGAGAACACTCCGCCGAAGGCTTTCCTGAGAAGCATTGGGATAGGCGGCAGAAACAAGGCGGCGCACAGCAACCCGCCAGTCTACAGGTTTGAAGGCGTCAGGCTTCTGGATCCGTTCGCGGGCTTCGGCTCAATCCCGCTTGAGGGCGCGCGCCTAGGCCTAGACGTGACGGCTGTTGAGCTGCTGCCGACGGCCTATGTCTTCCTGAAGGCGGTTCTGGAGTATCCTGCGAAGTACGGCGGGAAGCTTGCCGA
>CAZZMT010000102.1:0-10014 GCA_964655395.1 uncultured Candidatus Bathyarchaeia archaeon | reverse complement strand
CGAAGAAGAGTTTTTGTCTGGCATGGCGAATTTAGAAAAGCTTGTTGAGGCTGTCCCACGCACCATTTTAGAACATCACCTCTTAAGGGATGAAAACTGGCGGGAGAAAACATCCAAAGTTTTCGAGAAAGCCGGAAAAATAGGCCACAAGGTTTTGACTGCCGCCGAGTTTTTAGGCTTGGAAAACGCTTTTTTAGAAGCGGTTAGGCGAAGGCTCTTCGCCGAGAAACCGCCTTCAAGAGAATTTGAAAAGTGGATGAAAATAGGCGTAGATAAGAGGAAGAAAGTTAAGCCGCCAATCTAAATTTTGAAACATTTTGCGTAGAGAATTATGCCTATGGCCAAAATGGCGAAGCACGACAACGTCACTATCCCAAAGTCAAAAATTATTGTTGGACTTGTGATTGAGGCGCCTCTTAGAAAAAGCGACGTTAAAGCGTCTGTAACATAGTAGCTTGGCACGAATCGTCCGACAGTCTGCGCTGTGGACGAGAGCGAAGAACCCACAAAGGTTCCGAGGAAAAGTTGCGGCAAAATGAAGAGGAAGGATATTCCAGTGGCGGCTCCAGAAGTCTTTGAAACCGTCGCCGTGATTAAACCGAAGCCCACGTTGGACAATGAGAAAATCAGAATAAGGATAAATGCGAGTAGGTAGGCGTAAAAGTTTACGGCGGGTCTAAAACCAATCAAATAAGCTGCGGCGAAAACAAGCACTGCTTGAATTAGGGCTATAAACATGTAGGATAAAACTTGGCTTGTGATAAACTCGGCTGGCGTTATGGGCGTTATCCTAATCCTTTTCAGCATGCCGTTTTCGCGGTCTTGCGTGAACGACTGGGCAACCATCATTATGAGAAATATGGAGGCGAAGGTAAACATGCCCGGAGCCATAAACTCGAAGGTTGAAAACCGCCTAGCCTCTATTAAAGAGGAAATTTCAACGTTAACGGGACTTGGAGCCGCTTTCCGACTTAGAAACGCGGCTAAAACGTTTTGGATTATGGGAGGCACCGCTTGCGTGGCAAAAATTGAACCCTTATCCAAATAAAGCATGACTGTGGCGTTTATCCAGCTTCCAGGGTTGTTTGGCGCTGCATGATAGGAATTGAGGCTTTGGCTAAAATCAGCTGGGATAATTACGACTGCCTGAATTTTTCCCTGAGACAAGGCGTCTTGGGCAGTGTGATTGTCGGCGTATATTTGCACATGTAAAAGCTTGGTGTTTGCCATAGCCTCAATAAACGCTTGCGACAAGCCTTCGGAACCAGCTGAGTCCATGTTGACCACACCTACGTGGTAGGTTGGTTGGGAGCCGCCTAAACCGCCGAAAGAAACTCCGAAGGTTAGAACGAAAACTATTGGAAATAGAATGATCATGAATAGGATGGCTGACTCCCGAAAGGTTTTCTTCAACTCCTTCTTTGCTAAGGCGTTTATTCTTCGGAAATTCATTAGGTTTCCTCTCTTATCCTCCGCCCAGTTAATTTTATGAAAACTTCTTCGAGGTTGCGGACGCCGTGTTTGGAAATTAGGTTTTTAGGCGCGTCGAGGGCTATAAGCCTTCCATAGTCTATTATGCCGACACGGTCGCAGAGGGTTTCCGCCTCCTCCATGTAGTGGGTTGTTAGGAGAATTGTTTTGCCCTCTCCCTTCAGTTCCCGCATAAATTCCCAGACGGCGCGGCGAGACTGAGGATCCATGCCCACGGTGGGTTCGTCTAGAAATATTATTTGCGGATTGTGAATTAACGCCAAAACAATGCTTAGCCGCCTTTTCATACCGCCACTGTATTTTTCAACCTTTCTGCCGGCTTCTTGAGTTAACCCAAGCTTTTCAAGAAGCATGTCCCGCCTTTTTCTAAGCGTTTCCTTGTCTAAAGCGTACAGGTTTCCGAAAAGCTCCACATTCTCCAAGCCGGTCAAATAGGGGTAGACCGCGGTCTCCTGAGGGCAAACACCTATAAACCCCTTAACTTTGGCATTTTCTCTCTGCACGTCATAGCCGCCCACCGAGACAAAGCCACTTGTAGGTTTTAAAAGGCCGCAAAGCATATTCACAGTTGTGGTTTTGCCGGCACCATTAGGGCCAAGCAGACCGAAAAGTTCACCCCAAGCCACCTTGAAGCTTACGCCGTTAACGGCGACAACATCCCCAAAACGTTTAACAACATTCTCCAATACTATGGCAAACTTATCCATGATCGCGCATCCATACACTAGCCACTTAGAACACTATTTCCCACGATTATAAGGTTTTGCTGAAAACAATTTGGTGGCGGGCCCGCCGGGAATTGAACCCGGGACCTACGGGTTAAGAGCCTCAACCCACCCCGCGCAGCGGTTTGGTCCGCCGCTCTACCTTACTGAGCTACGGGCCCCTTGTTGACATATTCTAGAATATGCATTTTAGACGGCGTTAATAAGTTGTGCGGTTTTACACCTTCTTGGAAAATTGTTTTAAAGTTTTGTGGTGTCTGGGTATGTGAAGAAGGGGTTGTTTTGGGCGAGCTTGTGTTTGTTGGTTTGGGGTTGCATGACGAGTTTGGGATAAGCCTAAAAGGGTTAGAGGAAGCCAAAACAGCCGACGCCGTTTTTCTGGAAGCCTACACGAATTTTATGCCGGACTTTTCTTTGGAGAATTTTGAGAGGCTTGTTGGCAAGCGGGTTGTGGTTGTTTCTCGGAAACAGCTTGAAGACGAGAATGGATGGGTTGTTTTGGAAGCTGCCTTGAAGGGTAAAGCGGTCTTGCTTGTCCCCGGCGACCCGTTGGTGGCGACAACGCATGTGGCTGTTAGGCTTGAAGCCCAAAAGCGTGGGATAAAGACGCGGATTGTTCACGGTGCCTCAATTGTTTCCGCCGTAATGGGGCTGTGCGGCTTGCACAACTACAAGTTTGGCAAAAGCGTAACCATTCCGTTTCCAGAGAACTTTTCTGAAACTCCTTACAATGTTTTGGCTCAAAACATGCGGCTGGGGCTTCACACCCTGTGCTTGCTGGATATCGACGTGGAGAAAAACCGTTTCCTAACAGTCCGGGAGGCTCTTGAAATGCTTTTGAGGGTAGAAGCTGAAAAGCGGTTTAGCGTCTTGGGCGGGGAAACGCTCGCCGTTGGTGTTGCGAGGGCTGGAAGCATAAACCCAACGGTTAAAGCCGGCTTTGTCAAAGAGCTTTTAGGCTATGATTTTGGCGGCCCACCTTACAGCCTTGTTTTTCCGGGAAGGCTTCATTTCATGGAGGCTGAAGCCCTTGTCGTTTTCGCCCAAGCCCCTCCAAGCGTTTGGAGGCTTGTAGAATGACCATTGAACAGCTTGTTTCAAGGTATATTGCGTCCGCCGAGCATGTTTTGGACGAACTGCAAATAGTCGTCGGCGATGATGGTTTACGCTTGTCTAGGGAATCAGTCCTAGAGGTTGTTGGTTTGGCAAAAGCCTATTTACAAGACGCCAAATACTATAGGGACGGCAAGCGTTTTGACGTAAGCCTAGCGTCAGTGGCTTACTGTGAAGGCTTGCTTGACGCCTTGAAAATGTTGGGGGCGGTGAAGTTCGAATGGCCAACCAGAAAGAAAAACAACCCTTGAAAAAGCGAACAGTGGTTTTAGCTTCCGGAGTATTCGACCTACTTCATCTTGGGCATGTCCGCTATTTGGAGGAGGCCAAAAAAGCCGGCGGAGAAAACGCCGAGTTAATCGTTATTGTGGCTAGGGACAGCACCGTTGAAAAGCGGAAGGGCTGCAAGCCAGTCATGTCTGAAAACCAGAGGCGGGCCCTCGTGGAATCCTTAAAGGTTGTGGACGAAGCTATTTTGGGCTATGAAGAGTTTGACATAGGCAAAGTTATTGAAAAAATTAAGCCAGACATTATCGCCGTGGGCCACGACCAAGACGGCATGGAGAAAGCCGTTAAAAACTATATTCGCGAGAAAGGACTAAACATAAAGGTTGTCCGCATTGGCAAGTTCAGCGAAGACGAGTTAGACAGCTCCTCCAAAATAAAACAGAAAATAATTGAACATTATAAGAGGAGATGACGCACAGCCTCTATGGCAGTGTTAAGATTTCCACCTTCACCTTGCGGCCGTCTTTAAGGGCTAAATGTTTTCTTAGGCAGACTGGCGCTATAAGCTCTACAACCGAGGCGTCATAGTGGCTTCTTAGGGCGGCTACCAGAGCGCCTTTAACCTTATTTTCTATGATGGCGGGGTAGCATTTCACCGGCCCGAAAGTGCGGTCTTCAGTTTTAAATCCTTCAATTTCTATGGCTGGATAGGCGTCCAGCTCCATGCGGGTTTTGACGTCGTAATCTGACAAGAGTTTAAGGTTTAATGTTCCGGGGTAGGGGTCGAAGCCAAGCTTTTCAATGAATTGTCGTCTGTAATGGTCTCTTGTCACGTAGTAGGCGCCTTCACCCAAACCAGTGAAGACAACACCTTCAAGCGTAACTGATGGCGGATAGGCGGCCTCCATCAAAAAGCGCAAGTTTGCATAAAGCCTTTTCAGTTGACCTACGCCTCGTTCAGTAATCTGCACTAAACATCCTTCGGGCGTTATGGTACGTTTAATCCAACCTTTGCGTTCAAGTTCTATTAGATGGCGGGAGGCTGACTGCTGTGAAACACCTAGTTTTCTGGCCATAAATTCTGTGGAGATTTTGGCGGTTCTCCGATGGGCTCCCATCTCCGCCAACTTTAAAAGCGTGTAAAGGTGGCGCCAGTCTTGTTTCTCGCCCATTTGCAAGCCCTTCGCTACTTCTGAATGAGTAGCCCCTTACATATTTAAGGAACACGAAAATTGGGCGGTTAAACGCCTTAAACGGCTTGGCTACACGTGGTGTTTGCCACGACAAGAATGTTGCGGGCGTCAACTACGTGAACTGAAACATGCACGAAATCAGAAGCCAAAGCAACCGTGAAGTGTGGGCTGTAGGTGCTATTACCCCAATCTGTTATGGAAGGGTTGTTCACTGGAATCCATGCGCCGGAATCATCCTCATAGTATATGGCTATCCATTTGGCTTGGGCTTGCTTCTCCTCGTTGAAAACCATGCATGTTAGGTTTACAGTTTTAAGCGTTTCATTTTCGCCAACCGTGCAGAAGCCTTGCACTTTAAGGGTTGTTGTGATGTTTACGGCGTCGTTTAGGGTTGCATTGAATGTCGGCGCCAAAACTTTAAGCATATAAGGGACATAGACGCTTGAAACTCCCAGCCCGTTGTTGCTGTTCCATGAAAGCTTTACTCCGTCTTCGTATCCAGCGCTGTTTGGAAGCTTGTAGCGTATTTGGCATATTTGCTGTGGATACAACCGCGTATAGACGTCTGCAAGTGTGTCGAGGTTTTCTGCCAGAACGGTTTTTTGTCCGCCTTGTGTGATGTTGGCGAGGGCGCTTACAGCAGCATTTCTTAAACCCGTCTTTATGGCTAGGGCCAGCTCGACGATGGAATCGTTTTCCGCGCTCTGCTTTTGTGTTGTTAACTCGTAAACGTAGATGGATGTGGATGCTATTAGGATGGCTATGGCTAGGGCTGCCACTATCAAAAGCTGTCCAGAACGTGCGGCGCCAAACTTTTTGGCTGTTTCCACTATTTCGCCACCGCCAAATACAAGTAAATTACATAGCAGCGGAACTCTGGGCTTCGGCCTGTGCAAACATATTTTACAAGGGTTATTTCTTGGCTGTTGAAGCCCCCGTTAGAAACCGTTTCCATGTTAATCTGCCTCATTTGAGCGTCGTAAACTCTTAGGTTGAAGGACACGCCAGCGGGCAGCAGGAGGTTTAGGGCTTCCCTAAGCCTGGACCAGTTTCCAGAGGCTATGTAGACGTGTAGGCTTCCATCCGAGTCCAACTGTAAAAGTGCTTGCATGCCGATGGAGGCTAAACTATCGTTTGCTGGGTTTGGACTTTTCGTTGGTAGGTTTGCTGAAATGGCTACGGCTGAAAAGATTATGAATATGGCTAGAAAAGCCTCAATAATCCTAATCTGCCCAGAGTTTCGCCCTTTCACGGTTTTAGTCCTCCAATAAAAATAGTGCACTTGTATATGCCGCGGCCAACGCTTACAAGACTTGTGTAGGCGTAAACGTCTGAAATGCTCAGCAAACTCGTGAAGTCAACGCCCACCTCCACTGGGATCTGCGGGTAGGCTGTCCACTCCACGAAAGATTGTGTAGCATGTGAGCCAAAAGCAACAAGCACCGTTGGGCATGGATCAACAGATGCGGGAATGCTGAAGGTGTGGTTTTCGGTTTTGGTTGGTTGCCACACGCCGTTAAAGGTTAGGGCGTAAACCTTCTCCAATATGGTTTCGTTGCTGATGGGCGTTACTGTTAAAGTGTGGTTTATTGGAGAAAGCCTCAAAAAGCCCCTTTTTGACGTTGTTCCGCTGGAACTAGTTAAAGAGTAAACAGCATAGGAGACTACTCGATCATTGTATGTGGATTTTGCAAAGGCAACGAGGACGGCTGGGCTTTCAAGGTCTTTTGGAAGGGTTATGTTGAAGCTTGTTCGCCCATCAACATTTTGGATTGTGAGGGCTTGCAGAAGGTTTTCCGTCAAAACATAGGCTTTTAAGACTGCGGAGACCGGGGCGCCGTCATCCTTCTCCGTTGCAACTTCAAATGTGTAGGTTGTTTCGTTTGAATCTTCAAAGGTTGCTGTTTGGTTAACCTTAACGTTGAAAACTGGTTTTATCTCGATTCTGAATGATAAGTCAGCCGCCTTTAGGCTTGTATATATTTGGGCGTAGCTCAAGCCATAAATGTTTTCGCTGTTCAATCTTGAAACCTTGTCTATGTCAAGAGCGTAGGGATTGCTTGCTTCAGTTTCGGCTAAGCCAAACTCTTCTGGAATTGTCTGTGCGTTCCGTCCCCAGTCTGCGGGTTTACCCGCATAGAGCAGCATGTGCCTTGCAACTTCGCCTAGTCTTTGGGCAGCTTTAACGTTTGCGGACATGTTTATGAGGGGTTGGAGGATTTTCGCTGTGGCCGTCATAGCCGTCAGCACAAGCAGAACCATGAGCGAACACGCGAAAAATGTGTCGATGGATATGGCTGGCACGGGCTTTTCACCACGTTATGCTCTTGGTGCCAGTCCAAGCATGCCTCCCATCAAACTCTGGGAAAGCGCAAGCGAAACATGCGCTGTCAAAACAAGCATGGCTGAATACTTGAAGCCGGCGGCGAACGTTCCCTCATTAACCTTGCCCACAAAGAAGCCTGAAAGCCAACACTGCAACAGTATGCCAAGCGAGAAGAGGTTCATCTGCTCCTGCAAAGCAAAAAATGGCATGGGCGCAGCCCCGGGAAGCGATAGGCTTGTTAAGGCGTAAACGGTTAAGGCCACCATGGTGGTTGTTAGGGCAATTAAAACGCTCCAGATGAAAGCCAAAATCACATATGGCCTCAAAAGGGCTTTCTTGTTAGTCTCCACGTCCTTCTGTTTCTCGCTGTACTCCGTTAAAATTTCAAGGGCTAGGCTTGACCCGCCGCCAGTCTTTATGGTTTCCACAAGGATGAGGAAGTTTACAAGAACAGGCCAGTTCTGGATTTTTCTCTTAATGTTTCCGAAAACCTTTCTCAGCGGGACACCCCACTCCATTTGGCTTCTAATCAGCGTTAAAACTTCTGAAAATTTGCCGTAGCCCGGGCGTCTCGTGGCGTGGATTATGCTTTTCTCAGGCGAAAGCCCCGTTTTCCGTGCTTCAGTGACGTCTCTCAGGAAGCTTGGCATGCCGTTTTCAGCCGCATTGTTTATTCTGGCTATTTCGGTGTAAACGCCCGCCGCTGGTATGGAAATTGCTAGGAGACAAGCGGTTATGGTGAGGGGCGCCACTTGAGGGGCTGTTAGCCATTTGAGCTGTGGTGTTATGTAGGCTAAAGCCAAAAGAATGGCGGCGCCTACAGTGATTATTGCCGCCACTTGATACGGTTTTTTCAAGCCTACAAGGTTGCTTTTTCTTTCCATATGGGCGACAATCATGAAGATTACTGATATTAGTGGCGTCAAGACAAATATGAGGAGGCATACAACCTCTGTTGAAATGCCCGGCGTTCCCGCAGTCCTCATTGGTTCAAATATGGATGTTGAAGAGAAGATTATGAAGAGGATGTAAGAACACAATGTCACGATCAGCATGACGGCGTAGGCCTCCACGAGGGTTCCAAGCCTTTCGATGCTTCGAATGGCGGCGGCGCTTTGAATTTCGAATATGGAGCGAAGCTTGCTCCGGAGATAGTTGATGATGTTGCCGCCGCTTCTGACGGCTGAAACATAGCCCAACAGGAATTCGCGGTAAACCTTTGACTTCGTTTTTTCCGCCCTTTTCTGCATAACTGTCAAGGGGTCATAGCCCAAAACCTCCACTTGGCGCACAACCTCTTTGGCTTCTTTTTGGAATGTGGGCAAGTGTTCGACGCTGCGGAGTTTTTTCCAGCTTTCGTAGAGGGTGACGCCGCTTGCCGCCAGTATGGTGAACAGTAAAGCTGCGAAGGGCAGTTCCCGGTTTATTTCGCTTGTATCCTCCTCCATGAAAAGGCTTAACATGCGTCCAAAAATCTTCGGCTTCAACTGTTGGACTTGCATTTTCACCACCCGCCCTTTTCGAGAAACTCCCGCTGGAAAAGCTCCGGGTTGTTGTAGTATTTGCTTAGAACTTTGTTGACGCTTCGGTAGTCGCGGATGCCGTGTTCCACCATGTGGGCTAAAACCCGCTTGCGATACTCCAGTTCGTCCAGCAGCCTTTCAATTGGGATGTCTAGGCTTGAAGCCATCTTCCTCAACAAATAGCTTTCACGAAGGTTTTCCCGAAACATGTCCGTGGAGGGGTTCCAACTGAAAACCTCTTGGTAGCTGTTGTAGTCTTTGATCTCCGTGACGCTGACGAATTTTCGGCTTGAAAGCCTCCTTCCAGACTCGAGGAAAACCGGCGTCCGCACATGCTTAACCGTTATGACGCAGTTCATGAGCGGAATTATCGACGTTGGAATGTTCATTGGAGGCTGTGTCAAACGCTTTATAGCAGTGTCCACGTCTTCAGCGTGCAAAGTGCATAAGCCGCCGTGTCCAGTGGCTAGTGCCTGAAACAGCACGTAGGCTTCTTCGCCTCTGACCTCGCCCACGATGATGAGGTCTGGACGGTGGCGCACCGCCGACTTGATTAGGTCGTAGAGGGTGATTTCGCCTTCGCTTTCTGGTCCAAAGCCCGACCTTGCTATGGTGGATGTCCAGTTTTCATGGGGCAAGTTTATTTCGGCAACTTCTTCCACCGAAATGATTTTGTAGCTTGGTTTTATGAGACATGCTATAGCGTTTAGAGCTGTTGTTTTTCCTGCGCCCGTAGCCCCGATAATCATGACTGACATTTTGTTTTCCATTAAAAGCCATAGGTAAGCGGCTATGCTCTCGTTTATGGTTTCGTTTTCAATCAAGTCTATTATGGTGAAGGGATCCTTGCGGAACTTTCGAATGGTGAAAGCCGTCCCGTAAGGCGTGGTTTCCCTTCCAAAAGAGACGGCTAAACGGTGCTTTTCCGGAAGCGTCACATCCACTATTGGGTAGGCTATGCTCACGTGTTTGCCAGACTTGTGCACAATGCGCATAACAAAGTCTTCAAGCTCCTGCTCGTCTCGGAAAACAATGTTTGTTTTAATGTTCTCGTATTTGCGGTGCCAAAGGTAAACTGGTTTGCCGACGCCGCTGCAGCCAATGTCCTCCACATAGTCGTCGTACATTAAGGGGTCTATTTTGCCATAACCCACAATGTCCCTTTCAAGATAGTAAAGGATTTTCCGCATTCCGACGGGTGATATGCCTTCAAGGACTCTTTTATGTTTGGCGAGGATGGTTGGCATCTGCCTCCTGAAGGATTCGGCCAGGGTTTCCTCGCCCTCTGGGGCTTGCAGTTCAATTTCTAGAATGTTTTTCAGCCGGGTGTAGCCTTCGCGTTCTTCCCTTGAGAGGGGAAGCTCGTCTAGGATGTACATGTATTCGAGGGTTTCCTCGTTTTGAACTATGGCTGC
>CAZZMT010000101.1:0-2947 GCA_964655395.1 uncultured Candidatus Bathyarchaeia archaeon | reverse complement strand
GCTAAAAATAAAAGGCTTGCCTATCCTTGTTGCTCAGCCGTTTTATGGGTTGGCCTGCGTCCATGTTCTTGTCTAGTTAAATCATCTTAAGGAGTTTACATTTTAAGGTTGGCGAACTTCTCCAATTTTTCTATTGTTGGTTGGATTATGTTGCCTTTAACCATGCTTTTTAGAGTTCGCATTGGAGTGTGGGTGATGGTTATCGAAGTGTTCAGCAATTTCAATGCGTGTTCGAGTGCGGCTAACTTCTCCTCTATTGGGAAAGCATGGTTCCTTTTCATGTGTTCACCAAGAGAGTATCGTGTATTGCTATATAAGATATTTATTGCAGCCCCCAAAATATGTCGGAACGAAAAACAAGACGATTCTAGGCTTGTTGAATAAGCGTCCTATGCACTTTTATCATGTGCTTTAGAAGTTCTGAACGGAATTCTCTAACCTTTATGTTTGGCGGGGCTGTTGCCACCAGAAGCACTATGTAATAGTTTTTGTCGCTTTGCTCTTCAAGATAAACCCTATGGTCGCTGATGTTGTTTTTGTCCAGCTCCTCCCGTATCCTTTTGAGCACATCGTCTGGATCGTATTGCACTGGAAACTCGTAGCGGACTCGCACGGTTTTGGGCTCCTCCTTTTCTTCCATGACGACGCTGTGGGTGAAGGCGATGTTGTTTGGAATTTTCACGAGTTCGCCGCTGTCAGATAGGATTTTGGTGTGCATTAGGCCAACTTCAACCACTATGCCGCGCAGGGTTGGCATAAACTCGTCTCGGCTAAACATTTTGTAAGCTGGGAAAGTCACGGTTGAAAGGGGCAAGCCTCCGGAAATCTTAACGTTTGCACCTGGCTTGAGGAAGCCTGTCCCAAGAATGATTAAGCCGGCGAAAAGGTTGGCTAGGATTGGCTGTAAACCCAAACCGATTACTAAACCCGAAACGGTGGCGCCTGCAACGGCACTCACGCCTGTAACCTCAAATATGGCTAACACTATGAGGCCTACAGCCACGTATCCCATCACGACGAAAACGTTTCGGACTAGGTAGACACCTCTCCCCAAGTGTTTAAGCTTGACAGTGATAAGTGAAGCCACCAGCTCGATTATGAGGACTCCGAGCATTATGGCTGTTATTGCCCGCACAATGGTAAAGTAGGTTAAGTAGGCTTGGCGAAGTTCTTCTGGCAAAAACCCCTGAATGGTGAAAGCCCAAAGTATGACGACTACTAAGGCGATTATAACAATGTAGACTAGACGCCACAGCTTTTTCAAAGCTTTGCACCGACAACTTGACAGTCTAAGCCCTCAAAGCGATAAAAACTTTCCCTTCCACGAGTAGACGAAAACTTTAACCATATTACAAGACAAATTTATCATGGGGTTCAGATTGCCTTCATTGAGTCTGCCAGCATGGACAGCCTTAGCCGTCGTTGGGCTTACATTGTCCGTTACGGGCTTACCTTTAAACAAAGTCGACATCGGAATCTTCGGCATAGCCATAATCTTTGCAAGCCTTTCCGGCGCGTTAACGTGCTGTGTTAGAAGCGACCGACCCGTGAAAAGGGCTTTGGAAGTTGTTTTAGCCCTTGCATCCTTCGGAGCCATAATAGGCGGGTACTTTTTAACCGGTAGCATTCTCCTTGCAGTTTTAACAGTTTTTATCGCCTTTCTGGTTTTTGTTGGTTTTATGCTTTCATATGCCATGCCTAAACTTCGGAGTAAAATGGGCAAAGTTTAATGACTCAAAACTCCCCATTTGATTGTTGTAGTGCGTGAGAGTGGCGTGTTTAGGCTTGCATTTGCCAGTTATGAAGGAAGAAGTTATCCGTTTCCTCGACCCAAAGCCGGGCGAGGATTTTGTTGACTGCACTGTAGGTTTGGGCGGCCACGCCTTGGCTATTTTGGAGCGGAACAAGCCGGACGGCAGAGTTTTGGGCATAGACTTTGACCCGCAGATTTTGGAAGAGCTTAGGCAAAAAGTGAATGGCGCAGAATTTGAGAGACGTCTAATACTTGTTTGTGATAATTTCGCCAACTTGAAAGCAGTAGCTGAAAAACACGGCTTTGTGGGAGTTTCTGGCGTCTTGTTTGATTTGGGGTTGTCAAGCTGGCATTTAGAGGCAAGCGGGCGAGGTTTCTCCTTATGGAGGAATGAGCCGCTTGATATGCGGTATAACCCGCAAAAAGGCGATTTAACGGCTGAGACCATAGTGAACACTTGGAACCCCAAAGACCTAGAACGAATTTTGAGGGTTTACGGTGAGGAGCGTTTCGCAAGGCGCATAGCCAAAGAAATAGTCAACTCAAGGCCGTTGAGGACAACCATAGACTTGGTTATGGCCGTTGAGAGGGCCACCCCAGCGTGGTATCATCGTAGGCGCATTCATTTCGCAACAAAAACCTTCCAAGCATTGCGTATAGTGGTCAACAACGAATTGGAAAGCCTAGAGAAAGCCTTGCCTCAAGCATTGGACATATTACGCACTGGTGGAAAACTCGCAGTAATAGCATTCCATTCTTTAGAGGACAGGATTGTCAAAGGCTTTCTAAAAGCAAAAGCCAAAGAGGGCACCGTGAAAATTTTGACAAAAAAGCCCGTTAGGCCGTCAAAAGAGGAGATTGTGGAAAATCCGAGGGCTCGGTCGGCAAAGCTGAGGGTTGCTTTAAGGGTTTAGAAAACTTTCTTGAAGCAAACGTAAACCAAATATAGAATAAGCGAATGTATAAAACGGTCTTGTGGTGGAAATGAAGCCGCATCTAACCATTTTAGTGGTAGGTTTGCTATTGGCGGCTACGGTCATAACCAATTTAAAGACTGGTTTGGCTGAGGATTATCAGCTACCTGAGGAATCCGAGTTCACGGAAATCGTCGATATACACGTTAACTGTACAACAGCCAACGTATTGGTAGTCTGCGGAGTTATATCCAATAACACGGAGCTTGTGCGTTTTCCA
>CAZZMT010000100.1:0-13048 GCA_964655395.1 uncultured Candidatus Bathyarchaeia archaeon | reverse complement strand
GTTTGGTCAACCTTGCCCCTCGAGGTATGGAACCTTCATCCCTTTTGCTTTGGCGCCTGAAAGCTACCACGTTAAGGTGTTTACTGCCTTTGGCCCCTGCTCAAGCTTTCAAATCATGAAGGCTATGGAAATGTGCGCCGTTAAGGGTTGCAGGGTTGTGAACATGAGCCTCGGTGGCCCATTGGAGGGGAGCGTTGACGATGATCCTGAATGTGTGCTCGCCGAAAAACTCTACAAACAGTATGGAACAAACTTTGTTGTGGCTGCTGGAAACGACGGCGAAGAATGGAGCATAAACAGCCCAGGAGCAAGCCCATACGTTCTATGCGTAGCTGCCATGGACTGGAAAACAATGGATACTTCAAGCTATTCCTCGAGAGGACCGCAGGCAAGATGGTACAGGGATAACAAGGATGCCTTTGATAGGGATTACCAAAAGTGTGGAGAAGCTTTCCTAAAGCCGGATGTTGCCGGAATAGGCGGGGATAGAGAAAGCCAGATTGTGGCTGCGGTGAGCCTATGGTATGACGCTTTTTACGACTTGGTTCCTGACGGCTTCGACTTGATGATTGGAACCAGTATGGCTACGCCGCATGTTGCAGGGCTTGTGGCTTTAGCCATAGACAAAGGGCTGGTCAGCAACATTGATGATGTCAAGGCTAGAATGAAGCGTTTCGGCGAAAAATCGCCCGATAAAGGCTACGGTCTATTGACATGGTCTAAGCTTCAATAGCGGAGGAGAGAAAATGTTAACCCCGTTAGGTGTTAGTTTCCAGCTACAAAGCATTTCCTTAAAAAGGTCTGAGTTCGACTTGAAGGCCAGGTTAATGAAGCCTTCGCTTTTGCCATGGGCGCCTATAGAGGTTGACAGCTCATTAGCCCTGCCGGCAATAGCTGATGCGGCGCCCCTAGCCCATGACGTTGTGGAATGGATGCAAAAAGCAGCTGCGGACATAGCTGTTTTTGATGCAATGTGCGAGGACTACAATAGGCTGGGAAGCCAGCTTGTCTCGTCGTCAGGAGACGGCTACATTCCAGGCGTAAAAGCAGGCGACATAAGAGGCCAAAGCGTTGAAGGGGGCACTGTGAGGGCTAGGGGTTATGGAACCGTTATAACTCCTGCAGGCTCTTTCAACGTTCCAGTTAAGGGGAAAGCTACTTATGCGAAGGGCGACATTCTTGCATGGGCTGCGTTGCCAGACCCAGGCACAGGAATTCAATGGGTTCTTACACTTCTCCAGTGGCTGGAGCTTGCAACAGCACCCATATCCGAAAGGGTTAGGTTTGCAAGCTCAAGCGGGCTTGTTGCGCCAAATTTCTTTTCAATACCAGCAACATTCTCCCCTATTAGAACGCTTAGGATAGGCATGACAAGCGACAAGCCTCAAACCATTGCCATAAGGGGCAGGGGCACCAAGGGAGCGTTTGAAAGCGTTATCTTTGAGGATTCATTCAGCATAGATTCTGGAGAAAGCGAAGTGGTCTACAACGTTGTGAGAGTGCCGTTTGTAGGAGCATTCACCCTTGAGCTGGCTCCAAGCGATAACACGCAGACCATACTTGACTACATAGAAATAATTCCTCCATTATAGGCTGGACCGGAAATGCCCATAAAAATCTTGGAAAAACTTAAGATCCCACTTTTAGAGGTTGAGTTTCCAAGCGTTGAGCTTCCAGATTTTCCTCCCAGACCTCCGCCGAGGCTTGACGAAAGGCAGAGGGAGGTTCTCCGCTACGCGTTGATGGACGACCTTGCAGATGTCATACCCTTTGCTGGTGATGTGGCATCGGATCTTGCCTATGCCGAGCTTAAGCGTTTGATGAAGCCTGAAGAGTACGAGCGTTTTGTTAAGGAGAACAAGTGGCTGCCTTCGGTGTTGGCTGCGCTTAAAGTGTTTGTGGAATAGAAAAAATTAAAAATATGAACGTTAATTATTGATTTGGTGGTTTAATGCCTGAGTTGCCCGATTTAACGGCTAAGCCTCCGCACAGGGTTGCAGACGACGTTTTAGACAGCCTTGTCCGTGTTCCAAAGGAATTGTCTGAATCTGTGTCTTCAGCCATAGACAAGGGGCCATTGGGCTCAACAGGGCCCCACAGGATGGCTGACAGCATCGCGAAAAGCATTGGAACAGCCATTGAGAACATAGGCGAGGGTATAGCCCAAGCCCTTGATGTTCCAACAAAGGCGGTGAAGAAGTAAAATGCCTCCACAAGAGCTCCCCAAAATATCAACCTTCACGCAGCTTCTGGCAACGCCTGAAACCCAATTTGAAAGCATGGTTAGAGAAGCCTTAAAGGTGGAGCTTCCTCCAGGTCCACAGTCAACCCTGCTGAAACTTCAAACTTCCCTAGAGGCTGGAAAATCTTCAACACCTGAAGCTTTGGTTCCAAAGGCGCCTAAATTGCCTGAGGTTCTGGGTAAACTTCCAACCCTGCCAAAGCTGGAGGATATCCTGCCCGGCTTGGAAAGGAAGGCGGAATACCAGCTGTCCGGAGCTGAAAAGGAGAAGCCAAAAACTGGCTACGTGATGAGTCGCTGACACTAGGCGTAATATTCAAGTGTTCATCGATTTAGCGGGTAGCCCTTAGGTTTGATGCTACCTGGATAGAACATACCCCATCTCAAAGTATTTGCGTAGAAGTTGGTTTATGATGAGGGACCTTGAACTCCCTGTTTTTGCTACTTCTTCATCTAGTCTTTCAAGGACTTTCTTTTCAAGGGTTATGGATATCCGCACTCTCGGCAAAGGGACACCATAGTCAGTAATACTTTATCATAACCACATTTTAATATTCTTTTCTTTTCAGATTTTTAAACGGAGGAAACTGTATGGAGATTGAAGAGCTGAAAAGGCTGCTGGAAATAGATGCGAAGTCTGTTCTCAGCCGTAAGGTTGAGCCGTTTGGAACAGAGTACGACATTGTTAAGCATGAGCTTGCCAAGATTAGGACTTTGAACATTTCAGAGAGAACTTTTGAAGTTCCGGGCTTGACGAGGAACCTTGAGCTTGTCTGCCAAGTTTTAGCCGAGTTTAAGGAGAAAGAAAAGCGCAACATTATGCCGCTTCAATATGCTAAGAGCGACGACATTGTTGTGATGCAGCTCCGCCCAGAGCACATAGCTGAAAACTTCACGTATGAAAGGGATATAACGCTTGCAGGCGGGAAATATGTTGGAACCTTCAACATTATTCCTCCAACATCCGGCAAACTGACAATTCCAACAAAGCAGGTCTTCATAGTCACGGACATAATAGAGCTCAGCCCAACAGCTCCTTTAACGGCTGTTCAAGTTGTGGACGTCGACGGCGTTCCACAGTATCCCATTGAAGCCACCCTAATCACGAAGGCGACGGACATGCAGGTTTTCGAGTTTCCACACCCAGTTATCGCCGATGCAACATTGGACATTGATGGAAAGGTTGAGTCGAAGACTGCAGGAGCAACCGTAACAACATATGCATTTCCAGTTGGAGTATGGATAGGCTACGGCAAGGATGTTCCAGCCTTAGCCAGACCAGGAGCATAGGAGGGTGAACAATGCCCAAACCCGGATACCTAGCTGGACATAGACCACACGCACATTCAGTTAGCATCACAGTAGACTTGCCAGCGCACACTCATGGAGGAGTCACAGCTGGAGAAGCTGAAACAGCCGCTTACGACTTCGCCCCGATAACAGTAACAGCGTCGACAACATCGACAAAGGGCTAAAATCCTCTAATAGGGAGCTGAAAACGGTGGAACACAACAATAATTCCGTAGAAGCTCCTAGTTTTTCTGGGAGCAATATTTCAAAGGAAATTTTGGAAAAGCTTTACTGGGAAGAAGGGCTTACTTTACGTGAGATAGCTAGCAGATTCCAAATATCTCTTTCTAGAGTTCATGGCTTAATGCGAATGTATGGAATCACCAGAAGAACTAGGGGAACTGTGCGTTTCGGTTCAAAAAAGAGAGCGCTTAAAGGCGCCGACATGACTAAAGTTCTAAACGAAAATTCCAATAAGATAATCGAATATTCTAGAGAACTTGAGAAAAAAGGGTTTAAATGCATCCTATTGGAATCCTAGGAGCTAAGATACCTGATATTATTGCAATAGCAGGAGAAAATGTTAGAGTATATGCTGTGGAGCTTTCCAATAAACTTCCAGTAGTGGAAGAAATGATACATTATGAAAACTCGGTTAGAAGTTATAATGATATAATTTGGATAGTTGATAAAAGGAGGCGAGTTTATGGTTGAGTTAAACAAGCCCATAGTTGAGTCTATCCTCGACGAGAACATGAACTTGGCCATTATCCTTCCGAAGGCTGTGGCCAAGGAGCCTGTATTTGCACTCTACTTTTTCCGTGTAATGCGAAGGTTTCCGCTTCACAGAACCTATGACAGTGAGCTTGAAGAAATCCCAGCCGGACAGACTGTCGACTTCAAAATCATGGGAGAAACAGCCCTGGGAGAGGAGCCCGACATACTAACAGTCTGGGAGGAAAGACCCTTCAGAATACTGCATTTCGCCTTCGGCATAAGGCCAAGCGAAATATGGCTTTACAGAAGCATTCCAGCGGGCACACCGCAGACGGGCTGGGGCTACAAGGTTGAACCGCCAAAAGTTGGAGACAAACGCGATTACATTCCGGGGTTGTTAAGTCCCTATGAGAACCCAACGGTGGCGACTGAATGCGTTCTATATCAGAAGCTGAGCATAGAGATTGGGCTTAAGAACGACGCTGGAAGGCCCATAAGGCCGAGCCTACGCATTCTTGGAGCGGGCTATGACACTATACAGATCACGAACAAAAATGTGATTGAGGGAATGCTAAGGCAGAAGCCGCCATGCAGGTTCATAACTGTTGGAGGGCTTAGACATTTCACTTGGACCGTGCCCGAGGAGTGGGCTGCCCCAACAGAAGTTGACAAAGCCACCATAGAGAGGATATTAGCAGGAGGAAGCTAGGCTTGGTTAAGCCTGAAGACACTTTTGAAATGGAGGCTGAAGTTGGAACAGACAAGATTCCATTGACAAACAACACTGTTCCGCCCAACAAGTTTGCACGAAAAGTCTACGGCATGCTGATACATAACAACGCGGCGACCGCAAATACGCTGACGCTTACAATCGAGAGAGATGCAACCGTTGAGAGAACACTTCCACCCATAACCTTGGATGCCTATGCCAGTTTAGATGTTTACAGGTCTATGGACGCGCCCCTTTTCACCATGAACCCAGGACAGAACATTAAGGCTGTGGCCAGCTCAAAAACCATTTCAGTAATGCTGCAAGCCTACGACCTGTAAAGTGCCCTAAAACTAACGTGGAAAGGTTGTTATGGAGATCCCCCTTCAAAGGCTTTTAGATGTTCTCACAAGGGTCGACGAGCTAATAGTGTTACTCCTGAGGGTTGAGGAGCAGCAGTTAAAGCTTTTGCAGGCGATATCCGAGAGGATTGGCGCTCCCGCCGCGCCCATAGTTTCGCCTGAGAAGATCCAAGAGCTTGTTAGGGAGTTTAGAGTTCCCGAAGCTGTGGTCAGGCAGATTATCGAAAGGGTGGCGCCTCCAGCAACAGTTGGGCTTACAAGCGAAAGCATTGACGAACTGGCTAGAAAGCTGGCGGAACGTGTCCTACAACTCCCTAACAGGGTTAACAAAATCGAATTTGACACTTCAATCAAAACGTGGAGGAGCTTGAGGGAGGCTAAGAAGCTTAAACCGGCAACAGCCTTAGGCTTCATGGTTGAGGAGGTGGGAGGGGGATTCGAGTATATAATTGCCAGGGGAGAGATCCTTTCCGATCCTAAAAAGGCTGAGGTTGGCGACAAATGGGACATTGAATTTGACGACATACAAGTAAGGGGATTGGGGGTTGAAGGTACTGCACGTTTATGGTATTGGTGGAGAGAGTAGCCATGCCGGGTTTAAGTTGTCCCGGAAGATTGATCCGCGAGCTTCTCCGCCCAGCCAACGATCTGACAGTGGCAAGAATAGACCTTGGAGTGGCTAGAACCGAACCTGTTGAGGTGCGGGAGCTCACACCTGCAGTAAGCCTGACAATATTTAGGTTGACTGGAAAATTAGATCTATACCTTCAAAAACACGATGAGAAACGGAAAATAGCCTTTGACCCAATCGATTATCCACAGACTTTCCTCATAGACTGGTTCAACATTGAACACGTTTACATTACAAACACAGCTCAGCCTGGAAAAGAGGCTGTTATAATCGCATGGAAAATTATGAGGGATGGATAGTGCCTGGACTCTCTTCACATGGCGCTCCACCCATGGTTTTGCCAGCCGCCCTTGAAAAAATTAAGGAAGGCGTCTTAACAGCCGACGGTACAGAGCAGGAGGTGGTTGCAGCAGTAGGTCTGGCAGAATATTATGGCTTAATAAGCCTTGACAAGATGACTATAGGCGATAAAGTGGCGGTTAGCCTATATTTGAGAATGACCGCTGAAGGCGAATGGAAGCGTTACCGCCGAATGGAATACGCCGGGCCTCAAGAAGACCCTGTTCTGCATCTGCTGGTTAAGGTGGCTCAGCATGGCTTCCGAGTGACGCTTCACCAGTTCGAAGGTGTACCCAAAACATTTGAATATTGCTTTTATAAAAAATTATAAAAGGGAAAGCATATGCCCGAATACCCAACACTCGTAGAAATTAAAACCGTGGTTATGCCCATAGGCGTGTGGGTTTCAGAAGGGCTACCATTGAAGGCTGAACCAACATACATTACGCCAATAGACCTGAAAGACTCAAAAGAGTTGACTGCAAACCCCGAGTACACAACCTCCATGGACGTGAGAGATGCAAAAACGCTAACAGCAGAGCCCACATACTCAACGCCAATCGACATGGAAGACGCGAAAGCATTGGCCGTAACTCCCACCTACACATACACGGTAACGGTGACCTAACGATGACCATAAAAATAAATGTTGAATACAAGATTAAAGTCATAGACAACAAAACAGGCAAAACAGTTAAAACCATAAAAGGAAAAAGCAAAACCTTCAACCTGAACTTCGCAAGACTACTAGGCCTACTATTCCAGAGGGGTGACATCGGCGCTAGCGTTTCAATCACCGATACAGGAGGGGTTGGAAGAACGTTCAGCAACAACACTTCGGGTAACCCCCTCAACGTAACCACAGCGGCTGGCAACAAGCTCAGATTTCACATCGGTTCAAGCAACGCGCCCTTCGACCGGGCACATTACGAAATGCAAGCTTTAATTTCCACTTTTGACTACTCAACATGGAGTTTAACAGACGACGGCACAAAGGTTAAAGTGGACATTTCCGGCAGCTGGCTTAACCCAGGGCCATCAGTCACCGTGAGGGAAATAGGCTTCGACGTGGTGTTCCTCGACTCCAGCTACAACAATAGGAGAGTCCTGCTTGCAAGAGACGTCATTCCAGACACGGTGGTGGACGCAGGCAGGACAATAGCCGTCGCCTACTCCATAACAATACCATTCTAAGGGGATGGACATGAGCACAGCAGACATTAAATGCTCCAAATGCGGCAAAACAAACGTGCGAATCGCAAAATTCACCACAGGAACAAGCGGAGAAGAACACATCTGCGAAGAATGCGCCAAAACTTAAAGCCCCTACTAAAAACTTTCAAGCAACGAGAAGCTTCCAAAGCGTCAGGATAATAGTCAAAATCACGGTAACAAGAACAGCCCACAAACGGTTATCTAGGCTTTTAATCCTGTCTTTTATGTCTTCCAAGACACTATCTACCCCGTCTAAGCGAGCTTCAACTCTGGCTAAACGCTCCCGAATCTCCGCCACTAACGGGTCATCATCCCCTCTGCCCATAAAGAACCTCAAGAGGGCTGTTCCTCGCCTTTCAAAAGTTTGGATGCTGTTCGCACAACATCAAGCACAGACGTTACAAAGACGGCCCCCTCAACGCCAAGCCCGGGATACTGGCTTATAAGCACCAGGAAGGTTTCCCACCACATGAGGGTTTCACCGAACTTTCCAACGTCAAACTTTTCCATGCTGTTCCGGAACTTGTTGCCCAAATAGCCTAAAACCACACGGAGAACGGCTATGACAAACGCCAGCACGACTGGATTCTCAATGGTAGCTTTAGTTAGGTTTTCAAACATTTTCACACCAAATAAAATTTAAATAGCCGGTATTTTAAAAACTTTACAGTGGGATGATGAAAAACCCAAAAATGAAACTCTCCTTTCTCCCCTTCGCAACATTCTAAGACGGCGGACTGACCCATAGTGCGCTGGTTTATGTGTGTGCGTGCATACGTTCACTTCTTCTGTGGATGAGTTGAAAATTTGGAAAAGAGGCTTATTTTGAGCTTTTTTCCATGCAGTTATATTACAAACTACATGAATGGGGGTAAAAAATAAATAATAAATATGTAGATTGTAATATAGTAATAATAATTGTAATATTGTAATACAACTACATGGAGAGTTAAGCCGAAATGACTAAAGTTATATGCGTTAGGCTTCCTGACGATCAAATTTGGTCGGATTTTCAGGCATATGTTGCCTTGAAGACCGGACATGTTAAGGGGCGTCTTGGAGCTGAAGTGGCTAACGCTCTCCGAGAGTATCTTGAAAATAGGAGGTTTGAGCCTACACGCACACACATAAACAGCACACGCGCAAGCACGAATGCCAGCAGTAGGACTTTGAAGAACTTAAAGGAGATAACGGATCGCGTCCTCAAGTTGACTGAAAAAGAGATTCCTCAGACTATTGTTGAGCGGATTATAACAGAAACTGCTGGAGGGGAGTCGCGAACCCTCCGAAGATATATAACCCTGCTGAACAACTATGGCGTTTTGGAACCTATCCGCCGAATATACGGCACAGACAAGTTTATTTTTGAGGTGAATTTGGATGGGGCAAAAAAGCTTGTTGGACTATCTCCCTAAAGAATATGAATGCAAATACTGTAATAGAAAGTTTGCAACTGAAAGGGGGCTTAAAATCCACTGTGCAAAAGCCCACTTCTTCTACCACGACGAAAACGTTGAAGTGGTCGAGGTTGACAGCAATCACGTCCAATTAAACGTGAAAATGAGGAAAACCCTCTTCCAAACCCTTTTGAAAACCATTGAAAATGCGGGGGTGGATCTGTGCCGCTTCCTCTCACAGGCCTTTCTGATGGGAGACATCCTCTTCGACAAAGAAGTCCAGAAATACGCTACGCAAAAGACCTGGCAAAAGATCTGCACATACCTCCAAGCCGAAATGAAGAAAGAAGAAAAACCAACATACGTCCTCTAAATAAGGAGAGAACGCGTTATTCTCCCACAGCGCTTTTAACGTGGTCTATTATCACCTTTTTAGCATATTCAGCTACGTCCATGCCCTTCTCCTGGGCTAGCCTTTGCAGTGCCTCGTAGTATTTAAGTTCCTCTTCGCTTCTCTTGTCAAAAATCGACCTAACAACAATGTACACGCCTGCAGGGATTCCCCTCTTCCCCTTCCCAGCCATAAGCCTTGCCAACGCCCGCTTGAACGCTTCAACGCCCTGCTTCTCCGCAGTTTCAGCCAGCTCAGCCTGCTCTTTCTCTCCAAGCCCAAGCCTAGCAACCGCCAGCGCATCCCTAAAGGGGATTAAGCCTTTCTGGATGACCCTTTGCAATTCTGGGCTGAGATCGAGGATTTTCAGGTACTCGCTTAAAGTGCTGTGGGAAATGCCCCAGGCCCTCGCAAGCCCCCGCAATCCAGTTGGCAGCCTATCCAGGTAAGCCTTTATGGCCCTAGCCCTCGTCACAGGGTCAGGCGTCTTATGGAACTCTTCAAGATTCTCCTTTAAGCTGGCGTCCAAAGCCTCCTCGTCGCTCATCTCCTCAATCCAAACATGCTGCCCAACAACAACCTCCTTTACGCCAGCCTCTTTCAAGGCTAAGAAGCGCCTACGCCCCACAACGACGCCGTAGCCGTCGCCCTCAGGCCTCGCCTTAAAAGGTTGGACGACAGAGGAGTGGCGGAGGTGCTCAACAAGCAGCCTATCCTCCTCGGTTTCTCCGAAGGGTTCGTCAACCCTCATGTTCATCTTGCTGACGAAGAACTTCTCTATGGGGATTTTATCGCCAACTTTAGGCAGTTTACGCTTCTCCAACATTCCACCCTAGCCACTTATTATTAGATTTAACTATAAAAATTTTGTGTCAAAAAAGCACAGGAAGTGTTCGACAGTCGACCACCAAGGCACAGCGTAAAGAATAAAATTTATATGGCTAAAAGCCACAAAATGTTGCTTTAAGTGGAAAACCAATGCCGCAGAAAACAGGCGTCGCAGTCCAAAACAAACTCGAGGAAGAGCTTCAAAGAATACTTACAAAGCTTCAGCTTAATCTCAACCTAAAAGTTGTTTGGACTCCTGATCCGCCCAACAGCTTATCCGGCGAAGTTAGAGGCAACACCATATACATATACGAAGTTGAGGAGGAAAAGGCCCTACAAGCCCTCAGGCATGAAGTAATAGACCACCTCATAACATCAAAAATAGTCAAACCGTTAACAGACCTAATCAACCTACTGATCAAGGCAAAAGAAGCCGAAATATACAAAGAAAAGGAGAAAATCGTCGAAACCCTCTCCAAAATTATTTAGGGATATGCCTTTTCGATTACACATTATTATTAACAGAAAAAACGAGGACAATGGGCTGGATGTTTTGCCATTTCTATGTATTTTTTGTTGCCTATATGCTTGTTTTCCAAGGATTTCTAGACTTTCGTTAGTTTTTCTTCACGGCAATTGTCTTATATGCTTAGCCAACGCCTTTTCAAATCTGATCATGGCGTCAATCATTTTGTCTTGAATGCTTGGCCAATCATCTATGTCTTTTAATCCTTTATTAGTGACGGTTTTTGCTATCCGTGATGCCCTTTTGTCATCCAGTCGTTGCCACTCTAGTTCTCCACCGAAATCCGTTTCAATCTCTTGTTTTTTCTTATGAAATTCATCGAAAATCTTTTTGTTCTTGTTCGCATCCCCTGTATCTATATATAGTTCAATTCTCGCAGAATCCATCAAGATAACGTAAACATATCCTAATCCAGACTTGCCTGCCCCTGTTGTTAACCAACACTCTTTGCTTGGAGACACAGCCGAAAATAGATCTGTTTTTCCTCTGCTTTTCTCTAGAAGTTGCTTCCAAAATTCAAGTCGTTTCACATGTCTTTCAGCAAGTTCGCCTGCCATTGCTCCGGCCTCTTTTATTTGTTTACTAGGCTGAGAAACTATCGAGAAATGCGGCGCTGGCGGAGAGTTTTCAATCTGAAAAACTTCCAATTTAATTAGATAAAAAGCTACGTCGGGTGGTGTGTTTTTGTTTAGCCAATTAATCGCTTCAATGTGTTCCGGCTGTGGGTCTTCACATATCCAGAGAGCTATTTTTGCCTCATAATTTGTCAGGTATGTAACTAGTTTTCCTAAATGGTCGTGGTTGCTCTTGCCAAACTGATTCTCAATCACTACATAATCGCCGTTGGGTCCCTCTGCAAGAAGATCAACCTCAAAATATTCCCCCACTTTCGCTTCGCGTTCAACAACCGATAATTCCATTCCTAAAGCTTCAGCAAGAATATCAATGTTCTCTTTGAGCCAGGGAGTAAAATCTCTCTCCTCATTTCTCCAAACATGGCGAACCGGAACACGCTTAAGCCTGCTCACAACCATTTCAGCCTCTTCTCCTCATCTAAAATTAGACAAACATTCATTAATATTCTTATATTCTTAACACATTTGAGGTTTTTCTGTTTCCGGCAGTTTCCATCCTTCGGCTCGCTTTTTACGCAATAGAGCCCTGAGAAGGTTAAACGGTTTATTAAGGCACTTGATGATATTGGTGTTAAATGTTTTGCCATATTCTTAGCTTTAAGCGGTTTAAGAAAAGTGAAGTTTTCAATTATGAAAAAGGAAGACGTGAACCTGAGATTAGATGAGCTATTCCAAATTGCGCGCATAACGGATGTCACCTAACAGTTATCAGAATATGTCAAGGAAAAACTGAATCTAAGAGCATAAGAAACAGACCAAACACTATGAGAAGAAACCAGACAGGTCCTTTGAACCATCCAATTTTTGTCTTCATCTCTCCTCTGGACCGACTGCCAATAAGGTAAAGAAGAAAACCTATCAAAATGGAAAGTATGCCTACAGTAGACGCATAACCCATGTTAGTCTCCTGCTAATGCGGTGAAGAACAAGCCCAAGCCCAGAATTAGAGCGACTATCGTGAAAGCCGCTTTGGCGATGTCCTCACTCCTTTTTAAAGCAGAGCCTATCTCCTTTACTCTCGCAATCATCTTATTGAGGGATTGTTGATCAAATGGGTCATATGTAGCACAAACCACCGTGTAATTTACCATTATTGGCACGTTCACGCCCTTTTCCACGAAAACATAAACAGGCTTTTTCTTAGCGTATGCTGAGGAAATTTCCTAATTAATAATATCCCAAGTGTCCTTGTTGTTTTCTACATTGGGAGTTAAGAAAGCAAACATTGCCGATGAAGATTCTATGGCTAGGTCAAGTTTTTGTGGTAAAGGGTAAGGCGTTGGGTCCTCTAACTTTGCAAGATAAGGTTCTACGCCTATAAGTCGAAGAGTATCGGCAATTGGGTTAATTAGCCAATCATCTTTACTGCTATGGGCAATAAATATACGAGCCATCTCCATTCCCGAGTTATTATTGGTATAGACATTTAAAAAAGTTGCATCCGCTTTCGATTTTCTCGACCTATTTGTGCTTTCTTCGTTAAGTAGCGTTTTTGGATGAGAGCAACCCCGACAATTGTTCCAATAGTGTCTCTTAACGGGAATATCAAGAAGGTCTTGACGAAATACAATCAGAGAGGTGCAACGAAACGAATAAGAAAAACAATGGGACGCTGTAACTCCTTATAAAGCGTTTGAAAGTTCAAATTTTACTTTATAGAATTTCAGTTTAACTAAATCTTTTACTGCTTCAACTGCCCATTCAAGGTTTGAATCACTTGAGTGGGTTACAATTATTCCTCTAACTTTTGGTGATTTATTCTTTTT
>CAZZMT010000099.1:0-24334 GCA_964655395.1 uncultured Candidatus Bathyarchaeia archaeon | reverse complement strand
TGAAGAGGTATGTGGCGTAAACTGCTAATGGGTGTGCTCCGCCTAAAACTGTGGGTGCGCCCAAAACGATGGCTCTCGAATCCACAAGGTCTCGGGCCAAGTCGCCTACGTCTGTGATTGCTAAATTGTGGAGGGCTAGCTCTACGCCTTCAGAAACCAACGTTTCAGCCATCTGCTTCACCATTGTGTCGGTGCTGTTCCACATGCTAACGTAGGCTATAACGGCCTTTGGACGGGTTTCGCCGGAGGCCCACCGTCTATAGGCGCTCAAAATGAGTTCTGGCTTTCGGTGGATGGGGCCGTGGCTTGGCGCAATGACACGAATGTTGAGTCCAGCAATTTTTTCTAGGGCTTTTTGAGCCATCGCCCTAAAGGGCATCATTATTTCGCCCCAATACCGCTGGGCGTGCACCAAATAGTCCTCAACTTCATCGCTGTAGACGCCGCCAGCCAAGTGGGCGCCGAAAAAGTCGCATGGAAACAGTATCCCATCCTCTTCAAGGTAGGTGAAAATGGTTTCAGGCCAATGGAGCATAGGCGCCTCGATAAAGCGCAGGGTTTTGCCGCCTAGGTTTATGGCGTCGTTGTCAGCCACCACCTTAATCCTTTCTTGTGGAACATGATAGTACACTTGAGCCATTTTTGCACCTCTGCTTGAGGCCACAAGTTTCGCCTTCGGCGCAATCCTCATGATTTGTGGTATGGCACCGGCGTGGTCTGGTTCCGCATGATTCATAACAACATAGTCCAAATCCTCTAGAGGCGTCAAACTTTGGATTTTTTCTTCAAGCTCCTTTTCAAAGCCTGGGTTAACGGTGTCGATTAGGGCTTTGGCTGTTTCGCCAATAACGAGGTAAGCGTTGTAGGAGGTTCCTTTTGGAAGTGGTATTAAAGCGTCGAAAAGTCTGCGGTTCCAGTCTCTTACGCCAACCCAGTAAACGTTTTCCGCCAGTTTCAACATGTTTCTTTCAAGCATGTAAGTTCACCTTTATTACAATTGTAATAAAGTATATTTATACCTTTCCACAAAAACAACACAGAGGAATGAGCAAAATGCTATTGCCATGCGAAGTTGCCGTGAAAGGCTTACTTCCGCCAGTAAGGGCAGCTTTAGCCAAACATTTAATGATAAAACATGGCTTAAAACAAACGGAGGCCGCAAAACTTCTTGGGGTAAGCCAACCGGCCATAAGCCTCTACAACAAGAAAATGCGTGGAAAAGCCCTAGACCTAGAAAAGGATGAAACAATCAAAACATTAATTGAGGATTTGGCTGACTCCATAGCTAGGAAAAGCTTGTCCCACAAAGATTTTACACTAAAATTTTGCGAAATCTGCAGAACCGCCCGCGCAAAAGGCTTGCTGTGCAACATGCACAAGACTTTAGATCCAACCTTCGACGCAACGAAATGTGAGCTCTGCGTAGAGGCAACGCTGAAATGTTTGGAGTAGCCAACCCTATTCTGCTAAGAACTTTATAATTTTCTCGTAGATGTCTTTATCTCGAAGATCTTCTTGTCCCTTGTATATGCTTGGGTTGTCGTTAACCTCAACCACCACATAGTCGCCGTTGACCTCTTTAATGTCAACGCCATACAACCCCTTTCCAATGATGCTGCAAGCTTTTAGGGCTACTTCCTTAAGCCTTTGGGGTGCGTTGTCCCGTTTTAGGGTGACGGTTCTACCCCACACAAAGCTTGGTTTTCCCCGTCTTTTTACGCCGTGTTTCCATTTGCCCTTAGGCATCATATACTTGCAAACGTATAGTATTTCGCCGTTTAACACGCCTACACGCCAGTCGAAGCGGGATGGCGTAAACTTCTGCACCACAATGTAGTCTGACCGCCTAAAGAAGCGTTTGGCAACTTCGCGGAAACTTGTTTCACATGAAGCTTTTTCCACATATTTCGAGAAGCTTGTGTATGGCGCCTTTATCACGACGGGTTTTCCGAAAACCTCGAATATTTCGGCTATCTGCCTATGATGAAAATCTTCCTTGCTTAGGAAAATTGTTGGAATGTGGGGCACACCATATTTTTCGAAGAGGCGGTACTGGTGAATTTTGTTGGCGCAGATCCTAATTGAAATTGGGTCGTCCACAACCCTTAAGCCAAGCTCCCATGCAGTTTTTGAAACCACATAAGCAGTGTAAAGCGGATCCGTCGTCGCCCTTATGAAAACAGCATCATACTTTTGGATTTCTGAAAGCCCACTTCTAAAAATGAAGTTGAACTCGTGTCCCATGTGCTGAGCGGTCTGCCTAAACGTTTCAAGGGCTTCCGCTTCATCTGAACATGTGAAATTGTATTTTTCAACAAAACAGGCTATCCGCGTCAATCAAACCATCCTTTCCCGGATTTCCGGGAAACCATTTCAGAAATCAGCCCAACATCCGAAGGCGTAATCTCATCAATCTTCAATGGTTGAAGCCCACAAAGGTAAACTTTCCCATCAAAGCGTTGGACGTACAGTTTGCATACTGGAAGCCTAAACGTCTGATAGACTTTTTTGGCTATCTCTTTGATGCTGCTGTCTTCACTTGTGCTTTCTCCGAAAAATGACTTGCACGAGACAATTTCACCGCGCAGTGGTTGGACGCAAACTGCATACCGATAATTCATGCTTAAACTTTTAACAGCCCGGTAAAGGGCTGTCCGGTTTTTGGCTGTTTGAAAGCCGTTAAAAGAGAACGGGTTAACAGCAAAAACAACAACAGGGAAAGCAAATTCCGCTATAATTTGTTTAACAGAGTCCGTAGCAATAAACGGCATGGTTGGCGCTCCATTTTTGCAGCTCTGGTTAATAAGATTGGCACTCTATAGGCGTCAACAGCGTTTTCCGTTGTCGGTTCAACATCATTGCCGAGGATTTCAGCGTGAAGCGAAACATAATACCCAGTCTTCATATAC
The DNA here is from genome assembly GCA_964655395.1 of uncultured Candidatus Bathyarchaeia archaeon. Taxonomy (GTDB): domain Archaea; phylum Thermoproteota; class Bathyarchaeia; order Bathyarchaeales; family Bathycorpusculaceae; genus DRVP01. Next base: position 21,425 of record CAZZMT010000099.1, on the reverse strand, counting down.
CTGTAATCGTTGTTTATGTTGAGAATGAAGTCTCTAAAAGAAGACTTGAGGAACTCTGAAGGTTTTGTTATGGGCGTGTTTGTTTTTAGGTCAATGTTTGAGACGACCAGCAAACGGGAGGCACCAGACAACGGAATATCGCTAATCCCTTGAGTGTATTTAAAATTAACTGTTTGACTTTGAAAGTTCTATATTATTCGCTTTAGACTATAGACTATAAGCTTTATATTTTGGCTGTTGCAACCTACTTTAAGAGGTCTGTCTGTACGTATAGAACCCTAGAGGTTCTAGGTCCAGAACACGAGTTTTCGCTTGTCGATGAATGTTTGAAACCTTTGCCTATCGTGGATAAAGTCATAAAAGATGTTTATGGGCGTGTTGTAAACTTTGTTGAGTTTGGCGATTTCACTTTTGGCAAAGAGCTTCAACTACACGTTGTGGAGGTTAAGCCTAACAAGCCTTTCAGATCGCCTAAAGCTTTCGAGGAAACCATGCATGGGGCGGTTTTAAGGCTTAACGAAATGATTAAGCAGCGTTACAGTGCACGGCTTTTGGGCACTGGAATGCATCCCACGCTGACGCTTGACGAGACAGCGGTTTGGCCGCACCGCCATAAGCAGATTTACGAGGCTTTCAGTCGAATCTTCAACCTTAAACAGCACGGCTGGCTTAACATTCAAAGCTTCCAGCTTAACCTACCCTACGTTAATGAAGAGAAAGCCGTTTTAATGCACAACTTGATGGCAAACATTTGCGCCTATCTTCCAGCCGTCTCGGCTTCGTCTCCCATTTATGAAGGGCGTTTGGGCGAATTTGTGGACAACCGTCTCCATTTTTACATGGAAAACCAGAAAGAAGTGCCATCCGTGGCTGGAAAAGTGGTTCCAGAATACATTCAGTCCTTTAGGCAGTATAGGCGTGACGTTATTGGGCGCTATTCCAAGGATTTAGCCGAAACCGGCGCCCATCCATGCATCCTTAACAAGGACTGGGTGAACTCAAGGGGCGTGATCATACGCTTTGAACGGAAAGCCTTGGAAATAAGGGTCATGGACGAACAAGAATGTGTGAAGTCAGATGTAGCCCTAAGCTGTTTTGTTAGAGCCTTGCTTAGAGGTTTACTAAAAACCAGCGTGCCTCTTTTACCGACGAAGGTTTTGGCTGAAGACTTTAAAGCCGTCGTAAAGGACGGCTTAGAAGCTAAAGTGCTTCATCCCGATGGTCCGACGGCTAGGCATGTGTGCAGACGTTTCATGAAGATTGCTTGGGAAAACGCTACGGTCGAGGAGAAGGAGTATCTCCCCCTCATAGAAAAACGCGTTGAACACGGGAGCCTATCAGACGTTATTAGAGAAAAAGTTCTTGTTAGAGCTCAGAAAACAGACTTAAACGAGGCAATCGTAGACGTTTATTCGAAACTTTTAAAGTGTTTAGAAAGCAATGAGCCGTTCTTTTAGGAGCGCATGCCCCTTGCAGGCTCAAGGAGAAAGGCAGAAAAATTTCTTTGACGTCTGCGGTTCTTGCAAAATAAACTGTTGCTGGGACGCTAGACCACCCATAACCCTGGAACGGGAAAAAATCATTATGGAATATTTGAAGGTGCATGGCATACAGATTGACAACCCCTTTGTGCATGCCGAATACACCTATCCAAGAGAGACAGCGGACGGCTACTGCATATTCTACGATAGGGCTACACGCAAGTGCGTTGTGCATCCAGTCAAGCCGGAAACATGCGTAGCCGGACCCATAACCTTCGACATAAACGCAAAAACAGGCAAGATTGAATGGTACTTAAAAATGGAGAAAATATGTCCCCTTGCGGGGGTAATGCATAGAGACAAAGCCCTCCTTGAAAAGCATTTTGAAACTGCCAGAAGGGAGATTCTCCACCTTGTCAGAAAGTTAAGTCCAGAAGCCTTGAAAACCATTTTGAAGAGGGAGGAGCCGGACACCTTCAAGATAGGCGAGGAAAATGTAGACCTCGCAGTCCTTAACAAGCTACTATGAGTATTTAAATATGTCTGCATGTGTAGTTTTTATTAGAACGCGAGGTGTGCTGTTTGTCGGTGCTTTGGAGTGGCAAGCCTTTCATGAAAAAGACTCTTGTAAAATTCATTTTAGCGTTTGTGGTTGCCACCATAATTTTAAGCCCCGTCTTTGTTTTTGTTCCACTGCTCATTCCGTTTTGGCTGGCCTTCTGCTTTGTCTTCTTTCTGCTCTACTATTTCAACAAGAGCGCCTATACGTACTTCATAACCGACAAGGCTGTCCGCATAGAAAAGTCTTGGTTTTTCGGAAGCTACACTCGGGAAATAACTTTCGACCAGATTAGGGACGTTCACGTGATGCAAGGGCTTCTGGCAAGAATGTTCAACTGCGGCTCGCTGGTGTTCACAACAACTACAGGGCTAGAAGTTGGATACGTGGGCGGAGGAGTAGCCGTTGGAAGAGGCGTAATGGTTGGCGGAGGAGCAGCAGCACCAACCATTGTTAAGGCTAGGGGCAACATGTTCTGGGACATCCTAGAACCAGCGAAAGCAAGAGAAGTCCTAATTGGCAAGTTAACCGAGTGGCGGGAAGTCTTCCAACAGCAAAAAATAGCAGCTTCCGTGGAAAAGATGGCTGAAAGAACAGCGTTTCCAACACCGCTTCCTCAGCAACCCTCAGCAGCCGCCACCGCCACAGAAACCATCGTTGACCAGCTTGAGAGACTTAAAAGACTACTTGATTCCGGAGCGATAACAAGAGAGGAGTACGAAAAAGCAAAGAAAAAGTTGCTGGACGAGAAATCCTAGAAGGGCTATCAAGTTACGGCTACCGCAAAGCGTAATTTAGTAGAGGTCAACGATATCAGCTTTTATAAACCATTTAACGCAGTTAGGAAGATGCTAGACAGAAATATTAAGGTGTAGCGACATTAATGTCATTTGGTTTAATTATTGGAGGTGGTAAATTGGCGAGAGTAGCACGGGAGATGGTGGAGAAGGCTGGAATAAACGTTGATCAGCTTGTTGAATTGCTTGTGAAAAATGCGGCAGCCGAGCTTACAACATACTATTACTACACGATTTTGCGATGCAACCTTATAGGGCTTGAAGGGGAAACAATAAAAGAAATTGCGGAGGTTGCCCGCATTGAAGACCGCAACCACTTTGAGGCCCTTGTCCCTCGCATATACGAGTTAGGAGGCAAATTGCCAGAAGACATGAAAGTTTTTCATGACATGTCGGCATGTCCGCCAGCTAAGTTGCCGAAAGATCCAACAAACGTTAAAGAAATCTTGAAAGTCTTAGTTGAAGCGGAAAGATGTGCGGTTAGGGGATACACCCATATCTGCAACATGACTGCTGGAAAAGACCACCGAACATATGACTTGGCTTTGGCCATTCTCAATGAGGAAATTGAGCATGAGTCTTGGTTCTCCGAATTTTTAGGCGAAGGTCCATCTGGACACTTTATGCGCAGAGGCGAAACCTCACCGTTCGTTTCAAAATTCCTGAAATAGAGAAACCTCCATCTCGTCCATCAAAAGCCCCACTTTTTATATACTTTTAGTTTAGTTTAGCAATGTTTAGCAATGATTATACTTTTTGACATTAAGGCAGTGCATGAAAATATGAGTTTAGAAACCGTGTGGTTTGGTTCCGTAGCCAGCGCGTTGGCTGGTTTAGCCACTGGTGCAGGAGCCCTTCCCGTGCTGTTTGTTAGGAAAGTTTCAGATAAATTGATGGATGTTATGCTTGGATTCTCTGCTGGAGTAATGCTTGCGGCAACATTCTTCAGCCTTTTAATTCCAGCTATAGATTTTGGCGGCATATGGGTTGCAGTTCTCGGAATCGTGGTGGGTGCTGTCGCGTTGCACTTGGCAGACCGTTTTGTCCCCCATTTCCATCCAACGATAGGCAGAGAAGGCCCCTCCTCAAGGCTTTCAAGGGTTTGGCTTTTCGCCTTAGCAATAACTATTCACAATTTTCCAGAAGGTCTAGCTGTCGGAGTAAGTTTTGGAACCGGAGACATAGCGGCCGGGCTTGTAGTTGCCATGGCTATCGGGCTTCAAAATATGCCTGAAGGCTTGGCGGTTGCCCTACCACTTTTAAGGGAGGGATACAGCCGGCAAAAGTCTCTCGGATATAGCACTTTAACTGGTTTAGTTGAGCCTATTGGAGGACTGTTAGGCGTTGCGTTAGTATCTGTTTTCCATCCGGTTCTACCTTGGGCCCTCGCCTTTGCCGCTGGAGCCATGCTCTTCGTGGTTAGTGACGAAATAATACCGGAAAGTCACAGAAAAGGCTTTGAAAGACAGGCAACTTTTGGCCTTGTCGTAGGCTTTATCGTGATGATGTTGCTTGATTTCCTGTTTACTTGAAAGAAGGATATTGAGATGAGAGAGTTTACGGAAGAAGAATTGGCCCAGTATAACGGTAAAAATGGAAAACCAATCTATGTTGCATATAAAGGAAAAGTCTTCGATGTGTCAACTAGTTTTTTGTGGAAAGATGGAAAACATCAAGCCCTCCACATGGCTGGTAGGGACTTAACAAACTCGTTGAAAGACGCCCCTCACGGCGTAGACGTCTTAAAAAGGTTCCCTGTTGTTGGGACTCTGCGTAAGAATAAAGCTAAAAACGTTCAAATCTGAAAAACCACAAAATTGCCTACCAGATGGCATGAAGGTCTTAAAATGCTTACTGAAGTTTTATCTCTTTGTCTCAATTGTAGCTTTGGCCAATTTTTCTCCTAGTTTTTCCGCCTGTTCAAGGTCTTTTGCTTGGGGTGCACCCTCAACAGCCACTCCAGGTTTTACCCATTTTGGGTTGAAGGCGCCTAGGATTTTTTCTATGTTTTCCAGCGCCGTAACTTGGCTGCCAGCACCCGTGGTGAATACGCAGGCAGGTTTGCCAGCTAACATGTGTCTTTGAGGATATATGTTAGTGAACAACGTTAAGATTTCTCCAGACATTATGCTGAAATGAGAAGGTGAGCCAAAAGCGTAAGCATCCGCGCTAGACATGTCCTCCGGGGTGATATCTCTTGCTCGTTTCAATATCACCTCAACCCCAGGAATTTTACGTGCACCATTAGCCACTGCGTGAGCAAGTTTCTCAGTGTTTCCAGTTCGACTATCATAAATTACAAGTATTTTGACCATGAAATATTTCCTCACAACTAAAATTATTAGGGGTGTCAATTATATGGCTTTTGCGACGCTTAAAATTTGATTAGTCATCTTACGTAGTTGATTACGTCTTTTCTTCTAGGCTTCGGCGGTGGATTTTCGTCTTTATACCCTAGTGCGACAACGCATACGTGTTCATAGCCTTCTGGAAGGCCTAACTCTTTTTTCAGTTGTTCGCCTTTCTCCGACTTAAACAGGAATTCTGTGGATGTCATTATGATTGAGCCTAATCCCAGAGATTCAGCCGCTATTAGGATGTTTTCGGCTGCTAGTGCGCAGTCTATTTCGGCGAAGCGAGCCGTCTTATCCGCCGTGATTAGGACTACCATTGGGGCGTTCCAGAAGGGGTTAAAGTTTGGGTCTTTAGCCCTCTGCACTAGAAAGTCTATGCCGGATTCTAGCATGCCCTCCTTCATGATGTTCGCCATTTTATTTAGCATTTCCTTGTTTTGAATGACTGTGAAGTGCCATTTCTGCTGGTTCCGCGCGTTCGGCGCGAGTATAGCGCATTCCAAAATCTCTTGAAGATACACGTCGGGTATTTGTTCTGGCTTAAACTTTCGTATGCTTCTTCTGCGTTTTATAACTTCGATTGTTTCGTTCATAACCTTCCACCTTTTCCGCTACTGACTCTGTTTGAAATTAGCTGGCAATCTATTTATGTTTAATTGAAACGTCAGCTAAGTTGCAAAATGCTTTTACCTTTGGCTTCACGCTATTCTATCAGCACCTGGGGTTAACTGCGTCTTGAAAGAGCAGCCGAAAAATGCTTTTGACCTTCTAGTGAAACCCGTTCGACGCTTGATCGAGCAGAGGGGATTCTCTAAACCGACTGAACCGCAGGAAAAGACTATCCCGCTGGTTCTTGAGGGGAAAAACGTCTTGCTCATTTCGCCGACGGCCACCGGTAAGACGGAGGCCGCCTTCCTACCCGTTTTAAGCATGCTTCTGCAAGAGCCTCAACCTCCGGGCATAAAAGTGCTTTACATCACGCCTTTGCGGGCTTTAAACCGTGACATGCTGGAGCGTCTCGAATGGTGGTGCAACAACCTCGACATTAAGTTGGCGGTTAGGCACGGCGACACGGAAACCAGCGAACGCGCAAGACAGGCGAGAAGCCCACCCGACATTTTGATCACGACTCCGGAGACTTTGCAGGCCATTTTGGTCGGCTGGGTTATGCGGCAGCACCTTCAGCATGTACGCTGGGTGATAATTGACGAAGTACACGAGATGGCTGACAGCAAACGGGGAAGCCAGCTTGCCTTAAGCCTTGAAAGGCTACGCACCATAATTGGAAGGGACTTCCAGATCATAGGGTTGTCAGCCACCATAGGCAGCCCCGAAAAGGTTGCCCAGTTCCTCGTTGGAAACGGCCGACCAGTGGAAATTGTACGGGTTCCAGTTGCCAGAAAAATGCGCTTAAAGATTCTATTTCCGAAGCCCAAGCCGGAAGATTTCGAGTTGGCTGAAAGGCTCTACACGCACCCGGAGGTGGCGGCGAGGCTTAGGGTTATCCGCGACTATATAGACCGCCACCAGTCCGTGCTACTCTTCACAAATACGCGGGCCATTTCAGAGGTTTTGGCAAGCCGCTTCAAGGTTTGGGATATAGACTTTCCAGTCTCAATACACCACGGTTCTTTGGCTAAGCCCTCCCGCATAGCCGCTGAAAGAGGCTTGAAAAACGGCGAACTTAAAGGCTTGGTCTGCACAAGCAGCCTAGAACTAGGCATAGACGTGGGCCGCATAGACCTAGTTATCCAATACATGAGCCCCCGTCAAGTCACGCGGCTCATTCAGCGGGTTGGCAGAAGCGGCCACAGAATAGGCCACATAGCCCAGGGAATAATTGTCACCATGGATTCAGACGATACGCTTGAAGCTATGGCCATAGCTAGACGCGCTTTGCGGGAGGATTTGGAGCCCGTTGAAATTCCGCCGAAGCCCTACGACGCTTTGACCCACCAAATCGCCGGGTTGCTTTTAAAACAGAAGAGACTTGAGTTCAGCGAGATTCTTGAAATGTTTAGGAAAGCCTACCCCTATACAGACTTAACCATGGAGGACGTAGAGAAGATTCTGCGGTACATGCATGACCGTTTCCCAAGGCTGGCATGGGTTTCCTTCGAAGACAAGGTCGTTCTAAAACCGAGGAGAACAAAGGCGCTTTTCGAATACTACTTTGAAAATTTATCCATGATTCCGGAGGAGAAACAATATCTCGTGGTGGACGAAACAACAGACTCGGCTGTGGGCATTTTAGACGAAGCCTTCATGGCAGAATACGGCAAGCCAGGCATAAAATTCATCATCCGCGGAAGCCCATGGCGAATCATTCACGTTTCAGGCGATAAGGTTTACGTCAAACCCGTAGACGACCCAACGGGAGCGATTCCAAGCTGGATAGGCGAAGAAATCCCAGTGCCTTTCGAAGTGGCGCAAGAAGTCGGCGCCATCAGAGGATTTGTTGAAGAACAAATGCGCATAGGTGTCCCGCCAGAAGAGGTTGCAGCCAAACTTAGCGAGCAGTATCCAGCCGACAAAGAAACCATTTTGAACGCTTTGGCTGAAACTGTTGAACAAGTTTCTGCTGGACTGCCTGTTCCAACAGACGAGCGGATACTGGTCGAGGACTGGGAGGATTTTGTGATAGTTCACGCTCATTTCGGCTCTTTAACCAATAGGGCTTTAGCCCAACTTATCGGGCAGATTCTTTCTGAAAAGATTGGCTACGGCATCATCGTCCAACACGACCCATACCGCATATTCATACAAACCATGGGCGCAGCCACGGCGGACCAAATAGTTGAGTTGTTTAGCGAAATGGCATTGATGGACGGGCAAACAGTCAGAGACAGCCTAACAAGAGCCACCGTAAAAACGGGGCTTTTTAAGCGACGCATGATCCATGTGGCAAGACGTTTCGGAGCTTTAGAAAAGTGGGCGGACTTCAGCAATGTAAGCCTCCAAAGGCTTCTGAAAAGCTTTGAGGGAACCCCCATCTTCGAAGAAGCCTTAAAAGAGGTTTTCCTGAAAGACTTAGATGTTGAAAAACTTGTACATGTTCTGGAGAAAATCCGCAACGGTGAAATTGTGGTTGAGAAAGTTGAAACTGGCGGAACGGCTACGCCAGTTGCGAGGGTTGGCATTGAACGGGTAAGCATGAAAACAGATTTGATTCCGCCTGAGCGGATGCGCGCTGTGCTTGTGGAATCCGCCAAAGCGAGGCTGCTTAATGAGACTTGTGTTTTCGTTTGCACAAACTGTTGGGGTTATATTGATATGGTACGTGTCAAAGACTTGCCGGCGAAGCCAAAATGTCCAAAATGCGGTTCGGAAGCCATCGGACTTCTGAAAGAGGAGGAAGAGAAGATTTTGCCGTTAATCGAGAAAAAAGGCGAAAAACTGACAAAAAGCGAAGAGAAACTGCGGAGACAAGCCATTCAAACCGCCCGCCTAATAGAAAAGTATGGGAAAGCAGCTGCGGTGGCCCTTTGTGCCAGGAAGGTTCAACCCTCAGACGTCAAAGAGGTTCTGGAAAAAGATTCACGCCTTGACGACAAATTCTATGAGCTTGTTTTGGAGGCGGAACGCAAAGCCATAAGCAAGAGGTTCTGGTAGGAAGCCTTTTGAGACTTACAACAACTTTTAAATGGGAGACCACGTTAATCTGGGTGAGCAAGCCAGTTTTAAAAGTGTGGAGATAAAGAATTTGGAGATAAGCAGAAAAAAACTACGCGAAGAAGTATTAAACAGAATTAAATACGTTAAGAACTGTGTATTGGCGAGGGAACTCTGCCTCATAATCCGCACGAACAGGGCGGTTCTCGAACCCAAAGACGTGCATGACATCTGCCTCTACATTTCGGGCCTCTGCAAGGAAGAAGGCTGCGAAGAGCCAAGCGAACTGTGCCGCAAGGCCGCTGAAGCCGTGGGCGCTGGAGACGAAGCGAAATACTTGGAACTCTGCGCCCAAAGCGCCATGAAGTGTGGAGAGTCTAGAAGGCCGACGCCTAAAAGGGCAACCTATGTAGCGTAGACCAGAAAGTTTTAAAATGGAGAAGAATCACTGCTAAAATTCTGGAAAGGGAGGTGTCCTAAACTGTTCATAGCCCCCTACGTTCCAACCCCACTACCAGTTGTTCGCCACATGCTTATTTTGGCACAGTTGAAACCCGGAGAAGTTTTCTTTGATCTGGGCGCTGGAGACGGCAGGACGGTGATAATGGCTGCAAAAGAGTTTGGGGCAAGGGCTGTTGGGGTTGAGCTTCGCGAGGATCTTGCCAAAAGGGCTTTAAGCAGCGTTTACGAGGAAGGCCTCCAAGATAGAGTGACTATAGTTAACGGCGACATGTTTAACGTGGACCTGTCCCAAGCCGACGTTGTTTTCCTATACTTGACCACAAGCGCTAACGAGAAGATTAAGCCGAAACTTGAGGCGGAGCTTAAGCCAGGCGCTCGCGTGGTCTCCCACGACTATGAGATTGTAGGATGGAAACCCGTCAAAGTTGAGAATTTCTGTGAAAACCCGAAGCTTGGATATCCATCCCACACCATTTACCTCTACAAAAAACTCTGACCTCAAATATAGCGAAGATTTTGAAATTTATAGCGCTTTAACCCAAAAAACTTTATAATGTGACATGTTTTCCTCAAAATTTTGATTATAAGGCTGGCGGGAGCTGGTAGGCTGGGAAATGTTGTTTGTTCCATGGAGATACGTTGCAGACTGGAAATGCGTCATGTGTGGCTTGTGTTGCAAAGCCTACAGTGTGGTCTTAAGCTTCCAGGAATGGCTGAACATAGTTAAAAACTATGGGGTGGAAACCACAGCCACGGGTTTGAATAAGCTTTATTTGAGGCGGAAAAGCGACGGCTCATGCATATTTCTATATAGGCTTTCGAACATGTACCTGTGTGGACTGCAGCATATGAAGCCTACAGCATGCAAACTCTGGCCTTTCAAGGTTTTAACCGCTCCAAAATACGGATATGCAAGGGATGCTGCCTACCCGTACTTGGGTAAAATTCTCTACGTTTACGCAGACTCGATGTGCACCGGACTGCAATATGGAACACCCACTTGGTCGTTCACAAACCAGACGTTGAAAGAGTTTATAGAAATAGCCTTGGGAACTCGCAGAGAACAAGTCAAAAGCACAGCAGACATGGGCTTAACTCAACAGTTGTTAACTCCGCTGGGGGATCATTAAAAACATGGTTGTTAATGCTTTAAATGGATTGATTTGGGAAGCGTTCGTATTGTAGTTCATAGAGTTTCTTAAGTTTTTCAATAGTGTCTATTTCTTCCACAGTTTTGTCTGTTCTGAACCGCACTATTTTCGGCACCCGCAAGGCATAACCACTCGTGTATTCGTCTGTTTCCTGAATCTCTTGGTATGTTACCTCCACAACCACGGTGGGCTTCACAAACACGCCCTCATCATCCGCATCCGTTTTTGTCCGCTCAATGATCGTTGCAAGGGCGTCCATGGTTTGCTCCGGCAGGTTTGAAACCTTCCCAATAGTGTAGAGTTTCCGTTCTTTGGGGTCGCGCACTGCCAACAAGAAAGACGAGTATAAGCCTGCACGTTTTCCCTTCCCATAAAGCGCCTTAACAATTGTGCAATCTATGGTGTCGCGTTCCGGCTTCAGTTTAAGCCAAGTATAAGTGCGCTGTCCAATCTCGTAGCGCGAATTCAAATTTTTAACCACAATACCTTCAAAGCCCTTCTTCAAAGCTTCATCGTAAAAACGCATCAACTCAACCTCATTTTGGCATTCTACACCTTCAGCCAAATACTCCGGCGGAACAACCTCCAAAAGATATTTGCGCCTTTCGGAAAGCGGCAACCCTATAAGTTCTTTCCCATTTAAGAAAAGGATGTCAAAGGCCCTATAGGCAATCCTAACTCTAGCCATCCTTTCAGCAAGCTCTTCTGGCGCAAGCTCCCGCGGCACAGTTCTTTCAAGCATCACTTGGAAAGGCAAGGGTCTACCATCTTGATCTACAGCGAAAACTTCCCCATCCACAATGCAGCTTTGAGCCCTAAAACTTTTGGCTATCTCCACAATTTCCGGAAGAGTCTGCGATTTCTCCACACCGCGCCTAGAGAAAAGCCATATTTGGGTGCCCCATTTATGCACTTGAAGGCGGCTCCCATCAATCTTGTATTCAGCTCTAACGGGATAAACAACCTTATCTGGCTCATAAAGGTGGGCTAACTGGGGCTTGATGAACTGGCCTGGACGCATCTTCACCTCCGCAAGCTTAAGCAAGCCTTCAGAAGCCAAGCTTATGCCCTCAGCTAAACCCATTATGGCACATGCACTTTGGATGAGCTCCACCGGAACCTGGTAGGCCTTGGCCGCCGCCCTCATAACAGTACTTGCATAATAGCCAAGCTTCAAATCGCCCAAAAGAAGCCGAACAATGTATTTAGCCTCCAACGGCGTGCTAACCCGCAGAAGACTCGAAACATAAAGCTCGCGTTCTCTAACACCTTTCAGCTTTGGCAAAAGCCTAATCGCCTCATAAACCTCGTCAACCGACAAAACGGGCTCAGAAGGCTTTTTAAGAAGATATGCCACTTCACCGTGCTCGCCATAGTCTATCATAAGCTTTTTAACTTCACTTAAAGGTGTACCTGTGGCTAGGCTTATGCTTCTCTCGACGAGTCCCGGCCCAACTTTTAGGCTTTCCTCGGTTATTGTTCCAAGGGCGAAACGTGCCTTAACCTCCAACGGCAGAATAGGATTTTGGAAAAATTTCGCAAGTTCGGTTTCTTTCCCCTTTTTGCTACGGAGAACAGCTAAACGCTCATAAACTTCAACAATCTTCGCAAAAAACATGTCTTTTTTGGGCTGTATGCCCTCCATGTAGAGGCGTATCAAATGGTAGGGTATCCCCGTCCGCCACTCTATCTGTTCAGGCGAAAATCCAGCTTCGATAAGCTTTAAAATTGCCTCTTTCGGCGAACCGTACGCCTCAATAAGCTCTTTAAGCGTCGGCGGCTTAACTATTGACATTTCCGCCACTAGTTGCTATTTTTTCGGTTTCAGCAGTTTTGGGAAGCGGTTCCACGACCCGTAGGAAACCGTCGCTTGTTATGTCTACGCGTATTCTCCGACGTTCAAAGTTACACATTCTACAGTCTAAAACGCGGACTATGCGGACGAATTCTCCTCTGTCAACGCCTAAATCCACTTGCTGGTCATACCAGTAAACGCGTCCATAATCCACTATTATTGTTCCGTCAAGGTTGTGGGCTAGACCTATGCCGCCGGCCATGTCGTAGCTGTCCCAAACCTCGGAGCTGCGTTGGTTCACGTAAAGGGCGGTTATGCCACGCACTTGATTGTAGCGGGCCAACTCCATAACCCGATATTTTAGGGCTCCGCGGTAGGATTCAAGCACAGTCACGGAGTCGATTATAGCCAGTTCAATTTTCTCTTTTTCAGCAACATAGCGATAGGTTTCGGCGAAGGTGTTCCAGTCGCGGAGCTCCGGAAAAGCCACAGTGTCCAAGACAAAGAGGTTCTGGCGAATCTTCTCCCAGTCCAAGCCTAAAATGTCGGCTTTCTGCTTAAGTCTAGACTGCAAATCAAAACGGGGTGTAGCACTCTTCCAAGTGTCCTCAGCTGTGGCGTAAAGCACCTTTCTGCCGGAAGCCGCCACTCTGACGGCTATCTCCTCGACAAGAATCGACTTGCCGGCGCCCGGCAAACCTGTTATGGCAAACTGTCCACAAACAGGGATCCCGCCCAAAGACTTCCCTTCCGGCGTCAAAAACAGGTTGTCGAGAAAAGTGCCCGTTGGAAAGCCAAGAAGAGGCTTTTTGGCTTCAACAGCTGCATCTGGGCGGAGCACGAAAGCCTCAAGCTTCTCTTTACCCTCGCGAATTTCCATAGTCATGGGCTTCGTGGCAAGCTCCCACTCGTCCGCGGGCACTCTAGCCGTTTTCATGGCTTCAGCTAAAGTTTGAGCCATAGCCCTAACTAAAGTCTCGATTTCTGGTGCTACGGCAGCGGCTTCTGTTTTTGGCTTAGGCTCTTCAACGGGCTTTGCAGTAGGCATTTCAGTCGGCGGCTTCTCAACTAGTTTAGGTTTAGCCTCTTCGGTAAGCGCCCATAGCTCGCCTCGGCGTTCAACAGCCCCCTTGTTTTTTAAGGCTTGCAGAAGCGCATAGGCGGAGTTTGGCCCATATTTTGGAATGCTTAAAGCCTCAGCAATCTCACTTAGCGAAGCCCCCGCCTCCCGCGTTTTGAGAAACTCTACTATGTCTTTTTCATCCACCATAACAGTCCCACTTTAAATGTAATTACGCCAAATGGTATAAATGTTCAGTTCAAGGCTGGTTAGCCTTTGATTTGTTGTGCCGTTTTTCTATCACAAGCCTCTCACCGTCAATCCTTACGGTCACGTCCTCCCCAACTTTGAACGGAAAACTGGTGTCTGATGAAACCTCTTTCGGTATATAAATGAAAATTTTGCGGTATTTCTTGCCTCTATCGACAACTTTGCCTTTACCTTCGCCCGTCATAGGCGCCTACGCGCCCCACTATTCAATCTGGAATTTAATCATTAGTATAAAAGTTTTAAGAAACTTTACCTTGTTTTTATTTCGAATTCGCAGTATGGATCCCCCATAGCTATGCATTTAATTTCTTTAACTTCTACGTCTTTCCCAAAGAATCGGGCAAAAACCCCGGCGACGGCACCCCTATAGAAATGGCTTTGAGGATTCCGCTGGTCTCTGCTCAGCTCGCACTCAAAACTACGGTAGATTCGCAGTTTTGCATGCCCCTTCTCCAAGTCGACGTTTACATCGTCAACTACGCCCCAGCCCAAGGTCATGTTTATGGCTCTAGCCACCTCGACTAAATCTTCAACGGTGCGAGATTTTGCAATCTTCACGTATTGGTCGAAGATTTCAGCACCTATACTGAAACCTTGATAGTAAAGCATAGCCTCACCGGCTGATCCAAACTTTTCTCTCACGCCGTTAAAAAGGGCTTTATACACCTTTTTTCTGAAAATGACGGCTCTTTCGCCAGCGGCAATTAACGGAAAGAAATAGTCGTCGAAGATTATGCCCTTTCCTTGAGGCTTTATTATTTTCGCGTTTTTCACGAAGTCGTAGCTGTTTGTAAGGATTTCTAGGGCTTCTTCAGGTGTGGCCTTTGCCCTTGAAAAGTCTAGGAAGGCTATGGCGTTAACTGTGGGTTTGCCAGTTTCCTCCATGGAGACTTGGATATAACGAGTTACTATACCGAGGCTTTCCGACAATTCAGCCATTTTTCTGAGGTTTCCCTTTTCAACTTTTAACTCTAGGGCAATGCCGTAAATTTTGTGGTTTTCGTCAAAAACCATTACTCTTCCGACGTTTAACGGCTTGAAAACCGTTTTAGCCATTTAACTACCTCTTTAGCGGTTATTGTTTTGGTAGGTATACCTAATTACCACCTTGGGTAGTTACCTAAAATAACCACACAAAACCTAAAAACTTTTCTCATTCTAAATCTTTAATCCAAAGATTAAATTTCAATGGCAAGGAAAACAAATTAAACTATTAAAGCAGATGAACAAGCTGATGAGACCTCGAATTAGGTGTGATGCTTGGGCAGAATAGAAATCGGAGTTTCAACGCTCCACTGTTTAGGCGAATCCTTCGACAAAATGATAAAGACGTTGACAGAATTGCCGGTAAATTATGTGGAAATAGTGGACGATGGCCTTCACACCCTTAACAAGAAAGGAACCTTAAAACTCAAAAAAATAGGGAAAACTCATGGCTTGCAGTTTTCCATTCACGCCCCCTTCACAGACATAAACATTGCTTCACTGTCCAAGTATATGCTAAAGGCCACGATTAAACGATTGGAAAAATCAGTACAGCTTGCAAGCCTCTTAGAGGCCGATGTCTGGGTTTTTCATCCAGGAATGAAATCGGGCATAAGCGCGTTCTACCCCGGAACAGACTGGATTCAGAACCGTGAGACTGCAAAAGCGCTTTACAGAATTGCCGAAAAACACGGTGTAGAAATAGCTATAGAAAATGTTCCGGAGCCTTACCCTTTCCTAATGAAGAGCGTAGAGCACTTCAAAAAGTTCTACATGGAGATGGATGAAAACATTGGCTTAGCCTTAGACATAGGTCATGCAAACATCAACGGGCAGATGGAGCTTTTCATAAAGACTTTTTCAGACAAGATTGTGCACATTCACGCCCACGACAACCACGGCAAAAGAGACGAGCACCTGGGTGTTGGCCATGGAACCGTAGACTGGAAAAGGTTCGCCGAACTTTTAAAGCAGATTTCCTATAACAAAACAGTTGTTGTGGAATCTGTGGAGCATGTTCAAGAAAGCGTTGAAAGACTTAAGGCTTTACTCGTTTGAGAGTGGGACTTCAACGGACAAAAAGTCTTCAGCCACAATAGTGTTCTCGAAGATTTTGCGGGCTTGCTCCAAAAGCACGGAAACATCCTCATACCTTGCGCTGATGTGAGTTAAAACAAGCTTTTTCACATTCGCTTTTTTGGCAGTTTCAGCCGCTTGGCTTGGAGTCGAATGGCCATCCTCAAATGCTCTATCAGCCAACCCATCATCCAAAGTAGCGTCGTGAATAAGCAAATCTGCGCCGGCCGCAAACTCCGCCAAGCCCTTAAAAGGTCTAGTGTCCCCAGTGTAAACAATTTTTCTTCCGGGTCTAGGCGGCCCTAAAACTTCTTCGGGTTTTACTATTCTACCATCTGAAAACCGAACGGCCTTTCCCCGCTGCAGTTGACCCCACAGCGGCCCCTCGGGAACCCCTAAGGCTTTAGCTTTTTCGGGGTAAAATTTTCCGGGGCGAGGTTTCTCCACTAAAGCGTAGGCTAAGCTTGGCGTCACATGGTTTGCCCAAACTGCTTGAACAGTGTATTCCGACGTTTCGCAAACTACACCCGCCTCGCAGATTTCGTGGATTTCTATGGGGAAGGTTAGGCCAAACTGCACAGTCTCCCTTATACACTCAATTAACCTCTTGATTTCAGGCGGTCCGTAAACTTCTAATGGTTTTTCTCGGCCGTGAAGCGCCATAGTTTGCATAAGCCCCGGCAAGCCTAAAACATGGTCGCCGTGCATGTGGGTTATGAAAACCTTTGTCGTCTTGTGGAAGCTTGCGCCAGCCATCACCATCTGCCTCTGCACACCCTCACCACAATCAAAAAGCAACTGTTCGCCTTTACGCTTAACCAAAATGGCTGGCAAACTTCTTTTAGGAGTTGGAACACTCCCCGCCGTGCCTAAGAAGACAACTTTGAGGTTCATGAGGGGCACACACCTCTTAGGGTATGCAATCACTCTTGTTAGGCTTTGTGTTTTAATTAATCCACAAGTCTTAAAAGCTTGAATGCTGAGTCAATATTAGGATTTGAGGTTTTATGGTTAAGATTCTTGTGGTTTTTGAGTCGCGTTATGGCAACACTAAACATGTGGCAGAATCTATAATTGAGGGGATAAATGAGGTTGGTGGAGTAGAAGTTTCTCTTAAAGAACTTAAAAAGGTGGATTTTAAGGAAATTCCCTTTTACGACGTTATATTGATTGGCTCTCCAAACCATGTGGGTGGGCCTACAAGGGGTATCAAGGGTTTCATCGATAAGCTTGGCAAACTGCCGCTGGATGGAAAGAAATTTGCTGTTTTCGACACTTACATGGGGAAAGACTTCGAAAAAGCCGTGAAGAAAATGGAGAGGCGAATAAGCGAAAAGGCTCCAGCCTTAAAGCGGATAACGGCCGGTTTATCCATAAAAGTTCAAGGCATTAAAGGACCCATCGTGGAAGGCGAACTATCTAAATGTAAAGAATTTGGAAGGAGCATAGCCAACCAGCTTAAAAAGGAAGCGTGAAAATGGTTAATTCCATAAAAAGAGACAAAACAATAATTTTTGTCGGTTTTCTATGGCTTGTTCAGTCCATAGGCAGGCTTTGCTTCGCGGCAGTCGGCACACCAGAAGGAATGGGACAATTTTTAGACACACCTATCTCATCAACAACATCCGTCATTCTTTTTGTGATGTTTCTCTTTCTGGGAATTCTAGGGCTTATCGCTGCCTATGGCTTGTTGAAAAGGAGTAAATGGGGTTTCTGGAGCACATTTTTAGCCAGCTTTGCAACCATAGCCTTCGACCTATGGGGGTT
This sequence comes from uncultured Candidatus Bathyarchaeia archaeon, assembly GCA_964655395.1. Lineage (GTDB taxonomy): Archaea > Thermoproteota > Bathyarchaeia > Bathyarchaeales > Bathycorpusculaceae > DRVP01. The sequence continues at coordinate 4,056 of CAZZMT010000099.1, read as the reverse complement.
AACAATACAATTTACAGCAGCTATAGGCCTAATGGTACCAATAATATCCATCATAACCCTATATGCGAGAAAGCGTAAATTCTTACTTAAGGAGGAGGCCAAAAAAGCAGCAGCTTTTTGAGAAGTTAGAGAGGATGGGTCTATCCCATACAAGTCTTATTGGAAAAGTGGCGGTAGTTACTGGCGCTGGGCGAGGTATTGGTAAAGAGCTAGCGAGGGCTTTGGCTTGGCTGGGAGCTAAAGTTGTAATTGCTGAAATTGCAGATGCAGGAGCCGACGTTGAGTCGTTAATCCGTTCTGAAGGTGGCACAGCGTTATTTGTCAAGACAAATGTCGCAGATGAGAATAGTGTGAATAGACTGGCGGAAAGGGCACTTAAAGAATTCAGCAAAGTAGACATATTGGTCAATAATGCCACCATGGCAAAAACTGGTTCGATATTGGAACTTCCGCTTGAGGAGTGGGATCGATCTTGGGCGGTTGACGTGCGGGCTGCGGTTCTCGGCATAAGGGCTTTTTTGCCGGGAATGTTGAAAAGAAAAGATGAAACCATTGTTACAATTACTTCTGGAGAAGGAATACCCTATTTGGCCCCATATTCGGCTTCGAAAGCCGCTTTGAGGTCTCTCGGTCTTTCTTTGGTCGCTGAATTGGGTGACGAATCAGGAGTATCAGTGTTTGTCTTTGCTCCAGGACTGGTTGATACGCCTGGAATAAGAGAGGCTGCCCGTGAGATGGCACCGCATTACGGTATGACATACGAGGCGTTCATAAGTCAACGCGTAAATCCTGGATATGACGGACCCATGCCCGCTGAAGACTGTGCAGCAGGTTTTGCATATGTCATCGTCCATGCCAAAGATTATCACGGTCAGATAGCTGATCCGATTCAACCCCTTAACAAATTCGGCCTTTTGCCATCCAGACAGGCCATCGTGCCAGAACCTGCTCAGAAAACTTTCATCAAAAAACCTGAAACAACAGAGGCCCAAAGCGAAATGGTAGCCGTCTACTCACGGGCAGTTAAGCTTGCCGTCGAACTCAAAGAGACATTGAATATAGTTAATAAAGAATTTGAGGAGCAAAGCTATTTTGCAAGAATGTGGGCAAAACGTATTTTTCAGCAACGATCTGGCTTAAGCATCAAAGATTGGGTTCAAAGTAGCACTGATCTGGTAACCCAACTCCAAAATCTTTATCGGGCGTTAGAGGCTGGGCGGAAAGAAGAAGCAAAACAGATCAAAGCAAAACTTCCTTTTCTAATAAAATATATAGAAAAACTGGCAGGTTATTTTCAAAGCGCAAGAGAGGATGTGAAAAGTTTTATCAAGGACCAAAAGGTTCTGTCCGCAGCCATAGAGGCGTTAGCTTATCGAGAAAAAACTGTGCGTGCTCTAATGTCTACACTGGAAAGAATAGTAGAATAGCAATCACCACAAAAAGAATTGCCGGGAACAGTTTTTAAATTTTCTTGAATACTGCGATTTCGCGGGTTAAGCTTCTGTGTATGTAGACCATGTGGGATTCTACGTGCTTGTAGCCCATCGACATGCCTATTTGGGTTATGCCAACCGTTTTTGGCGCCGCCATGCACACGTGTCCGCTTCTGCCAAGCATATCGTAAACCGCGTTTAGGCATTCTTCGATTATCTGTTTTGTTGTCCTTTTGAAGGTTGTTGCGCTTTTTCCATAGGGCGGATCTGCCACGACGCAGTCGACCATTGTTAACGGTGGGTTTTTGGCGTCCGCCACTATAAGGCCTTCGGGTTTTACGCTGAAAAAGGCGAGGTTGGCTTTGCAGCCTTTCACCATCCGCCGTTGAATATCTGCGCCTAAGACACGGCAGCCTATCAGCGCCGCCTCTATCAAAAGGCTTCCAGTTCCGCAGAAAGGGTCTAACACCAACTCGCCAGCTTTTGGCTTCGCTAGGTTCACCATGCACCTCGCCAGCTTCGGCGGCATAGCTGACGGGTGGAAGAAAGGCCTATTTTTTGGGCGCCTATCCATGAAGGGTTTTGGCGGAACATCTGCCAATTTCAAGCCGAAGACAAGTTTGTCGTCTGTTAGCAATCCGATGAAAGTTTTCTGAGCCGTTTGAAGGTTCACTTTGACATCTTCAGCCATGTTTAGGATTATTTCGCCCAGCTTCCGCTCCAAAGCCATCCCGTCAACATGCTTAGCATGGCTTTTCACGTGCTTCACGCGGACAGCGAAAGTTTCGCCCCTCTTTAGGAGTTCGCTAATGTTTACTGAGCGTAGGGCTTTAATCGCCTCGCTTGGCTCAGCCTCGCATGTGAAAATTTCTGAGGCGCAAAGCCTTGTTAGGGCTGCCCGCCTTTTTACAGCTTCCACACATTTTGTGTCAGCTTCAACCCTCAAAACTTGGTCAAGCTTCTCCAAAACCTTGTAAGCGTAGCCTTCAGCCTCCAAGATGGCTTCCAGTTCAGCAGCTGGCAGTGTTTCATGCTCGCCGGACAATAGGAAGAAAAGCCTAGCCACCTTAAAGCTCCCGCAGGGCTTGGGCTAAAAGCGGCGCCAGCGAAACCTTGCTTACCGGGCTGGGGACGCTGTCTGTTCCAACAACCTCCTTGACGCCGGCTTCCCGTAAGCGTTTTTCGGCTTCCCCTACTAAAAGCGGGTGGACACATGCGGCGTAGACTTCTGTGGCTCCAAGCTCGTAGAGAAGGTTTGCAGCCGCCACGATGGTTCCGCCAGTGCTGATGATGTCGTCGAAGATTATGGCTGTTCTGCCCTTAACGTTGAACTCCCTCTTCTTTTCAACGCTCACCAATCCCGTGTAGCGGTCTCGATGCTTTTCCAAATAGCCGCACTCGCAGCCCAAAACTGCGGCGGCTTCTTGTACTATGCCGACGGCGCCCTTGTCTGGAGCAAGCGCAAAGGCGTCGCTGAACCCTCTTTGTTTGAAGTGTTCAGCTAGCAGTGGGATGGCGGACAGATTTTTCGCTGGGAAGGGGAACCCTGCCAGAACGTTTTTCTCGTGGATGTTTACGGTGATTAGGCTGTCTACGCCAGCAGCCCTAAGCATTCTTGCGATGGCTTCTATGCTTATGGCTTCGCCTTTAAGGAAAACTTTGTCTTGGCGGGCATACGCCAAATAGGGCACAATAGCCACGACAGTTTTGGCGTTATGCCTTTTAGCAGCATCCGCCATCAAAGCCAACTGGATTAACCGCTGGTCTTGCGGCGGGCTTGTGGTCTGCACGATAACTGCGGTTTCGCCTTCAACGGCGCCTTCAAGCCTCACATAGGACTCGCCGTCTGGAAAAACCTTACAAAAGACGGGGGTTGGCTCCACGCCTAAAAGTTTGGCTATTTTTTCGCCAAGCTCCTTTGAGGCTGGGCCTGGGAGGATTTTCATTTAACCGCCGCTTTTAAATGGACGCTGGCTAGCCTTTTAGATTTTTCCCGTTGCCTTATATTGTTCGATGAGTTCTTTTGCTCTGTCCACGCGGATTTTGCGTTCTTCCACCATTTTTTGGGCGATTAGGTCTATTAGTTCGCCTGTGGCGCCAGCCATGATGGCGATGTTTCTGGCGTGAAGCTCCATGTGGCCGCGCTGTATGCCCTCGTGAGCTAGGGCCCTTAACGCCGCGAGGTTTTGGGCTAAGCCAACTGCTGCCAAAACTTCGGCGAACTCGTTGGCTGTTTTCACGCCCAAGATTTTTAGGCAGATTCTGGCTATGGGGTGGGTGCGCACAGCCCCGCCTACAATGCCAACCGCCATAGGCAGTTCTATGGAGCCCACCAAGTCGCCGTTTTCATTTTTCTCCCATGTCGAAAGCGTCGTGTAGTGGCCGTTTCTGGCAGCATAAGCATGCGCGCCGGCCTCAACAGCGCGGTGGTCGTTGCATGTGGCAAGCACAACGGCGATTATGCCGTTCATTATTCCTTTGTTGTGGGTGGCTGCCCTAAACGGGTCAGCCGCGGCGAAAGCCCAAGCGGTCACAATGCCGTCTACAACTTCTTCGCCGCCAAAAGCCTCCTTTGGCCTGTCGCACCATGACCCGGCGAGCCGGCTCACAGTCACATGCGAAA
>CAZZMT010000098.1:0-3991 GCA_964655395.1 uncultured Candidatus Bathyarchaeia archaeon | reverse complement strand
CATCGCATTCTCCCGCTTGTTGAAGAAAAACACCATGAACAGCCTCTCCCGCAGCCTCTGCTTACCTCTACAAGACCATTGATCGCTGCGTCGAGAATTGGAGGGATCATGTCTACATCGGCAGGTTCGCTCACAATAATTTTTGGAAATGAAGCTTTTTCTTCTGCAGCTAAGCTTCCAAAAAGCTTTGGAGCTATCCTTTCCACTTCACCTATTATAAGGTGGTCGATTCCATGTTTTTCGAGTAATTCGTGGGAGGAAAGCTGCCAAGCACCCGGACCACCAACAACAACCTTGATCTGCTTGTATTTCTCTTTTAATGTCTTTATTTCCGTCATTAAACGGTTAAAAGCCGTTTGAGTGTATGGTTCAGTGTTTTCATCGCCGTAAAAAAGCTGTAACGTTTGGGTTAAAGGCCCTAATCCTTCGGGATCCATTGTTGAAACGGCGATTACTTTAGTTTCTTCTCCCACAAACTTTTTTAAGTTATATCTAGGAACAGTAGCGTACTCGTTTTTTTCGAAGCCGGAGTAATGTAGGACGGCTTCCATTACCCGAAGTGAAAGCGGCGCTCTTCTGGCTTTTCCGTCAGGATAACATTTCAGCGGCTGACAATACTTCTTTAGTTCTGATTCAGCCATGACGTTTGTTGGAAAGCACACCATATAGCTGGAATATAAACCGTGTTTAGATTGGGACATTAAGCTGTCGTCGGCTGTAAGAATAAAAGTGGGGGACTTATTGTTAGGGCTTGAAGACAGCGTTCATTCCCACTTGTATTTTACTATGGGGCCTTGAGGTTCAAAATTCGCCCAATCCTCGTATGCTCCATCGTAAAGTTTAACGTTTGTATATCCTAAAGCCTCTGTTAAAATGAATCCCCACATGAAGGTGTATCCGCCTACGCCACAGTATAGGATTATTTCTCTAGACTTGTCCTCTCCCACAACTGAAGCGACAACATCCCTTATGGTCTCTAAAGGTCTGTATGTTCTGAGGTTTGTCCAAAGCCATGGAGCGGGAAGATTCTTGGCGCCCTTGATGTGTCCTGGAACAGGCGAAAAATCTTCCACTGAAATCCCAAAATATACTTCGGGATCCCGTGTATCAATTATTAATGTGTCAGAGTTTCTTGAATTCACCTTATCCAAAACGTAGTCCTTAGTGACGATTAAGGAATCCTGCGTTTTTCCATTGTAAACTGTAGGCGTAGCTTTTACATCCTCTTTTGAGAGGGGTTTTCCTTCATCCGCCCATGTTTCGTGTCCACCATTTAAAATGGCAACGTTTTTCACTCCTGCATAAACTAATGTTTCCGCCACTCTGCCCGCGTCAGCTAGAGGGAATGGGCAAGTTCCCATAGGACAAGTGCATTCTGGAATTTTTCCTACAACGACGACCAGCGAGTCGTCCCTTATCCCTATCGAACCTATCGTTTTAAACAGCTCCTCTTTTGGCGGAAGCTCTACCAAGAGATTGTTTCTAACAGTGATCCACGCCGACTCTGGGAATTCGAAGGGAACGTTTACCGCTTTGGGAATATGCCCTTTCAAGTACTCTTCTTTGGTTCTGATGTCAACTATGACCAGATCCGGGTTTTCCAAGTTTTCGTAAAGCCACTGGGTCGAAACTATAGGCGGTATTTTCCTTCCAGACTTTAAAAAACCGAACTCATTAGCCGTCATAACGTTCACCAGGGAAAGATTTCCCTTAAAAATTGCTAACGCCAAATATTAAGCATTTTGCATCTAAACCCTGTAGGCCAAACCAAGATAAGTTAGGTTGCGCTTAGCTTTTCAAAACTTCAGATAAATTACTTCACTGTTCAGCGTATAATTTTCTTAAACTTAAACGAGATAGCTTAATTATCAAGGATGAAGCCTACATGGAAATATGGGTAAGAAACCATGAAAGTGTCTATCGTAATAGGCGTGATCTTGCTTGGGCTTGGAATATTTTTCGCATTATTCTCAACTCTAGAACCCTATACAAAATGTGACCAGTGGTCGCCACCCAAAAATATAGCTCCGCAAGCTACCCCGCCAGCCTGGGCGTTATGGATGCAGGCTGGGGACAAGTTTAAAGTGAACATTACCGCTTCAGGTGGCAGAATAAGAGTCGTTATAGGGCCCCTTGCTGTCGAGCTTCATCAAACCTACATAAGAAATCCAATCTTCGATTGCACCAATTTCTCCATCACTTGGGAAGGCAAAATAGAAAAAGATGACACTTATCAAGTTGAAGTCAGAAACGAAGGGACCAGTGAAGTAACAGTCACTGGGGAGGTCGTTGCAGAACATCCAAGAATTCGAGTGGTCTACCCGTATACCTCGGCAGCCACCCCAACATTAATCTTAGGCGTAGCGCTACTGGTTTACGGGTTTATACGTAAACCTAGGAAAAAACGCGTTAAAAAACGTTGAAGGAGCGTATCCTTTATGCTAGCTGCGCAGCTTTTAAATAGTCTTTAAAAGTGTAAAAAGCTTGAAGATTATGAAAATTAAAACATTTATTGTCGCGTTAAGCTTGATGTTTCTTTTAACCATTCTCAGCCTAATCAACGTTTGTTATTCAACACGACAAGTGCAGATTGAATTCCTTTACTTCGAAAGTTTTTGTCAATATTGTCCAGACTACATAGACGATTACCAAGCGTATTGTCATAACAAGGAGGTTGTGGAGAATATTCAAAATGAATATGGAGAAAACGTTACAGTTAAGTGGATCTTATTCAATTCAGAGGAAGGTGTCAATAAAAGGAAGGAGTATGGCTTAAGCCCTACAGACTGGAACTGTATAGTGGTGGATCATAAATTTGTTTTCGGCGGAGGAGCCAAATTCGTTAATGAAACTGATTTAAGGCAGTTAATTGATTATTTGCTTGCTGTTCCAGAACAGCAGGAAACGATGGAGCTTTATCCCACCTCTGTCTGGGTTGTAGCTGCATCAGCGTTCACTTTGGGATTTTTTGAAAGTTTTTCTCCATGCGTCCTGGTCATGTTATCCTTTATAGTGAGCTACACTTTAAGTGATAAAGCCACCTTTCGCTTTAAGGAAGCGTTCCTAAAAATTGTGACTTTTGGAGTTGGTTTCGTGTTTTCATCCATAATTCTTAGTTGGATTTGCAGCTCGGCTGTTTCGTTCTTACCAAGCATACAATCATATTTAACTTTAGTTGTATGTTTTCTAGCCATAGTCTTCGGTTTAAACTTGCTTGGCCTGCTAAAATTTCCCGAGCACTCGAAACCCCTAATAAGGAGTTTTGCAAGAAAATACGTTCTTAGTTACGCTGGGATTTTCCTACTAGGATTAATGTTTTATTTTTTAGATCCATGCCTTGCACCAATTTTTGCGTCTGTGGCAACCCTGCTTTTTTCAAACTATTTAACTTTGGCTTTGATCCTCTTCCTTTTAGGCGCCTTCCTCCCATTTGTCATAACCGGGTTACTTGCCGCTTCAATATCAAAAATAACTAGAAAAGCTTACCAACATCGTTTTCTACTTAGAGGCTTGAGCGGCGCGATTGTAATAAGTTACGCGTCATACCTCTTTTACTTCGCAATCAAACTTTTAACTACCGCGTAAATTTATGAAACGGCAATTATAAAAGGAAAGTTTGGAAAAATTTTTATTTCACCGCAAACTTTACTCGACTCTTGGAGGGTGTACTATGAATTCGGAAGATGTTATAAATTTAGCTAAAAAATATGGCGCAGATTTAGTCGGAATAGCTTCTATTGAACGTTTTAATGGTGTCCCGGCGCATATTAATCCTGCGTCAATTCTTCCTGAGGCAAAATCTGTCATTGTGGTTGGGCGGCAAGTCGTTCGCGGAGCTCTACGCGGCATTGAAGAAGGACTTGCTTATCGTGCATACGATGACTATAGACGAACTCACATGATAAGCTTTGATTATGAAAGATTTGGAAGGGTTCAACTTGAAGACGTATTTTTAGCCAGCACAGTTTACGATTTAGCATGCGCCATTGAA
>CAZZMT010000097.1:0-34277 GCA_964655395.1 uncultured Candidatus Bathyarchaeia archaeon | reverse complement strand
TTATTTTGGCGATACCTGCATCTCCAATTTTTTCGATGTATTCTGGCGTAAATTCAAACGGGTTTCCTTCCATCCCCGCCTCGTCAACTTCTACAAACTCTTTTAGGCATGATAGGATTTCGCATATTTCCTCAGCCTTCAACAAGTTTGGTGTCCCGCCACCAATGTAAAGCCAGCTTGCCTTTCCCTTCAAACCACGCTTTTCAATTTCCCGTTTTACCGCTTCTAGGTATTTTCTCCTCAATTTTTCATCATACAAAACCTTGTAGAAAGGGCAGAAAGAACAAAACATTTTGCAGAAAGGCACATGTATATATAAGCCGAACTTCAAACCGCCAACATTTTGGTCAAACCAATCTAGAGGTTTAAATGTAAAATTGATTTCGGAGAAACTTCTCGAAAGCATGTGTTTTGAAATGACTGAAATCATAGTATTACCGTTAAACAAAAAAGTATTACTAAACATATAAAGTCTTCGCAAGACTCAGCGTCAAAAATACTTATGGAAATGGTGCGAAAGTTTGGTTTCACAACGTGAACTTGAGTTTTGTTAGTTCAGTAAATCGCATCACCCTATTTTTAAGCTTCCCAAAATCGACTCTTTATTATGTAAAATTCTGTAGGAGAGAAGACCTTGACTGTTTAAGCCAAAAACTAGAGGGGGTAGTGTTTTTGTGATTATTCGGCAAGCACAAGTATGACCTAGAAGGACTATCCATATTCAATTTTCGAAGGAAAAACGTCTACTCGATAATTACGCTTATTTCTACAAGGTCTCCGTCTTTAAGCCCAAACCGTTCCCTCAGATTCACAGGCGCAATAACCTCTAAAACATTTTCTGGATAATCATGAATCTCTGGAATTACAATGGCGCCTTCCGCTAAACCCATAACGTAGGCTTTAAAGCATCTCCCCCGGCAATATCCGGGTGCAGGCATGATTATAATTGGCTTCGCCTTTGCCAAGGCTTCTCTAATTTTTGGGCAGTTTCCATTAAGCATAAGGTTGAGTGTTCCCTTGGCGGGCGTAAAGCCAAGCTTTTCTTTTATTTGGCTTTTCACCCATGGAAGCTCAATAAACTTTGAACCTTCACCTTTTCCAGAAAAAACTTTACCCTTCACTTGAACAGTTTTTGGTTGCCTTTTCATGGTGGTATGCGCTCTTTTACGGGTTTGCTTTGGGTTTTTGTTCTTTTAACCAGTTTGCCACTTTCCTAAACATGGGGTTTGAAGACATGTCTATAACTGGAACTATTATTTTTTCTCTTGTCTCGATTAGCGGCTGGTATTTTGGCATAAGGGAGTATCCAACAAAAGTCCAGTAAACTCTACCGTTTTCCACAAGTGCTTTAGCCGCCGTTTCAGTTGTGGCTGGAAGCGGAAAATAAAGGAAAACAACACCCTCAGCCCAATATAGCCCAGCGGGTTTTCCACCAGTAATTATAGATGCGAACCTTGCAATGTCTTCAGGGGATGCGAAAAAGTTGCGTTCCATGATGACTATTTCCCTAAAAGGCTCAAACCTCACTTCTACGGCGCCTTCATCCATAGGCTTTCACGCTTAATAGTTTGTGAAGCTCCCCTTTTTAACGTTGCTGAACTAGAAAAGGTTAATAGCATAAGCCTCAAACCCTTTAAACCAATCCCAGCGAGAGGGAAAGCAACGTGGCTGAAATCCGTGTGGCGATAGTAGGCGTCGGCAATTCGGCGTCCGCCCTAATCCAAGGGGTGGAATACTACAGAAACGCTAAAGAGGATGAAACTGTTCCCGGACTCATGCACGTGAATTTCGGCGGGTACCACGTTCGAGACATAAAGTTTGTGGCAGCTTTCGACGTGGACAAAAACAAGATTGGAAAAGACTTGTCTGAAGCCATATTCGTCAAGCCAAACTGCTGTGCAAAATTCGCCGAAGTCCCAAAACTAGGCGTAAAAGTCCAGCCTGGACCAATTCTTGACGGTGTAGCTGAACACATGAAAGAAGCCTTCCACGTCTACAATGAAAGCGAAATCAAGCCGGTGGATGTCGCAAGCGCATTAAAAGAGGCTGAAGCAGAAATCCTTGTCAACTATCTGCCCGTGGGAAGCCATAACGCAACAAGGTTTTACGCCCAATCAGCCTTAGAAGCGGGATGCGCCTTCATCAACTGTATTCCAGAGTTTATAGCTTCGGACCCAGCGTGGAGCCGGAAATTCGAGGAGAAAGGGCTTCCAGTGGCAGGCGACGACGTTAAAAGCCAACTTGGCGCCACCATACTTCACAGAAACCTTGTACGCCTCTGCGTTGACAGAGGTGTTATTGTTGACGAAACCTACCAACTGAATTTAGGCGGAGACACAGACTTCCTGAACATGACTGTGGAGGGGAGGCTTAAAACAAAGCGTATAAGCAAAACCGAAGCCGTAACAAGCCTAGTGCCATACGATTTGCCCACACGTATTGGACCATCCGATTATGTGCCATTCCTTGGAAACAAGAAGATATGCTATATTTGGCTTAAGGGCAGAAAATTCGGCGACAGACCCCTAACAATATCGGTCAAGCTTGAAGTGGAAGACTCCCCCAACAGTGCCGGAGTAGTAATCGACGTAGTAAGAGCCGTAAAACTGGCACTTGACCGAAAGATAGCCGGACCATTAATAAGCATATCCGCTTACGCCTTCAAACACCCACCAGTCCAAGTTCCAGACCCAGTGGCAAAAGAGTGGGTGGAAGAATTCATAAAAGGCAAGAGGGAACGCTAAACCAGTTTCAGCTAAGCGAGTCTAAAACCGAAAGGACTCTGCAAAGGCTCGAAATCCACCTCAAATAAGCGTTTAAAGCCGCCCGCAAAGCCACAGTGTCTTTTGCTTCAACAACCAAAACAAGAAAACCATCCTCAATTTTTAACTGCGCTTTAGAACGAGTTGTCGCTGGCTTCGCTGCCTCTGGAACGAGTGCCCGGTAAACTATTTCTAAACATTCTTTGGATGGGAATTCTAGGCGTACAACCGCATTAGCCTTCATAGGTTAAATCCCAGATAAGATGGGACACTCTCATCCTTGGACCTATTTCAACATTTTCGGGAAGAAGCCTAAAACTCATAACAATTTCGCCACTTTGATCCGATTTAACATACAGTAAGGCGTTGTAAGGCTTGCACTCCTCCCATCTATGCACCACTGGAAGGTCAAAAAAATCTGAAAGCGTCTTCTCCAGTCTTTCAATCTCTTCGGAAGGCTCAGACGAAGCGAATATCGCGGTGGACTTGATCCGTCTACCTCTCGGCATAGTTCCAAACTCCCTTCGAAGCTTGACACCCCTTAAATAAATGAGAGGAGGCACAGGCTGCAACCTACCATTTTCAAGTTTAAAAAGCTCTATTTTTCCGGGGCCACCCTTCCACCTATCTACAATTACAGTTTTTTCCGCGTTGAGTTCTAAGGCTTTGGCAGCCAAGCCTTCAAGGCTTAATTTTCCACGATTTATCCTTGTAACGTTTGGTATGTTGTAGGAGAGCTCCTTACAAAAAGTTCTAATTCTCCTAGTCGGCCTACGCGAAGTGGTTAAAAGGATCACACGTTTTCAACCTACTCCTCTTCAGTTTCCGTCGCTGCAGCTTCCACTTCCTCTACCGGCGCACCCTTAGCAACACGCTTAGCAACAAGCCCAAGTTTTGTTGTAGGCGTGTATGCTCCACCAGCGAATGTGAAACCGCATTTCCCACATTTCCAGACGCCAACACTGACCCTTTTAACCTTGGAGAGACCGCATTGGGGACACTTATGCTTCTTCTTCATCTCGGTAACAATTTTCACGTACCGTTTCCTAACGGTTGCGCCGTAACGAGCACCTAACCCTCTTGTCGGACCAACCTTCTTTGTTCTTTTACCCAAACTTTTCACCACCCCAGTTTTCTCCTTATCTCCGCAGCCTTTTCCTTGGCAATTTGAACGGCTTCAAAAACTTGTTTGGGAGTGAAATATCCACTTCCACCCTTTTGAACCGCACAAATGTTACCGTCATCGTCTGTCGTTATTGTAAGCCGCGCATCCATTATTTGCTCTTCTTCAAGCCATGGATCAACCACAAGCTTGTCATTTATCTTTGCAAAGGTGACAGCCACTGGGTGTCGTCTCACTGGCAACTGCGTGTAGCCAGGCTTTATCTTTACTTCGCCATTTTCGACTTCATAATTAAACATCTTTGTGTTTAGAAGCGCAGCCATCGCAGCAAGCGCCGACGCATCAATTAAATTTCCATCATGATTTAGCACGTAAATGTCAACAAATACGACAAAGACTTTTTTGCCCGGCGTTATGCAAAGCTTTTCAAGGTCTATGGCTTTCGACTCTCTTATACCCCTGTCAACAACCCTAGCCAACTCTATAGAGTTTTCGTCTGGCGGCCCAGGCTCAAAGGTCGGCGAAGCCAAGGGCACTAGCTCAGCATTCACGGTTAATACTCCCTCGTTGGGAGTGTCTGGAAAAGGCTCACCAGTTTCAATTTTGACTCCAACCATAACCTCTGTTTTTCCAAGTAAAACTCTCGCAGAGCCCTCTGCCCGCTCAATGATCCCTTGTTCAACTTTTATTTCGCGGTAGTCGGTTAAGCCTCGCCCGTCCAGTCTCTTTCCCTTAGCAATCAATTGGGCGATCTGTTTCTGTTTAACTCGAACAACAGTTGTTGTTGCGCTCATTACTCTTCAACCTCCTTAACGCTTGTGTATTTGGCTTTTAAAGCTTCCCTCTGCATGGCGTAGATTTTCTTGCATCCATCAATGGCAAGGTTCACAGCCTTCTCAAACTCCTCGCTGGTTAGGATTCCATCCATCTGTAAAAGCGTTATAACGCCTAGGTTAGGCATGTAGGCCACTGGCACATCGGCTGTTCCAACCTTGTCTTCAAGATCCATTAAGTCAAGAACTATCATGTCTTCAACCTTGCCTGCAGAACACGCCGCCACCAAATCCCGCATCGGAATTCCAGCGTCGGCCAAAGCCAACGAAGCTGCTGTTATGCTTGTGCATCTTGTGCTTCCATCCGCCTGCAAAACCTCAATGAAAACATCCACCGCGGTTCGCGGATAATACTCAACGAAAACTGCGGGTTCAAGAGCCTCCCGTATAACCTTCGAAAGCTCAACCTCCCGCCTCGATGGGGCTGGAGACTTACGTTCTTGAACTGAAAAAGGCGCCATGTGATAGCGGCACCTTAAAACCATACGGTCGGGTAAAGCCAAATGCTTTGGATGAAGCTCTTTCGGCCCATAAACGGCAGCCAAAATCTTGTTTTTACCCTGTTCAATGTAGGCTGATCCATCAGCATTTGAAAGCACACCGACCTCAATTTTTATTGGCCTAAGCTCATCTGGCTTTCTCCCGTCAAGCCTTAAACCCTTTTTATCAATCAGTTTTTCAACCTTTTGACTCACGTTTTCAACCTCCTCCCTTTTTCTCCTTCTCCCTTCTAATCATCTGTAATATACGGTCTGTTAACCCTGTTGTGTGGGCTTCCTCCTCGATTTTATGTATCGCCATAATCGCCAACTCTTCGTCTTCTGGATTCTTTCCAGTGACAAGTATAACACCGTTTTGGCCAAGGATTATGTGGCATCCAGTCTCCTGTTTTATCATTGAAATCATAGAACCCTTCTTTCCAATCACGCGGGGAACCTTTGTAGGCGTTATTTTAACAATTTGTCCACGAGTTATTTTTCCTAATCCCGGCTCGTCCACACTTAATTGAGGGTTGTGCGTTCTATCGTAAGAGGCTATTTTAGCCACAACCAAGTCTCCCACGTCGAGAACTTGTGTCAAATCGTCTTTTTGAGGTTTAAAAGGTCGGTTAAGAACTTCTGAAGCCCTTAAAAGGGCTTGGTAAGGCGCGTTTATGTCAACGACCCAGCCGTTAAAACCAACCTCAACAACTGTTCCAATAACCGTGTCCCCAACTCTCGGAATGTAAAACGCTCGCAAGGCTACAACATTCACTTTCTTATCCTCATAGTCCACGAGCCCAATTCTAGAAGCGTAAATCTTGTTATCTAGCTTGAAGGTGTTTTCACCAGCAATGTAGTCTCCCTCAGCCAGCAAGTCGCCGGGAACCACAAGCTGTCTTCTTTCAAAGAATGTAGGCATAAAACACACATCCCATATTATAAACTTTAGGATATTATTTTTGCCTCAGCGTTCCCTTTAGTAACTTCTCCAATCTTTTCAAGAAACGGTCCGTAAAGGCCTGCTGGCATTTCTAGAATTCCATGCCATGAGCCGTCTGCTCGCCATTCTTCGCGTTTTATGGTTCCCATAGCCTTTATTGTCCCGTAGGCTTTAGCTGCATATTCAGCTGGCACGTGAACACTAACTGAAACTTGCTCCATTTTCAGCGGCAAAACTTGTCGGAGAAGTTTGACAACTTCCCTTGCTTGCTCCTCTGCTGGCTTGAAGGGATCTATTGAATAGTGGATTTGCTCCATGGCCTGTTCAATGCGCATGGGCGGATGGGGAAGATTAGTTCTTGGGTCAACACAATTTTTGGATATGAAGGCAATTATCTGCCTACGTTTCTCCTCAATCATTTTTCTGCGCTGTTCTGTGGTCAACTGCAATGCGCCTTTTTTAAGAATTATGTCTGCCACTTTTAGGGGGTCAGTGGTTCCAAAAGCCTTGCGAAGAGCTTCCTCAGAAACTTTAGTACCTTTGCTTGCGTCTGAAAAGATAGTTTCCGTAACAAGCACATCGGTTATAGCGGAAATCTTTCCCAGACGGTAGTCTAAAGCCTTATCGGGTTTCACGAGGACCTCAAAGTGTTCATTCCCCTTTGTTATGCGGGCCACCGTGTACTTTTCGCTCATTTCAACTTCACTTGCCAAGTCCCAGCTTCCTTATATAACCCTCAACAACCTCGTCGCTGAGCATCTCCATTTTCCTTGTGGTTGCAGGTATAACCGCGATCTTTATTCTAGGCTGAAGCCCCCTAGCTTCAAGGGCTTTAACAAGACATTTCACTGCAAGTTTTACGGCGTCCTCAAGACTCATGCCATCGCGGTATTCTTCCCGCAAAATGTTCATCACTGTTTCTTTTCCAGCACCTACGGCTACGGCTTTATGTCCTCTATAAGTGCCGCTTGGATGAGTTGCGAAAAGACGACAGCCAGTTTTGTCCACACCGCCAAATAACAATGAAACGCCGAAGGGCCTGACACCACCATGCTGGGTGTATAACTGCTTTATGTCGCAAACTCGTTTCGTTACAACCTCAACGTCGATCGGCTCGTCATATGTCAGCCTGTTGCTTTGAGCATAAATCCTAGCATTGTCAATTAAAACTCTTGCGTCGGAGCTTAAGCCCACTATCGCTACACCAATATGCTCATCAATTTTAAAAATCTTCCAAGAAGTTTCAGACTCCTCAAGGGGTTCGATAGTTTCCTCAGCGCCTAAAACAACACCTTCTGGACATTTTATACCCAAAATGGTAGCTCCACGGTTAACAAGTTCCATGGCATACTCGACTTGAAAGAGCCTCCCGTCAGGTGAGAAAACAGTTATAGCACGGTCATACGCACCCGGAGCTGCAAACACAGACATCAAACATCAACTCCACTAGCAACCACTCGCTGAACACACATATAACAACTTAACTAAAAACCTTTTCCTAATAACAGAGCGTACATCGTGAATAATTCCGGCTTAATTATGATAACCATATATAATGCTTGTTAGTTTCATAGTGTTTGGGAAGGTAGATGGGTTATTTAGCCGTTTGGAAAGTTCTTGAGGAAATGACAACAGATTTTCGCAGGAGAGGGGTCACCGTCCCATCCAACGTCATTGACGATTTAAAGTATGCACGAACCTTAATTAACGTCTTGAAAGCTGACCCTTCACGACTTGAAACCGCTCAGAAGATTGAAGAATGCTTGAACAACGTGGAATCTTACCTTATCTCGGAGGGACAACGATTCGGAGATAAATATGTTGAGGAATGGATTAGGAAACTGGAGGAAGCCAGCAGAAGAATCGATGAAGACGAAGGTGTTTCAAGGTTTGTCCCGGGGTTGCCCAGAGAACAACGTTGGGTCCGGGTTAAGCCGTCTGAAGAAATGCCCTTAGAAACATTGAAGAGTTTAGCTGAAGACTTAAACCTTTCCCATGAAGTTCAAAGCGATGGCTATCTGCTTGTTTACGGCGAAGATCAACGTGTAAAAGAATTTGTCAAAAAAATGGCTACAAAGTACGGTTTAAAAGCCGAGAAATAGCCTTTTAAAAGTGCAAAACCGTTAAAACATGAAGATGCAACACTTTTATAGAGAAATCATACAGAATTGAAATCAAAAATGTATGCTGGCGGCTTTCATGCGGGGTGAGGGCGCGGTTTAATGCCCTATATCAAAAAGATAGAGCTTAAGGGTTTCAAATCCTTTGGACCGCAGACGGTTAAGATTCTTCTGGATAAAGGCTTCTCAGTAATAACCGGCCCCAATGGCAGCGGGAAAACAAACATTGTTGACGCCATTTTGTTCGCTCTGGGTGAGTTAAGCGTCAAAAGGCTTCGAGCAGAAACAGCTGCAAAACTAATTTTCCAAGGCTCTGAAAAGGCTGGTTTAGAAAGGGCGAAGATGGCTAAAGTAGTCATACAGTTTGACAATTCTGATGGACGTATACCCGTAGATACAGCCACCGTCACCATTTCTCGTGAAGTATATCGTAACGGACAAAGCGTGTATAGGCTTAATGGAAGGAGGATTTCAAGGGCCTATCTGATGGAAATTCTTTCCATGGCTGGCATAAGCTCCACAAGCCAAAACATAATACTGCAAGGCACGATAACCCGGCTGGCAGATGTCTCCCCAATGGAAAGGCGAAAAATAATCGAGGATCTTGTTGGAATAGCCCAATATGACGCTGAAAAAGCTCAAGCTGAAGAAAAGCTGCAGGCTGCAGACCTCTCCATACGAACGGCCATGGGAAGGATAGACGAAGTGCAAAGACGCGTCGAAGACCTTGAAAGAGAACGCAACGAGCTTCTCCGCTATAATTTCCTCAGAAACGAAATTAAAAAGTTTGAAGCCATCAAACTATCATATGATATAGCGCAGATTCAAGAAAAGATAAAAGGCAAAACGGCAGAAGCTGAGAAAATTAAAAGCAGACTTGAAAAGATTAAGGCTGTCCGCGATCAGTATAGGCTTAAACGCAAAGCGATTGAAGATGAATGGCGGAAATTAAGCTCCGAAATAGTCGAAGAGGGAAGCACTCAAGTTTTAAGGGTTCAAATGAAGATTGGGGAGCTTAAATCCAAAATCACTGAATTAACAACGAAAATAAGCTCTGGAAAGGCAAACCTCGACGGGCTTAGAAGGATTAGGGAAAACAGCTTCCAACAGTATCAGTCGATTAGGAATGAGATTCGCGAAAACCGCCTCAAAATAAGACGCTTGAAAGTTGAATATGAGCGCATTCAAAACGAAATCAACAAAAAGCAGGCAGAGCACGATGCACTTGCACAAGAGGCAACACAGCTTTGGGAAAGTATAGGGGAAAACAGCAAAAAAATTAGAGAAATAGAACTACAACTCGACAAGAACTACAAAAGACTGGCATTTTTGAGATCTGAACACGCTAAAAGCCAGACAGCCATAAAAATCCGCGAAAGAAGGCTCAGAGATTTAAATGAGCGAAAAGAGCGTTTCACTTTAACCCTCACGGAACTGGCGAAGTCGCTGACCGAACTTGAAAAAGTGCAAAAAGAACAGAAAAACCAGCTTAAAAGTTTAGAGCGAACGCTCGAAAGAAGAATAGCTCAAAAAGAGGCTATAGAACGGGAAATCGCTGAAGCTGGAAAAATAGCGGATTCAGCCCGCGAAGCCCTCGTGGAGTTTGCAACTCAAAAAGAACTCGCGGAGACAATCGCCGCTGAAGAAAAAGCCCTCAAAAGCATAGAGGAGCTTGGCGAGTTAGGCGTAATACCCGGAGTTTATGGCAGACTACGTAATCTAGTAAAGATAGACAAGGCTTACCAGCAAGCAATAGAGGTTGCCGCCAGCGGCTGGCTAGACGCCATTGTCGTAAAGGATTTTGATGCGGCTTTCACATGTACCGAAACCTTGCGAAAAATGAGGCTTGGACGCGTTAAGATAATACCCCTCGAGGGAATTTCCAACGTAAAGCCTATCAAAATACCAGAGATTAGAGGCGTCAACGGAGCAGCCTTTTCCTTCATAAAATGCGCGAAACAGTATGAGACAGCTGTCTACTTCGTTTTCGGAGACACGCTGGTCGCCCAAGACGATAAGACCGCTCTAACTTTATCCAATGAAGGTTACAGAGTTGTGACTGTTAACGGTGACTTGTACGAGCCGGGTGGTGCGCTAGAAAGCGGTTATTATAGGGCGCCTATTGATTTCTCAGCCATAATACCAAGCGAGGCAGCCATAAAAAGCCTAGATGAAGCTGTTACGGCTTTACAGCGGCACCTTATGAGGAGAGAAAACGATGTAGCCGCTCTGGAAGAGGAAATAGACAGAACCCGCGTCGAAATTGCACGCTTGTCAGAAGCCATAACGATGCTTGACAGAGAAATAGCCAGAGTTAAAAGAAGTGTGAAAAGGACAAAGTCTAACATTAAGCGGATAGAAACAAACATTAAAAAGATCGAAAGCGAGATTGAAGCTGAGAAGGCTAAGATATGGACGTATAGAGCAGAGAAAAGCCTCCTACAAAAGGAAAACCGCAAACTTCAGAGCGAACTGGCTGTTTTGAGGCGAAAGGTAGATCCAGCACATATTCAAGAAATGGAAACTAAAAGGGAGAAAATCTCCGAGGAAATAAACACTTTAAGGCAGAAGCTAAGCACCGTCCAAACCGAAATTTCAACCCTTCAGTCCCAATACGACAACGTTCTAAGAACCGGATACAAAAACGCCAAAATTCAGCTGGCTAAAATTGAGCAACAACTCAAGAAAGTCGAAAGTGAGGTTGAAGAGGCACTGCAAGAAAGGGAAAAGTTGAAGCAGGAATTAATTGATCTAGAGAAAAGCCGCGACGAGCTTTCCAAAACAGTTCTGTCCGCAAAGGAGGAAGCGCAAAAGTTCACCTCGCAAATAGACGAAATTGACCAGGTGCTCCGCAAACTTGACATTGAATATGAAGAAACAGACCGTTTATGGAACCAGTGTCAACTAAACATCCAAGCTTCTTTTATCCAGCTTGAACAATGGCAAAACCAACTAAAACAATATGGATACGAAAAACCATTGGAAGTTACACCCGAAGAAGTTGAAAAAGTTGAAGCCGTTTTGAAAATGCTTAAGTTTGAATTTGAAAGGATAGAAGCCGTGAACCAGCTTGCATTGTCACATTATGCGGAACAAATCGCTCGCTATAAGGAATTATCCCTAAGAATGAACGAGCTTGAAAGAGAAAAACAAGCAATAATAAAATTCATGGAGGAAATAGAAAGCAAAAAACGCAAAGTCTTCCTTGAAGCCTTCGAAAAAATAAACCAAAACTTGCAAAGGTACTTCTCTAAACTAACTGGCGGAGGCACAGCCACTCTTAAACTTGAAAATCCAGAAGACCCCTTTGCAGGCGGAATAGATATGATTGTTCAGTTCCCCAACAAACCCTCCATAATTGTCAGCGGAGCCAGTGGTGGAGAACGCTCCGTAGCAGCTGTAGCCTTCCTATTTGCCATAAAAGAGTTTACACCAGCAGCCTTCTATATTATGGACGAGGTGGACGCTCATTTAGATGCCTTCCACGTTTCAAAGCTTGCCGACCTTCTTTTGGAAGAGTCGGAGAAAACCCAGTTCATCATAATCACTTTAAAGCCCGAAATGGTTAACAAAGCACAGAAGGTGTACGGGGTTTACGGGCGTAACGGAGTTTCGAATGTTGTTTCAGCCAAATTTTTAGAGGCACCGAGCTAAATGGCTACAAGCATTAAAAAGCCCTTTTATCTCCGTCCACCGTGGAACATACTTTTCGAGTTTCATAAGCTTGAGAAGCTTTCCCCATGGAATATTAACATCGCATATTTGCTCTCCACTTTTCTAGAGGAGATGGAAAAAACCGGACAAATAGATTTCAGAGCTTCCGGTGTAGCCTTAGATTCTTCAGCCCTAATATATTTGATGAAGTCAAAATTGCTTTTAAAACTTGAAGAACCCCCACCCACGCCTAAGGCTGTCCGAGATTTTCTGCCCCCTCCGCTTTTTCTTCCTCTTAGATACGAGTTAACATCCACAACGATAAGACACCTCTTGGAAGTTTTGGACGACGTTTTAAAAAGCGAGATGCTTCTCAAACCGCAGAAAACACGGTTTGAACAAGTTCTTCCACCCCCATCAGAGATCCTTCCACAGGCTGACTACTTTTTGATGGAAATTGAACTTCAAATGGAGAAGCTTTACAAGCTTCTCTATGAAAAAGTGAAAGGTGCAGGGATAATTCAGTTTTCAACACTAATCAAAGGAATGACGAGGCTTGAGGCCATCCGAACATTCATTCTCCTACTTTTCCTAGCTCAAAATGAAAAGGTAAGCCTCTGGCAGGACGAAGAAACCGAAGAAATATACATAACCATCGGAGGCCTAAACATTGGAAACAAAAAGCTTGACAAGTGATTCAAAGACCACTTCTCAAGTTGGAAAAGGAAATAGTATTAACGAGCTTGCCCTCATTGAGGCAGCGTTATATGTTTCTGGACGCCCATTAACACTATCAGAGCTTTGTTCCGTTTTGAAAACAAGGTCCCAGCGTAAGGTAAAGACTCTTGTGAAAACACTTATGCATGAGTATGCGAGCCGAAACACGGCGCTAGAGATTTTGGAGTTAAAGGATGAAAGGTATGTTCTTCAATTAAAAGCCGAATTCACACCTTACGTCAAAAAACTTGTCAAAAGACCACTTTTATCAGTAGGTCCACTTAAAACCTTAGCGTATATTGCCCTTAGACAGCCGGTTTCACAGAAACGCGTTGTTGAAGTGCGGGGGCACCATGCCTATGGGCATATTAGGCTGCTTAAAGAGATGGGGCTTATAGCTTCCGAAAGAAAGGGCCGCTCAGCAGTTTTAAAAACCACCGATTATTTTGCAGACTATTTTGGTTTAAGCCACGACATTCCAGCAATGAAGAGGGAGCTCAGAAAGATTCTCGAAAAAGACAGAATTTCAGAGAAAGCCCCTTGAAGGCTCAGAATTTTGATGGATAGGTTTATATTTTAAGCGGTATGATAGTGAACCAACCTAAAAGGGATCGACATGTCCGTTTGGCACGGCGATCTGCACAAAAGAAAACCGACGGGGGGCAAAAGGAAACCTTACAGGGGTAAACGAAAATTTGAGCAGGGCTCTTTCCCAACAGAGACTGTTCTCGGCGAACCAAAAAGAAAAACTGAAAGAAGAAGGGGAGGCAACTTAAAGGTTAGAGTTTTAAGCGACAAATATGCATGCGTAACCAACATGAAAACTGGAAAAACTGAAAGAGCTGAAATTCTCCGTGTTGTTAAAAACCCCGCTAACGTTGACTATGACAGAAGAGGCGTAATAACCAAGGGCACCATCATAGAAACCAGCTTGGGACTTGCAAGGGTGACATCTCGTCCAGGACAAAACGGTGTTATAAACGCTGTTTTAATCAGTGAGGAAGAAGCAGACTAGAAGGCTACTTAACGGCTGCAGTGCGAATTTTCTGCAGCTGTTTGGCAACTTTTTTCAGCAGCAAGTTTTTCGGCTCTTTTTTGGCGACTAAAAGCATGCCAGTTTTAAGCCAAGGTGTTTTGGGATAACAAACATCCAAAACCAGTTCATGCTCGAGACCCAGCTTTTCAACAGCCTCTTTAAGCTCGGAAACTTTCGGCGAAGGCACAGCCAAATTTTTTGGCACTTTTCTGCCTTCCCCTCTAGATTTTGTGGAATCAAAATACGCGGGCCACAATATTACCTTGTCCTGTTTACGCATTGCGGCTTTCCTTCCCCCTTTTCTATTTGTGGGCGAAGTAAGCTAAAATTTTCCCGTCAACCTTGTCTATTCTCACAAAGCCGAACCTTTCAAACTGCACGATGTCGTCTGGTTTAAGACTTTTACATGCTTTTTCAGCTATTCCCTCAACTATTGTGGCGTCTGGCATTATTACTTGACATGGCACATCGTCGCCTATGGGAACCCAGTGAATAAGGGGTGCGTTCATCCTTTTTGCGTCTTCGTAGGCCTCGCTTAAAAAGGAGGCTTCAACAGCATATTCCTCAACATTTTCAATCTTTATGTTAAACAACTCCATCAGGCGAACAGCTTTTCCAACAGCTAAACCTTTCAGATCGCTCTTAGAAATCCAGAAAAGAGCGCTATCCCCTTCCGAGGCTTTTATGTAGTATTCTCTAAAACCTCTCTCAGGATGCTCTGGATGAAGCCTAATCTTAACTCTGAAAGCCTTAGGCAGCCCATGCACTGTTAGTTGGATTGGATTTTCCACAAAAAAGTAGCGATTCACATCGGGATCCAGAATTTTTCTGTTGTATGCGTAAAGGTTTTCCCAGCTTAAGACAACATCTGAAGTTTTGGGTCCCACATCGATGATCAGCTTTTTTATGGCTGCCGGAGTTATTCCACGTTTCCTTAACGCTGCAAATGTTGCTAGTCTAGGGTCGTCCCAGCCTTTGTAGACGCCTTCTCTAACCCCTTGAACTATCTTTGACTTGCTGAGATAGGCTCCCACAATCTTAAGCCTACCATAGTGTATTGCTTCTGGGTACTCCCACCCTAGGTGGCGGTACATGTATTCTTGGCGAACCATGTTTGTCAAATGTTCTTTGCCGCGAATTATGTGGGTTACTCCCATTAAATGATCGTCAAGGCCGCATGCAAAATTGTAGAGGGGCCAAACGCGATATTTACTTCCAACTCTTGGGTGGGGAAACTTTTCTGTGTCTATGACGCGCAATGCTGGCCAATCTCTGACCGCTGGATTCGGATGGTTCAGGTCCGTTTTTATGCGCACTACAGCCTCGCCCTCGTCGTATCCTCCATTTAGCATGCGTTGCCATCTTTCCATGTGAGTTTCGGGTGGCAGGTCGCGACAAGGACACGGTTTTTGGGTCAAAATCTTTTCTCTGAAAGCTTGAGGTTGACACGTGCAAACGTAGGCATTGCCGTCCGTGAGCAGTTTTTCAGCATATTCATAATAGATTGGAATTCTGTCGCTCTGAATATGTTCTTCATCGGGTTTGCAGTCAAGCCAAACGAGGTCTTCGCGGATGCGGTCGTAGAACTCTGGAACAGGCCTTTTCAGTTTGGGGTCCGTGTCTTCAAATCGTAGGATAAACTTTCCACGGTACATGCGGGCGTATTCATGGCAAAGAACTATCGCCCTAGCTGAACCTAAATGGAGGACGCAATCAGGGTTCGGTGAGAAACGCGTCACAACCTTTGGATATTTATCCACATTGGGTAAGGGTGGAAGCTTTTTCTCTTCCTCCACCTTTTCTTTTATAAGGACTTCAGGCCACTTTTCTTCAACTATGCGTTTTTGCTCGTTTAATGGGAGACTGTTAACTTCATTAACTATCTTATCCACAAGAGAGGCTATTTCCTTCACTTGTGCGCGGAACTCTGGCTTTTCAGCTAAAAGTTTGCCTATAACAGGTCCAGGTTGGGCTTTTCCATCATGTTTAATGGCGTTTAACAGGGCGAATTTTCGGATTAGCTCTTCTATTTCTTTGGATTGTTCGGTCAAGGCCTGTGCTCTCGCTTATTGGTTATATTTTCCTTTCAATAAGGAATTTTGCGAAGGCGTTTAACTTTTCCTTTGCACTTGAAGGTGGAAGAAGCTTTTCCACATTTCTCCAGCTTTCTTCAACAATTCTTTTTGCAAAGTTTTTAGCGTAATCTATTGAGCCGTACTTTTGCATGATGGCGATTGCCTCGTCTCTGAGTTTTTGGTCTGCAGTGTGCATCCTTAAAATTTCGATAAGCCTTTTTCTATCTTCAGCGTTTGCAACTTTTAACGTGTGAATTACAATTAAAGTGCGCTTTCCCTCAGTTATGTCTTGTCCACGTCCACCTTTCTTTTCAGCGAACTCTTCACCAGTCAGGTCTAAAATGTCGTCTTGAATTTGGAAGGCTATGCCTATGCTTTCGGCGAAAAATCCGAGTTTTTCAACAAGCTCTTCGTTTGCATCGGCGAGCACCGCGGCGATTTTAGCCGCCATCCTTGCAAGTGTTCCAGTTTTGTAGGCGCACATTTGCAGGTAGTCTTCCTCGCTTATTTGGTCAGCGTTTGCCAAGCCCTTATGCCACGCTATGTCCATAGCTTGCCCAAGGCTTAGATTTATCATTTCCTGCACGTAGATCTCGTAGATTTTCGCCAGTTTCTCGGCGCCAATTTTGTCGCGGTTTTCCATGAGCGGCAAAAGCGGCAGATAATACATGGCGTTTCCAGCATTTATGGCTATGTCCAACCCGTAAATCTTGTAGGTGCATGGTTTTCCCCTTCGATATTCAGAGGCATCCTCAATATCGTCAATTATTAAGGTCCCATTATGGACGACTTCCGGAATTATAGAGTAGTCCAAATAGTCCTCCGGGTCTTTTCCTAAAGCTTCACATATGAGTAGAAAGAGGGTTGGACGCCAACGTTTTCCACCTCTGTCCAAAAACTCCCAGAATGGTTCGGCGATCGCCTTGTTTAAAGATTCAATGTTATAGGCGTATCTTGGCGGGTTTACCTTGAAAAGAACAGCATTTTTGGAGAAAAATCGTGGAATATATTTTTCAATAGCCTTGTTTATCAGTGGAGCTTTTTCTTCCAACAATTTTTCAATATTCATTGGGAAACAGCGCTCCTTCTGGCATAAGATTCAACATCAAACCCTCTGAGCTTTAACCATTCAGCAGTTTTTCCAGTTATAACTACGGGCACTTTCTGTAAATGTTTCGGGTTTTCAGCTCCGGTCAGAAACATGGCGTTCCGTAATTCTTCGATAAGCAAACTTAGTGTTTTCCTTATTTTCTTAATGCCTCCCTCAATAGTTGCTTGCAAAACTGGTTGGGCTAGGCTTGCGAGGCTTGCTCCGAGGGCTATTGCCTTGGCTGCTTCTATTCCGTTACGTATTCCTCCGGAAGCTATGACTGGAATGTTCACTGTTTGAACAACCTCCACTAGGCTTATGGCTGTTGGTATGCCCCAATCCCAGAAAACCTCTCCAAGCCTTCTACGGTGAAAGTTTCGCTCGCCCTTTGCACGGAAAAATTCAACCGCTGCAAAGCTTGTGCCACCGGCACCGCTTACATCTATGCCTTTTACGCCAGCAGCCTCAAGCTTTCTAGCCTCTTCTGCGGCTATTCCAGCACCGGTTTCCTTCACTATTACTGGTTTGTCAAGTTCTTTGGCGATTTCCCCTATCCGGGAAAGCACTCCATGAAAGCTTGTTTCGCCTTCTGGTTGAACAGCCTCTTGAAGGGGGTTTAAATGTATTGCAATGGCGTCTGCATCAATCATTTCTATAGCTTTACGCACCTCTTTTATGCCGTATCCGCGGACAAGCTGCACCCCGCCAATGTTAGCCACCAAGAAAGCTGTAGGCGCCTTTTTTCTGGCTACGGCAAAGGTCTTTTCGAGACGTTTGTCTTCTAGGGCGGCTCTCTGGCTTCCAACACCCATCCCAAGCCCAAATTCTTCGACAACCATTGCAATAGCGGCGTTAATTTTTCTGGCTTCGCTTGTTCCGCCAGTTATGGCGCTCACCATTATTGGCGCCGAAAACTTATGATCAAAAACAACGGTTGACAAGTCGATTTTGTCTTTATCAATTTCGGGCAGGGCTTTGTGAACAAAGTGAACATCTTCAAAACCCGTGGTATTCCTCTTGGCTTGAACATTGTAGGTTGCGGCTATTCGAATATGGTCTGCCTTCCGCTTTTGTGTTTTTTCAGCCAACGGTCATTCCTTCTCTATAAGTGTGCCTTTTACCTTTTCCCCTTTAAGGGCTTTGAAAATGTACCCAGGTTTAGAAGCATTAACAATCAAAACTGGGATACCGCGTTCTACGGCGGGTATAAGCTCCGCAATTTTGTTAGCCATACCTCCAGTTACATCGCAAGCATTCGAGCCGCCTAACAAACCATGAATTTTCTTAAGTTCTTCTAGCGTTAAATGTTCAAATATTTTCGCTTTATGGTTTGTTTTCGGATCCCCGTCGTAAAGTCCGTCCACGTCTACACCAATTAAAATGTTTTTTGCATTGAAACGTAGGGCTAGAAAGGATGTTAGCTGGTCCCCTGAAAGTATTGTGAAACCTAATTCGGTGTCAAGAACCGCATCCCCATAGAGGACTGGAATGAAGCCCATTTCCAATAGTCTTCTCATTGGTGCTTCCTCAAAACACGCTATCCGTCCATTCTTAGTCATTATGCAGGAAGAAGGCGCAATGCTCACGGCAGGTATGCCTCGCCATATTAGGGCGTCCATGAAAAGTCCATTAAGCACAGTCATAACGTGATGGGTTTCGGCAAAGCCAACTAGCTGGGACTTGTCTTTAAACCCTTCTTTTATGGCGTATTTTTGCGCCAATGGATGCCCGAAACTTCCACCGCCGTGTATTATTATGAGGTTTTTTGGGTTTGCTTCAAGAATTTCGTCGGCTAGACGGCTTATAGCGTCCATGCGTACCTCCATTTCCTTGCTCTTATCAGTTATGACCGAACCGCCGATTTTTAGAACAGTTGGTTTAACTTGACTCAATTCTAACCCCCTCATCGGTTTTTTTAGCCACAAAAGCACCGGCTCCAGCCTTTTGAACAGCCTCCAAAACCTTGTCAAGCCTATCCTTTGTGGCGAGAGCTATCATGCATCCGCCGCCTCCCGCTCCTGTCAATTTAGCGCCGAGTGCCCCGGCTTTTCTAGCAGCGTTTACAAGCCACTCTAGAGATTCGTCTGAAACGCCAAGCCCATATAACAACGCGTGGTTTATGTTCATTAACTCTCCAATGGTTTCCAGATCGTCTTTTTTTAATGCTTCCATTGCTTGCAGCACTATTTCGCGGGCTGCCCGCATCATAGGCTCGACAATTTGTGGATATTTTTCTGTCAGTTCACGAACCTTTGCAACTTGAACACGGGTTGACCTTTCGACGCCAGTGTTGCCAACGACAAGCGGCACTTCAGCCTTAACCTCAAGGGGTTTAAAACCCGTATCTAACTGGTAAAGCATTGCTCCGCCAAAAGTTGATATTGCCGGGTCCACACCGGAAGGGGTGCCATGCATGATTTTCTCAGCTTCGAAGGCTACGCGAAAAACATCTTCCTTCGACATTTTAATGTTTAATGCTGCGCCCACGGCTGCCGCCACCGCTGCAGCTACAGCTGCTGATGAGCCAAGCCCAGCGGCAACGGGCACTGTTGAGTTAACTTCAACAGTTAAGCCCACTTTTTCCCCGGCTTTTTCCAATACTTTTTCTACGGCGCACTTTATTGGTTCAAGTTTTATTCGCGCTTCTTTAATGTCGCCTTTCTCCACTTTGATGTTGCCGTTTTCGAAGAAGGCTGATAAGCCCAAGTTCTGTGATTGTATAAACAGCTTTTTGTCTTGGCGGGTCTCCACTTTTGCATAAGCTCTTTTGTCTATGGCTAGAACAATGGCTGGTTCGCCGTAAACGACGAAGTGTTCTCCGAAAAGGATCACTTTAGCCGGAGCTGAAGCGACAGCTACCCCCATTCCAAACCACTATTTTGTGAATTGCACGGCGGCGTACCCAACAACAGCCGAGTAGTCGCCACTGACATCTCCACTGGTCTTGTAGCATAATAATTTTGCCTCTTTCGCCCCTAAAGCTTTAGCAGCCGTTATTAATGCGGCTATAGGACCGTAACCACACGCGGAGATTCGATGTTCTTCGATTATCGAATAAAACCTAGTTTCATCCATTTCTTCGACAGCTTGAAGCGCCAGCCTATCTTTTCGCTCCGCCACTTTGTGGGGTTCGTAATGAGTCATGTCCGAAGAAGCTATTATCACAGCATTTTTCCCAACTAGAGCTTTAGCCGTGGCTTGCCCCACTTCCATAGAAGAATGCAAATCTTGCATCAGAAAACAGACGGGCACAATCTTAAACCTCGAACCGAAAAGATACTGCAAAAAGGGAAGCTGAACCTCTATTGAGTGTTCGTAACGGTGGGCAACGTCGTCAACATCCACAATGCGAGATTCTTCCACAATCTGGTTGGCTGTTTCACCATCAACTTCAACATCGCCAAGAGGAGTGCGCCAAACACCCTCACTCATAATAGCCAATGCACTTCCATAACCAGTGTGATTAGGCCCAAAAATAACCACTATTTCTGGCTTTCCATCCAACGCCAAACTATAATAGGCGTGGGCTGCAACTGGACCTGAATACATGTATCCGGCGTGGGGACAAACAAGCCCGACTATTCGTCTAGGCCCGGTCTCAACAACAGACGGAATTTTTCTCGGCCCAAGCTCGTGTAGAAAACATTTTTCGATTTGCCTTTTCAAGGCTTCAGCTGTTCCAGCGTAGAAGGCTCCGGCTTGGCATGGATGCCTAACCTTCACCATCTACTAGCCTTCCTCCTCTTCCTTAGAAATCTTAGCCTCAAAATCCTCAATTGTTAAAGGCGGATCTTTATCCGGTGGAAGTTCACCTCTTTCGCGGAGAATCTGCCTAGCCAAAAGCCAGTATATGACTGCTAGAGCCCTTCTTCCTTTGTTGTTCGTCGGAATCACTAGGTCCACTCCTGAAAAATCGTTGTCCGTGCTGCATAAAGCCACCACTGGAATGCCAACGGAGGCAGCCTCTTTAACAGCTTGAGAATCTGCCCTAGGATCAGAAACTATGATAACGTCCGGCTCGATACGGTTTGGGTAAAGCGGATTAGACAACAATCCGGGAATGAAACGCCCCACAACAGGCACTGCACCGGTTAACTCGCAGAATTTCTTGACAGGTTCTTGAGCGTAAAGCCTCGCAGCTGCAGCTGCTATTCGGGAAGGCTCGAACCTTGCGAGGAATTTAGCGGCAACCCTTATACGTTCATCCGTTTTTTTAACGTCTAAAACAAAGAGGCCGTCCGGCCTGACACGATATATAAATTGTTCCATATCCTTTGTCTTCATTCTTGTTCCTATGTGGATTCCAGCGGACAACAACGTGTCCCTGGGCAACAGAAGCTCTTCCTCAGCACTAATGCTTGGTTCTTCGTCTCGTCCCTCTTCTTTAGCTTCTTCCTCCTTAGCCAAGGTTTCATCTCCATTTCGCTATATTATTTGAAGTTCAGCCATTTTGGCTCTGTCTCCTAAAAACTCTTCCACCCTTATTAACTCGTTTATCTTCGCTATCCGGGCGCCCTCCACCACCCCAGTCTTTATAATTGGACATTTAAAAGCTACAGCCAAATGGGCTATGTGCCAGTCGCAAGTGTCTCCTGAACGATGGGACACCACCGGGATGTACCCAGCTTTTTTGGCAGTTTCGATGGTTTCCACAGCATCTGTCAAAGTGCCAACCTGATTCACCTTTATTATGATGGCGTTGCCTGCGCGCATTTTGGCTCCATGCGCCAGCCTTTCATTGTTTGACACGAAAAGGTCGTCTCCACAAACCAAACAATTTTTCAACTTTTTCGTCAGCTCCGCAAAGCTTTCGTAATCTTCCTCGTGGAACGGGTCTTCAACATACGCCAGATGATATTTCTCCACTATTTGGCGGACAAACTCTAACTGTTCACCGGAATCTAGCTCTTTACCTTCCCTTTTGTAAACATACTTTTTGATCTTGCCATTCCATAATGTGGATGCAGCCAAGTCTATGCCTGGACTGCAATTGAAATCGACTTCGTTGCTGACCTCCTCGCATGCACGGGCCAAAATTTCCAGTGCGTCTAGGTTTGTTATGTTTGCTGTCCATGCGCCTTCATCGCTTTTCCCATAATTGAAGAGTTTATCCTTCCTTTTTAGAAGTTCTCCAACTTTCATGTGGACTTTGATGTTTGCTTCAGCTGCCTCTATAAAGGATTCCGCATCACTTGGCAGAACTAGAAACTCTTGGACGTCTGGAGCCTTGCCGCCGACATGGCTTCCTCCGCTTATAACGTTTCCCAGAGGGTACGGGAGTTCACGGGCAGCATAACCGCCTAAATATTGAAACAGCGGAATTCCATAAGAGTTTGCTGCAGCTTCCGCATTTGCCATGGAAACTGCGAAGGCGGTGTTGCCTCCTATTACCCTAAAGTCCTTTGTGCTGTCAATTTCGTGGAGGGTTCTGTCAATATCCTCTTGAAAGTCAGCGTTCAAGCCTATAAGTTCCGGGGCTATAAGCTCTTCAACCTTTTTTATCGCTTCGTCCACACCGCCCTCGGGGAAATATACAACTTCAGCTTTCCCCCGGCTTTTTCCAGCGGGGGCTGAAGCTCTTCCAAAACCTGAATTTGTAATAACGTCAACTTCTATTGTTTCTTCGCCTCGACTGTTGAAAACTTTTCTTGCAATTACATCTTCAATAACTGTGGACATGCCATTTCCCCTGCTTATTGCTGGTAGTAGTAGCTTCTAGCCTCTTTCCTTTTCTCAGCCTCCTCGTAAAAGCGTAAAATCTCATCTATGATTTCAACATGAGAAAGAAGCATGCGCCGGCAACAGTACCTTTTAATTCCTAAACTGTCTAAAACGTCGCCAGCATCTTCTCCAGTCTTCACCCTTCTCGCAAACTCTTCCCATTTATCGCCAATCAATTTGCCGCACGTAAAACATCTGACAGGGATAATCATGCCGCAAACTCCTCCTTTTTCATCTATAGCTTTTCTGGTCTCTGGCTCTTGCACCTGGACCTCCAAACTTTTTAGGCTCCTTTCTCCGCGGGTCTCCAGCAACCATTGTCCTGTCGTATTCAACAAGAACATTGCGTAATTGTGTGCTTTTCGTCCACTTTAACAGGGCGTTTGCAATAGCCATTCTAGCGGCTTCTGCTTGTCCCATGTAGCCTCCTCCCCAAACTTTTATGTCCATGTCCAACTGCCTCCAAACTTCGTCTCCAGCAAGTATAAG
This sequence comes from uncultured Candidatus Bathyarchaeia archaeon, assembly GCA_964655395.1. GTDB lineage: Archaea > Thermoproteota > Bathyarchaeia > Bathyarchaeales > Bathycorpusculaceae > DRVP01. The sequence continues at coordinate 11,235 of CAZZMT010000097.1, read as the reverse complement.
GGGCTCCATTATTTTTTGGCGGGCGACTTCCGGCTCATAAATTTCTAAGGGTATCTTGTTGATCCTTATTCTGCCCATTCCAGGTTTAACCACAGCTCTTGCTATGGCGGTTTTCCTTTTACCGCTTACAACTAAGACCTTTTTTGCTGCTGGCATGTTATTCTCCGCTCCAGCCAATTTCCTTTGCAAGTTCACCAAGAGTGAAGTAGGGACATGTTAACTTTTTGGCTTGAGCCTCCTCTATGGTTTCCATTTTCGCATCTTTAAGTTCTTCTGGGACGCCTATAAACACCCTAAGCCTTTTGAAGGCTTGCTTACCCTTTGGCTGCTTATAGGGAAGCATACCCCTAATGGTTCTCCTCAAAATCTTATCCGGCCTCCTGTAATGGAAGGGGCCTTTCCACGGATGGCCCACTTCAAGAAACTCTTTCGCTTCCGCTACTCTACTCTTCTTTTTGCCGGATATCACGGCTTTTTCAGCATTTACAACGGCTATTTTCTCGCCTTTCAATAGGCGTTTGGCAATCACGCTTGCCATTCTCCCAAGAATGAGGCCTTCAGCATTTATCACCGTGAAATCTTTCAGCTTCTCCATTCTTTTCACCCTATAATTTTGACGTTTGAACCCTTCGGGTTTTTCTTGACAAGTTCAGGTATGGTTAGGCATTTCCCCTTAGCCTTCTTTATTTTTTGTTCGGCTGTCTCCGAGAAGGCGAAAGCGGCAACCGTCACGGGGTGGTTTAGTTCGCCAGCGCCTAAAACTTTTCCGGGAACAACAACCGTTTCATTTTTTTCTGTATAACGGTTTATGCGGCTAATATTGACGGCTATACGTCTTCTCCTAGAGACTGCTAGTTTTTCAGCGACAGCCTTCCATATTGGCGCTTTTTGTTCGCGGCTCTGCTTTTTCAAAAATCGAATGAGTTCGACCAGCTGTGGGTTTGTCGTTTTTAGCTCTTTCAAGTCTTCTGCACCTCGATTTGGGATGCAAACTCTTTCACTTGTTTCTTCAAAATTTTCACAGCTTCGACCATTATTCTTTCGGGTAGGAGCGCTCCGGTGGATTCTAGGCTGAATATGAAGGCGTTTTCTTCCCAGCCTACTTTTATGGCTGGTGGTTCCTTGGGACAAGCATCCGAGCAGTCTTGGCACAACGTGCAAGCCAATAAGTCGCGAACTTCTATTTTACCCTCCTTCTTTGCCAGAACTTTTTTGGGGCATATTTCCACACATTTTCCACAAGCGTCGCAGCTTTCGGCGTCAATACTTATTTTAGGCAAATATTTGTATGCACATGTGGAGACGGGTTGCCACTTAGCGTGGTCCTTTCCCCTCCCAAGCCTTGCGTAAGCTTCAAGCCTTAACTTTTGTCCCTTAGCGAGTTTAACAATTGGGATTGCGTCGCTTACGGGCACGATGTTCGGGTTTTCAGAAACAAGCTCACCAGAATATACTGTTATCGTTCCCTCTTTCGCTTCTCTATCTAGGGTGAAGGTGACCCGGCAGAGGTTGCATCCAAACTCGCTTTTACACGTGCACTCTTCTGGAAGGTTATAGCTGTCAAGATCTGTTTTTAGCGGGATAAGCCCAAGTCTGTGGGCTATGATTTCGTCGTTAAGAACGGATGAATTTTCAATAATTACAACTTCGTCTATTGCCATGCATGGGACTTCCGCCAAAACATTTCTTCTTAAAGCGTTAATGAACGGTGCGTCCACTCCCTTTATCAAGAGGCGCATGGTGTTTTCGTTTTTCTCCAACACTTTTATTTCCACTATACGTTAACCACCTAAATGCGAGGTTTAACCATGGATGCCGTTGAATAGAATACTGGTGGTTTATATAAATTTGGCGATTTCTCCCGCCCATTTCACCTTTTTATGTTTTCCGTGCCGCCCTACAAAACAAATCTTTTAGGAACCCTCTAAAATGGTGGGCTCGGCTCATTAGGCTGAAGTTCTGCGGTTTTAGCCTTTACAAGTCATTTAGAAGATAGGTGCGTGCTTCATTTTTTGTAACGATGACTATGTTATGGTTGTAAAGTCAAGTAGTAGATAAAAATTTTAACCCTCCCAAACCCAAATACACCGGAAAGTTTCACACTCTTCCACTTAATCTTCAAAATTCTTATCAGTTACGAATTCTAAATCCAAATTATCATATCAAGAGTTTATTTCCAACCTTCTGTGAACGATGAAATAGAAAATAGTAGTGGTGTATAATACGGGCTATGCTTTCACGTGTAGTTTTTTAGGTTTAGACCATGACTTAATTATTGCTATTAAAGTTGTTCCAATTAATAGTGGAAGAATAATCAGCGGTGAAAACTCTGGGATTATAATCACTTCGTGTTCTGAGTGGGTGTAGGTGAAATGGATGTATGTGTATGTTTCATCGGATAGTATACTAATGTCTGTGGGCGGTTGTCCATCCACTAGGATGGTGAAGTTGCCATGCCAGAGATTTTGAACCAGAGTGTTTGGAAGCGTTACATTACAGAAGCCTGTTGTCTCGTCTTCTCCTGTTACGTTGAAGCTTATCTCCCTCTTTGATTGGTTAAAGCTAAAGTTAGAGATCTGTGTGGAGTTTGTGGAAATTGACACTGGATAAAACATCCCTTCATATTCTATCTGATAGTTGTATGTGCCTAGGCGTCCGTTTGGGTCGAAAGCGTAAACCCTATCAGACCTAACGATTAAGGCAGTTTTCTCGCCGAGAACAGGTGGCCGCATATAAGTTCCTGACGGAACGAGTTCAACCCAACAGTCTTTTAAACCGTTGAAGGCGTAATACTTGCTATAGAGATTGTTTGAGATTAAGCCTATGAAACCGTTGGTTTGGCGTGCATACGGCGTGTCAAGAATAGTTAAGTTTGTGATTTTGCCTAAAAGGACACTGTAACCGTAGAGCGTTTTTGTTGCGGTGTTGTAAAAGCAAGCGGCAAAGTCACCTAAACTATTCATGCCCAAACTGAAGTCAAATGTGTATAGTTGGCCTCTTTGGGCATCAAAAAGATAGGATTTTGCACTTGAATATGCACATGCGAGACTATATTTGACATCTATTGAAACTGAACTATCCTCTGGAAAATCGCATTTTTCATATTTATCCAGAAATGAAGAGTAGAAAATGGTTTCCTTGACTGGACTTATTTCCGAACAGTATGCAAAAACATGTTCACCGACAGAATAGGCTGGGGACAGCGCTTTTATTAAACCTATGACTGTCCAATGGTTGGTTCGGCTGTTGTATATATGCATGGTCATTTCACTGTCGGAATCGCTGAACCGGTTGAAGACAATAAAGTCTTTACCTTCAGGGAAAAAGCCTGTTTTCGGTTTGTCTATTGAAATCATTGAACTTTGCCCTGTTGAGAAGCTGTGCCCCCAAGCGTTGTCAGCATCATAAACAACAAGGACTTCACCGCCACATAAAATAAAGCTAGTGACGCTATTATAGGTGAGGTGGGGTTCTATCACAACCGACCATTGACCCGTTATCCCTGAGTAAATAATAAACTTATATACTGCACCGTCGTTCAACACTGCACTATCAACCAAGAATCGCCCTCCAGGCATCCAATTTTGACCCCACACTTCTTGATATACAATAAAGGATACAGTTTCATACGACCATGAACCAAGATAAGTGTCATAACCATAAAAGTGCCCGAGTATCTCGTTATCTGACACGCGATGGGAAAAGCTTACAGCGCAAGCGGTGTGCTCGCCTTCCTGAGGATCACTTCCAGCACTTATGGCAAAAATAGCGCCCAATCCACTTATGGAAATTAAACTGAACTCATTTGTAAAGGCACTATAACCTGCAATCAGAAAATTGTCTGAGTCACCGTATCTATAGTATCCTGCAAACCCATGGTCTAGGGCTAAAGCTGAAACTCCGCTTTCCAGCTTATTAAAGCTATGCACGTGAAGACTGTAAACCAAGTTTTTCGGCTGCCCTTGGCGTCTTAGTAAAACTACCAAGACATAGTCATCCCGTATATACGATGAACAACCTAAATAGTCATCTGGCAAGGCATAGTCATATTCTTGCCAACGTCCCAGCTTAGAATCGAACACATAAACTGTTTCATCAGTAACAAATAAGGCCAAATTCTTTCCACAGTAATAGGCATTGCTAGATAATAGTTTGCCCTTGTATGGTATCACGTCATAGCTGCATGTATAAGAGCTATAGCCTACAAGATAATAATAAGTGTATGCAAAGACGGTGTGACCTTTGGCTTTTACATCGTAAATCGTTTGCGAAATATTAAGTTTAAGCTCAGTCCAAGCTGATTTGTTAATGTCGAAAAATAATATGATGTCGGACGGAGTTTTCGCAACGCAAATAACATCCTCTCCAACCACAGCGAAAACAGTTCCCGTAGAAGGATAAACAAACGGATGGTCAATCCATTCGCCACCTTCGCTGGATGTTGCTCTTGCCCTCAAAGAAAAAGATGCCGGAGCTAACACCGAAAATATGAACATTAGCATGACGAGTTTCTGCTTTTTTAGGTGTTTACGCATAAAAACACCACCTTAAAAGTAAAAGCCATTATTAGATATAAATGATTCTGTATCAGTTCCGTTAACGGTGATTAAAGAACTCTGAAACTGTAAGGTTAATGAAGCATAGGTTGGGACTGGAGTATCTTTATATATCCTAGTTTGAATTTTAGGCGAACTTAGGTGGAGAATGTTTTCTAGCAAAGCGGACAGAGTTTTAAAGGAAATTGAAAGTTTGGCAAGAAGAAGATTTCTTCCCATCGTGGGGCCTTATAAGGGTCAAATCTTGATTAGAATTATTCGTGAGGTTAAACCGAAACGTGTTTTGGAAGTTGGGACTTTAATAGGTTATTCAGCCATTCTTATGGGAAAGGAGTTGGACAGCAATGCTCGCTTAATTACTATAGAAATCGACCCTACTGTTGCGAAGATTGCAGTGAATAACATAAGGAGAGCTGAAATACCGCCTACAGTTGAAGTTTTAGTAGGCGACGCTATTGAGGTAATTCCGAAGTTGGAGGGCGAGTTTGATATTGTCTTCATCGACGCTGATAAATGGCAGTATTTGGAATATCTGCAGTTAGTCGAGGATAAACTTCATAAAGGAAGTGTTGTAGTTGCAGACAACGTGGAGCAAGCACCATCCTACCTAGATTATGTGAAGTATTCAGGAAAATATTTAAGCAAATATATATCAGCAGGTTGGAGTGGTCTTGAAGTAAGCGTTAAGCTGTAACTCACCTGAAAGTGATTAACCCCTACATCTTCTTTGACAATATTCTGTTAAGGAGACGCTAAAAGAATAGCTATGCTATTAGTTTTTAAGGTGGTCTTGAATGTGGAGCGCCCATAAAAATTTGATCCCCCAAATACAAAACTAAAAATAGATAGGCAATTGCTTAATTAACAGTCTTGGCTTATTATTGGTGGAACAATATACTTTAACTAACGCAAGTATTGAAGGTGTTAAAGAGGCTGTTGTTAGAGCCCTTCAATCTAAAGACTGATACGTGGATAAAAGATGATTAACTTACTAAACTGGTGCATTATTTCAATTTTTCTATGAATAGCTTGAAACCTATGCACAAATATGAAGGCTATACTCTTCTGCCCCTTCTGCCGCCTGGTCGACGTGTGCCGTCATGGGGTATAGGCGTAACCTCTTCTATTCTACCTATGCGGAAGCCTGCCCTTGCAAGGGCTCGTATAGCTGCTTGGGCGCCTGGTCCAGGTGTTCTTGGACCCGGTCCACCTGGCGCTCGCACTTTTATGTGGATGGCTGTTATTCCCTTGTCTTTGGCTATTTCGGCGGCTGCTGTGGCTGCACGCATGGCGGCGTACGGCGAAGACTCCAGCCTATCGGCTTTTACAAACATTCCTCCAGAAGTGCGGGCTATTGTTTCTGCTCCTGAAAGGTCTGTTATGTGAACTATAGTGTTGTTATAGGAACTGTATATGTGGGCTACTCCCCACTTTTCAGTTTTCTTGGTCGTGGAGGATGTTCCGCTACCGCTACTACCGCTCATTTACCCTTCACCTCTTTTTTGTCTCTCTAGTTTTACTTTCTTTCACAGTGGCTGCTGGAGCAACTGCAATCATTTGGCGTAGCGGGTGACTTGGATTAGCCAACGGGCTGTCCGGCGCATAGTTTACCAGTTCCTCTTCTTCTCTGGTTACCAGATAGCTTGGCACTGTTACACGTTGGTTTCCTATGGATATATGTCCATGGGTTATGAGTTGGCGGGCTTGATGGATTGTCTTGGCTAGTCCCTTCCTAAAAACGATTGTCTGGAGGCGGCGCTCAAGAATATCTTCAACAGTCAAGTCTAAAACGTCGTCTAAAACTGCTGTTTCATGGATTATGCCAAGCTTTTTGAGGCGGGATAGAAGCTCTTCCTCCATTTTTTGCCTTTCTTCGGGCGGCTTGCCTATAAGGGAGCGGGCTATGCCCCTAAACTTTGAGAGCATGGTTTTGTGGCGCCAAAGTTCCCGCTTATTTCTCAAGCCATATTGTCCCAAAAGTTTGAGTTCTTCTTGGAGCATGTCTGTGCGCCATGGGAAACGGGGGGTTTCATATTTCTTTTTCTGTTTTTTAGGGTCACCCATGCTACTTTCCACCGCCCTTGGCTGCCGCCTTCTTTTTCACCCCAACGGTTTTGCCCGTTCTGCCCGTTGTTCTTGTTCGCTGTCCCCTAACTTTCAGTCCGTAGGCGTGGCGGTATCCCCGCCAAGATTTTATCTCCTTCAACCTTTCAATATCCATCTTTGTTCTCAGAATAATGTCTGCACTTATGAGGTGCATGTCCTTTCCCGTTTCCAAGTCTTTTCGCCTGTTCAGAAGCCAGCTTGGTATGCCATGTTTCGCCGGGTCTTTTATTATTTCCTCTATTTTTTCGATTTCCTCCTCTGTTAGGAAGCCGGCTCTCATGTGGGGGTCTATTCCCGCCTTATTCAGTATGGCGTGGGCTAGGCTTAGGCTCATGCCCTTAATCTTTTTGAGGGCATAGGGCACTTTTAGAGTGCCATCTACGTCTGTGTCCGTTATTCTCAGTATGTGACGGAACTCTCTGGCTGTTTGACTTGCCATTTAACGCCATCCATGCCTTTTAATAGCAAACTAGAAGTAAACCGCTTTTTATTTAAACTTTCCTAGTCCATTGGAACCGAAAAACACTTAACAAATGCTTTTTAGCATTTAATCGGGCTTGCGATGAGCGGCACAGTGCTTGAAGACACTGTTTCAGAAGCCTTTCGGAAAAAGGGCTTCATAGTTTTCACAAGGCAAAACCGCTGTGATGTTTTAGCGGTTAAGCCCGACATGAGTCTGGCTTATCTTGTTGAATGTAAGGATTACGCTTTATCCCGTAAACAGCAAGTCTTAGCTGTCAGAGAGCTTAACCGCAATTACACCCACGCCCTAGAACTGCTCATTAAACAACGGTTGTTTCCAGAGAAAATAGTGAAGGTTCTTGTGGCTAGGGGATTCGCGTATCAGGCAAGGGGCATACTACAATACACGCCTGAAACTTTCATAGCACATATCTCTTCATAAAACTCAAAAAGGTTCTGTTTGTAGGGCCAAAAGTCTTATTTTCGTGAGAAACTTGTGGTTTTCATGGCTAGGGTGTCTAGTTGGGTAAGCTTAAAACTTTGGAAGTTATTATTCGAGGGGATGTTATAGAAAAAAACCTTGTTTTAAAGCTTGGAAGGAAGTTGAGAGAAACCAAGTTGAGGGCGGATTTCACTGCTTCAATAGTTGTTCCACCTTTTTTAAAAGCTATTGAAAAACGTTATCCTTCCATTTGTGTGTTGCATGTAACGGTGGATATTGAGGATAAATTCCAATTTGAGAAACTTTTGAAGGAGTTTATATGCGCGGAAAACTGTGAAATCGTTTCAATTCGTGAGTTTTAGGTGCGGTTAGGGAAGTTTGATGGATTTTAAAAAGGCAGTTAAGCTATTGGCTGTTGTTGCTTCAGTTTTAATAGCATATTTTTTGGCTCCGCCCCCTGAAGAAAAGATGCGTGTCACTTTCGCCCTTTTGGTTTTTGCCTCTGGGCTTTGGATTACGGAGCTTCTTCCTATGGGTATAACGGGGCTGATAATTGCTGTTGCACAGCCCCTTCTGGGTATCCAAACTTTTGAAAAGGCTTTGATGCCGTTCTTTTCTCCGACTGTTGCCCTTATATTAGGCAGCTTTTTCTTGGCTTTAGCTTTCGAGAAACAGGATTTGGATGAAGCCCTAGCCTACAGGATAGTTATGCATATGGGAGGAGACGCTAAAAGGCTAGTTTTGGGTTTGATGTTTACTACGGCTTTTCTTTCCATGGTTGAGTAACACTGCAACAGCTGCTTTAATGGTAACGTTGGCCTTAAGCTTAACAGTAAAGTACGAAAGAGAGAAGGACAAGGAAAATTTCTATAAAGTGGCGGTTCTTGGCATAGCTTATTCCGCCAGCGTTGGTGGAATCGCCACTCTGATAGGTACGCCGCCTAACATGGTGGCGGCTGGGATGCTTCAAGAGTTAGTTGGATATAACCTGACTTTTCTGGGCTGGATGCTGTACGGGCTTCCTATAACAGCCATTTTTGTTCTTTTGATTTGGGTTCTTCTTTTTAGGTTGTTTCCCGTGGAAGCAACCATTGTTCAAAAACCAGAAAAGAAGACGGCTGTGTTGAACGTTAAGCAGAAGCTTACCTTGTCTGTTTTCGTTTTGGCTGCAGTTTTATGGGTTACAAGCAGTCTACCTGAAAGTTTAGCTGACATTTTTGGGTGGAGGGGGCATGGGCTCTCTTCTGGCTTGGTGGCTTTACTCGTAACAATTATTCTTTTCTTAATGGGGGTTCTAAACCAGCATGACATACCCAGAGTGGACCGGAACACGGTTCTGCTTTTTGGAGGTGGTTTAAGCTTAGGTGCAGCTATGGAAGTGTCGGGGCTAACGGACTGGGTTGGCCAGAGCTTGGCGATAACCGTTGGTGGAGGTTCATTAGCCATTTTGTTTTTGGTTTTGGGTTTTTCCGCATTGCTTTTCACTATAGTTGCAAGCAACACCGCCAGTGCCAACCTTTTCGTCCCCATAGCCATATCCGTAAGCTTAGCTGTAGGGATAAGCCCGGTGGTTTCAGCCGTTTTAGTGGCGGTGTGCTCCAGCCTTGACTTTATGTTGCCTGTGGGCACGCCGCCAAACGCAATCGCGTATAGCACTGGAAAGGTGAAGGTGAGGGAGATGGTGAAGGCTGGCTTAATCTTAGACATTGTTGGTGCTTTAGTAGCTGTTACTTTCGCCTTGACATTTTGGCCCCTTATTTCATAGGCTTGGCTTATGGACGGAGGTTCTTTCATGAGTCAGAATGATTCGGAGGGTTCAATTTGTGTTCCGCAGTAATAAGTCATGATTCGTAATATAGGTTAAATCTTTTAAGGGGCATACGCCTATAACAGTAAGCGTGAAGTATGGTGGATGGTTGGCTGTATGGTTAGGAGTGGAGAAGAGGAGAAGATTCGGCGTATATTGACTGATCCTAGGCTTTCGGCGATTAAGGCTATGTTGGAGAAGGACCACGCTATAGACTGCCTTTTCCTATTGTATTTGGGGCGGGGGAAGTGGAAGGAGGCCAAAGAGTTCATGAGGGCTAATGGTTTGACTTTAAGCGATGGCACTTTCAGGGCGAGGATGATTGAAATTGAGGAGCTTGGTTTGGCTAAAAGCGAACGCTTAGACCCGTTAAAGAAGAAGTATGAGAAGACTGAGTTCGGCGAGAAAGTGGCAAAGCTTCTCTTAGAGTTCTTTGAGAAACTGGAAAAATAGCCCGTTTTCGCCTTGCCGTGCGTGTTAGTGGCGTTCGATTTGTAGGTTTGGTATTCTGCCCTTTTTGTTAGGATGTCGATTTTTGCTTGGATAGTCATATTTGTGGTTGCTGAAGCTTTACAAATACGCTACCCCTCTATAGATTTTTATGTTGGTTTGGTTGGTTTTTAGCCAATAGGGGTCTAGCCTCTCTAGGTTTTGTGGTTTTGTGGTGTTGTTTTGTTTTACAAATGGTTAATATGGTGTATTAAGTCGTAAGATTTAAATCCTCAGTCTCCCCTTACATACACGACAACAAATAAGGAGGGATATGAAAGAAAATGAAGATACTGAAAAGTAGGAAAGCCCTAAGCCCCGTAGTGGCATCCATCATACTTATCGCCGTAACAGTTGCCGTCAGCATCGCCGTCGCAGCATGGATGGGAGCCCTAACAATAGGATTTATGGGAAGCAGCGAAAGATTAAAACTAGGGACACCATATGGATGGAATAGCACAGCTGTTAAGGTTTTGGCAACAAATGAAGGTGGATCAACAGTAAAAATAACAGCTGTACGTGTTCAAGGATATGGTGTTGATGTATTCAAAGATATTCCTGATATTGAGATACCGCCAAAGGAAACTAGGGAAGTGATAGTGAACATAAGTGGCAGCGGTACTTTTACGACAGGATACGAGTATACGATAGTGCTGGTTACAGCCAACAACAATGAATTCCGAACAAGTGGCACTAGGCCATAAGAGTATTGATTCGTTGAGATTGGGGGTAGGGTGTTAGTTTCGCCTAAATTCCCTTTCTATTGTTTCCTTGATGTTGGAGGTGTAATGGATAATGGTGGTTGAGTTAAAGGAGTACGCTTCGGCTGAAGATATAGCTGAAGCCTTGGAAAAGCAGATTGCCGAAACTAAAAGCACGTTGGGCGAGTATCTGCGCCGCCTAGACGAGATTAGGGCTTTAGCCGAGAAATCCAAAAAAATCCGCGAAGTAGTCATGAAGCTGGCTGGAAAGAAGATGGCTGCCGAAAGCCTCGGCGAAATCACCGTCGGCACTTTGAGCATAGTGTTGGATGCCAACCCATTCCACGAATTGACAGCCATAGAACAGGTGGTGCGCAGCTACCAGGAGAGACTGCTGGTTTTGCAGAAGGCTCGTGAAGCTTTGAAGTGGCTTGACCAGCTCGGCGACACTGAAGGCTTAAAATACATTGTGGTGGAGTGGATTAAGGGCTCCGCTTGTAATACACGTTGTCCATATTCCCCGATTCCGGCTGGCCCAATGGAACACGCCACTTTAGGGCTTCTCTGGCCTTCTGCAGCGTCAGCAGCCTATCCTGATAGCTTCTGACACCCTGCTCGATGGCTGAAAGTTCATGGAAGGGTGTAGCCTCCAAGACTATGTTCAAAGAGCCA
>CAZZMT010000096.1:0-20613 GCA_964655395.1 uncultured Candidatus Bathyarchaeia archaeon | reverse complement strand
CCTTTAACACCAGCCCTTTCAAGGTGGGCTGGCAGCTCTAAAAGCAAGTCTTTGTGAAGGCCGGAGGCCACGCACAAGTCCACTTTTGGAATTGTTTTCGGCATGTATTCTTCGGGCTTGTCTATGAAGGCTGGCAGGTCTGAAGGCTTCGGCAGTTCTATGGCGGCGCGGATGTTGCGCACATAACTGTAAACGCCATACTTGCATGAGTCACAGTATAAGCCACAAGCCTTGCAGAAGCTCGGATCGTTTATAAGGTTTCTTATGACACGTTCGGCAAACTCGCCACTGTAAATGAAGAGGAGGGTTAAAGGTTTCTTTTCGTCAGCCAGATTTCACACCTTAGAGTGGCGTTATAGCACGTAGTTTGGGCGTCGGGCAGCCAGCAAAACATGCTCTAAGAAAACGTCTTCTGGAACCGCTCCTAAAAACTCCACTTTCTCGTTTATGACGGTTTTTGGAACACCCATAACGCCATACTTGTGTCCAATGTGGGGAAACTCGCCTACGTCCACCACGTCGGCCCTAACCACGTCGCTTTCAACGGCGAACTTGAAGGCTAGGCTTGCTACCGATGGACAGTATGGACAGGTAAGCGTCACGAAAACTTGAATGTGCACGGGTGATTCTATGCTCCTAAGCTTTTCTCTAGTTTCTTCGGAGATTTCCGCCTTTCCACGGGAAACGCTGATTACACCTTCAAGGAGGGTTTGAAACTCGTAGCCGTATGGCAAACCGTAAAACCTCAAACCATAGTCTTTAGCGCCCAAGATTGCAATGGCTGGGACCTTGTCCACGCCGTAAGCCTTAGCCTTATCCGCATCAGCCACAAAATCGTAAACCTCCACGCTTAGTTTTTCGCTTAAACCAGCCAACTCCTCCACGAGGCTTCTGGTCTGCGCACAGTATGGACACTCAAACTCCTGTGTAAAGACAACAAGCTTAACAGGGTTCAACAGTTTCTGAGCCAACTCCTCCACTAAATGCTTTTTATGCTCCACCGGAATCAACAGACACTCCTCACCTCTTTATCTCTATCCTAATTTCCTTCCAATTTTCTTGAACACCCCGTAGGGTGCTGATAGCCCCAGCAACGGTGTTGCCTAAAAACTTGGCAACAAACTCGTTGAGTCCTATTTCCTTTCCATCCACAAAAACTTTAACATCCAACACGACCACCCCAAATGTATTCCCAATCTAAAATGTAAAAGTTTTGCAACAAGACATCAAATCATTTAGGGTACAATACCCAAAAATATGCGCTTAAAGCCTACTACACCACGCTACACGAAGTTATCAGTGCTACCCAGATTTAGGCTCATATTGTTTCTCATTTTTAGAATCTAGAATAAGTGTTAGTGGCCGCTGGATCCCGAAACCAGCTGCATGACCACTAACACTATGATGCCGCTTGGCCTGTTGGCGTATTGTTTGATGTGTATTTGTGTTGTTAATGTGAACAGAAATATTTATTAAGACTTAAGATAGGCTTTTCCCTCGAGGCTAAACATATGGAGACAACAAAAACAAATTTGGCCGTAATATTCACCATTGCCTTAGCAGCCATGATTATGACTGCTTTAGCCGCAAGCCTGCTTCCAGCCCAAAGAAAAATCCCAAGCTCTGGGAACGTAAAAACATTAGGCATCACGGTATACGCAGACGAGGCTTGCACCCAGAGCCTAACATTCATCGACTGGGGCCTTGTGGAACCCGGAAGTAGCCACAAACGGGATATTTGGATTAATAACACCGGGAATACTCAGGTGAAACTAAGTATGACAACGGAAGGTTGGAACCCGGCTGAAGCGGAGGGTTATATAACTCTAACTTGGGATAAGGAAGGTGCAACATTAAATGTAAAACAACTAGTTAAAGCTACCTTAACTTTAACGGTGTCGGCAAGCGTAACTCAAACAAATGTTAGAGATTTCTCCTTCACCATCGTCATAACTGGAAACGAGTATTAGTGTCATTCCTTTCTCCACCAGTTTTCTCCGATTTAGAAAGGATAAAATATGCGAACTATAACCGTAGCCATGAATCCTATTCCCAAGGCAAGGGCGACGAGGCGAAGGCGTTTCTTTTCAATGATAACATCACCGGCATATCCGGACGCTGAAGATACTAGTTCTGATGTTATGAGCAGGATTATGGCCATAACCGCCAGCCAGAGGCTTATGTCAGACAAATTCATTGGAAAATTCATGTTTAGCTTTCCACCATGCGATACCTAACCTCGATTATTTGGCCGTCAACTGACACGTTAACTTTCTGTATTGTAACCATTTTCCCAGAGGCTTTAGCTAACATGCATGCAATGGCACTGGCAAGCGGGCATCCAAGAAAGTGAACACTCTTTAAACCCTCCTCGCCTACATACAAGTTTTTGTACACCGGATCGAGCATTCTGAGGTGGACGGTGTTTTCCTCAACTTTCATCTCAAGTTCCCGCGCCAAACGTAGATCTTCGACAATCAACGGTGGAAGGATTTCGCATATTTCGGTTGGTTGAAGCTTTGCCGCATCCTTTCCCAACTCTTTTTCAAGCTGTGTGAGAATTCCCAACCCGGGTGGAGCAACACAGATACCGTTCGGATTGGCAAGCAGAAATTTGCTTTTCGCAAGCTCTTCTATGGAAGGCATGCCGCCAGTGTCTGCGGAAATGAAAACAACTGGGTCTTTAAGTCCTTTCAAGTATTCCGGAAGGTAAACTTCCTTTGGGTAGGGGGGTATGTAATAGCTTTTGCCCTTATATTTAAGGTCTGCAATTATCCTGTCAATTGTTTTGTATACTGGCAGCGCCGTGGAGTCTATTAGGCTGCTCTGCACGTACCGTGCTGGTCTCACGAAAAAGAACAGAGCTCCCCAGAAGGTCAGGCCTAAACCTATGAAGGCTAGAACATTCGAGTTGTTTAAAACCGCGGCGACAAGGGCTAGAATGCCCGGAACAGCGAAGGCGAATCCTATTTTTCCAGAAGGTATCCCCTTAGCCCTTTTCAGTTCCAGTTTCAGATTTTCAACTTCCTCTTGAAGCTGCTTTATGGTCTCTATTAAATACTGTGTGGTTGTAATTTCGGCCTTTTTTTCTTCAGCTTCGACTTTTTTGCCTGTTTCTGGACACATTTCTAGACTAAAATGGGTTGAGGCGCCATTTAAGGTTTCTAGAGGCTTACTAAACTTTTCCAAACCAACGTTGGACTGTTATCCCTCATAATAATATCCATTTTTACAAAGCCATATTCTCGTAGGTGGTTTAGCCTTTCCACAAGTCTTTCAAGCTTGACTGTTTTTCCAGTTTTGTTTTTAATTGCAGAGCTTATTTCAGCCGTTGTGGCAGCTTCTTTGGTTTTACCCAGTTCGGTTAGTGTCTGAAGCACAAGCTTGTCTGTTGGCGAAGCAATGTTGTTGAAGATTTTAAGGTTATTAATCCTTTTACGCCAATCGCGAGTGTACTGCGCCATCTTCGTTATTATTATGAGGGCTATTGAAAAAGCGAGGAGGGTTTGCTGTGCGGGTATCCCCAAGGACAGCAAGGACTGCGTTTTTATGGGCTTCCAGTGTTGGGCTACTGCATCTCCAAGCTCTAAAAGTTGGCTTTCATATTGTTGATGGCTGGAAGCTTTCCATACCAGTATTACAAGGCTTATTCGAACAAACCTCTGCTGTATGGTGGCGCCTATCTTGAATGTTGCCCTCTCATACCAGTAAAGAGTAAACTGTGTATATTTTTCCTCGGGATTATGGAAAACTAGGTATTTTGCGATTAGCTGGTTTCCCTCAAGCAATGGCATGTCTTTGGAGGCTAGAACCTCGACAAGCGGGTATCGTCCATGTGCCGTCTGCCACGATATGAGGCAGACTTCCCAGTTATGAAGGTTTGAAATGCTGTTTGCCACGTTTACAAGGACGTATGTAACTGGCTTTGAAAGGTTTGCTGGGAAATAGGCGTAAACCAGCGAAGCGTCCTGTTTCGCTAATCGCTCATAGTCTATATCCCGATATAGGAAAACGAGGCTGTATTCTGGAATTTGCGGTAGAATTGCTGTTGTTCCTTCCCATGAAGTAACTTCAATTGTTTCCTTGGAGATGGCGAAAACCGGTGCATTAACGCTTAAGGATATTAGGCAACAGCCTATCAACAGCAGCGTTAGTTTTGCCCAAAAAATTTTTGATGGTTTTCTTCTAAACGGGTTGAAAAACCTACCACAATTTAGGCAAAAATTCTGGCTTTTCTCCCGCAATTTACTGCATTCTGGACAAGGAGGCGTTCCAGCTTTGCCGGTGGCAACTTTTATACCTAACAGCTTTTCAGACAAGCCTAATGTGATGAATATTCCGATAAATGTTAGGATTAAGCCTGCCGCTGAATGGAAAATCAGCATGGCGATTTCTTCACTGAGAAAGTATGCCGCGGAAACTATAGATGTTATGCGTACTATGTTTAAAACTTCGAATACAGCGAAACCAAGCAGGAATATTAAGGCTTTTTTGAGAAGAGGAGCTTGCATGATTGCCGCTAGGAAAACGGCGAACATGAAAAAGGCGGTTAACATGTAGATTCCCGAGCATGCAACACCTATCGTAAAAGGAATTGGCATCCCTTGTGGTTTTGCCAGCGTTATTGTTGGAGAGCCATACGTAGTGTTTAATGTCACTGGAACACCCAGTCCTTTTAGCAGTGTGTAGGAAGCTTGTGTATTAAGGTTGGCTAAGCCTCCGCCTAGGGTGTATGCTATCTCGCTTGGGATCGGGACTAGAAAAACGAGAAGAACCAAGGGGATGGCCAAAGCTTTCAAGGCTTTTAGGTTAAAGAGAACCAGAACGGTGCCAGCCACGAATATGGGCAGGGAAAGCATATGATATTCCAATGGATAAAACATATATGAACCATACCAATAAATGAGGAAGGCTATGAGGCATAGGCTTAAGCCCACAAGTTCATCGAAAAACATTCTTTCCGATTTCTTCCGCAAAGAATCAAAGGCGAGCGCTACTTTGAATGAGTCTCTTTTCCAGTAGAGGAGAACCCCAACAAAAAAGGGCATCAAAAGCACATGGGAAAGAGCTTCCGAGTGGAGGGCTTCATTTATTAATATTTCGAGGTCTCGCCAATAAACTGCCCCAATTATTAACAGAAAGAGGGATAAGGCTAAAGCGTGCTGCCAATAATCCTTGAATATGCTGGTTATCCACCTAATCTTGCCTAAAGCCTTCTCCATAACATCAACCATTAAAAACGGGTAAAACTAAAAACTGAAGACTAAAATGGGTCTAAACGGGCTTTTGCCTTTTCTTGTTTAGGAATAAACCTAAACCCATAAACATTGTTGCCATGGCGCCAGCAGTGCCAACCACTGGATAGTCAGGTATCTGCTGCGGGATTTTAACAACTTTGAAGCATGTCCACCTCATGGCATATAACCATCCGCACCTGCATGAGCCAGTATTTCTATTTTCAAATAAGGCAAACACCCATCCATAACCAGTTTTATTGGGGGTGTATGTACTCTTTGCTTTCTTTAAACCATTTTCTGAATAAACTTGAACCCTCTCTATTTTGATTTCTTCGAAGGGTTTAACCCACACGAAGGTTACATGGGTTACAAAATTGTTGTCTGTCTCTGCTATTGCAGTTATCTCTTGTCCAACAATAACGTTTTTTGGCGTTACCGTCACTCTGTAAAGTGTGTGGTGCAGATCGTATCTTTTTTCTCCTTCACTAATGCTCGAGTTGACGACACTGTCAATGTCGTTAACCACTTGTTCTGCTGGTACATTGTCGTAGTCGCTTATTCCATCCTCTGCGTTAACAACCCATATGGGAACGAAACTGGCAACGAAAGCGGCTATAAGCAACACTAACAGTAGCTTCTTAATATCCAATGCTTTCTCCTCTTATCTGTTGTAAAATGTCTGAAGGCTGGTTTATATATTGATATGGAGAACAAGTATAGACCATTTAATATAGTCTTCTATTTCGTCGTCAATGCGTGTTTCAAGATTGTTTTCAGAATTTTTGGTCCGTGGTGAAGAATGCATAGTCTCGAAATTCCGTTTTTTCTTCTGTCACAACTTATGGGTATTTCCTTGAAAACGAAGCCATTTTTCAGTCCTTTCATGGTTATTTCCGTTTCAATTTCATAGCCTTCAGATTCTAAACTTATTTTTTGGAGAAAATCTCTTTTTAGGGCTCTTAGTCCTGTCTGGCTGTCTGTGATTGCTTTTCCAGTTAAAGCCATAATTGTCAAGTTTATGAGGTAGTTGCCAAAAACGTGAAGTTTCGAGGTGTGGTTTTTGTTTTTGCCTAAAAACCTTGACCCAGCCACTACGTCTGCTCCTTCCATAAGCGTGTTGAGCAGGTCTGGAATTTCCTTGGGCTTGTGGGAGCCGTCCGCGTCTATGGTTACAATTATGTCGCCGCTGGCATGTTGGAAACCCTTTCTTAAAGCGTAGCCCTTTCCTCTGTTTCTTCCGTTTGACAGCACCGTAACCTTATATTTGCTTGCCTCCTCCCTTGTGCGGTCCCATGAACCATCATCCACGACTATTATTTCGTAAGGCAAACCTAAACTTTCCATCACTTGAATAGTTTCTTCGATTACTCTGCCTACTGTTTTCTCTTCATTGAAGGCTGGAATCACCACTGAAACAATGTTGTTCAGCATCGAGCTCTCCTTTCTACCTTATTAAACTGGTTAAAACACAAAATTAAACCCATATGTAGTATTGATATAGAAAACTTTCAGCCATGTTATAGAACAATTCTAATACAACGGTTCTTGAGGTTTTATGGTTATAACAAAAAAGAATTCTTTCACATCATTATTGATTACATAATTAATAAACTCTAAATCCTCGGACACTTTCAAAGTTAAGACTACACATATTTGTTCGCCTGGCCTAAGTTGTGCGCCAGTGTAGTTCCATGTTAAGTATAAAGGGTTTTCAAGAGGCAGAAACCTCGTGACGTCGGCGCCTTCAGAATTTTGGAACGTCAAGTTTGAAAGCATCAACTGGAGAGTTATCGGCTCATTGCTTTTGCTCCTTATGTAGAGCGAGCGGTTCGCTATTGTTCCAGGGTGGACGGTTCCCCAATCTAGGATTTGGCTTCCATCCTGAGCGTCTGTTAAGTCTCCTCCAGAGGCTTCAACGCCTATCACGCGTATGGTGCCCACGCTTGGAAGATGGAGGTTGTGGAAGCTGCTTAGCCATATTGAAATCGCTGCGCTCAAAAGTAACGTTGCCAAAGAAACAAAAATAATCAAAACTATTGTTCTCCAGAAACGTCGTATAAAATTGATGATGGAGGTTGTTTTGACGTTCAATTCTAGACACTTGCTGTTGAAAAGATAGCGACTCAAAGCCTAAAAAGTTTACCTAAAAGCTAGGAGACGCTGAACGGTTTCCATGGCATTCAACGGAATGCCCAAAAGCTTCGAAATAACTCCTAAACCCGAAAACATCACTTTCAAGTTGGCAACGTCGGCTCTTTCTATAGCGCCCAACGTGGGAGCCACGATAATGAAGGTGGCTATGAATGTTACGCCTCCGACAACCAGTTTTATCCAGTCTGCATATGCTGTAAAACTTGTCGCTATAAAGGTCGTTGCTGCTGCGATAGAGGATGCTGCCAGTATTTTTGCAGAAGATCTGGCGTCAAATTTAACCCTATAATGTTTCCATGTCCAATACAGTCCAAGAGAGAGACTTGGCAATCCAGCCACTATGCTTGTTGTTATTAAGCCCGCTATGCCGGCGAAAGGTATGAGTATGGAGGCCAGTGGCATGCCAAAGGCAAGGGTTATTAGGCTTAGTTTCATCTGAGTTTTTGTTTCTCCCATGCCGGCTAAGAGGTTTCCAAGGCTTAGGCTTCCAAAAATTGTGAAAAGGTTGCCTATCACATATAGGGTTAAAAAGAAAGGTGCATAAGCCCACTTTTCTCCAAAAAGCGTGTAAACCATCGGTTTTGACAAAACCATTACCGCCATTGTTGCAGGCACGAGAAACATTGAGGTGTATTTAACTGATGAGGTAAACACCGTTCGGAGTAGTTCACGCTCCTTTTGACTGTCAATTTTTGAAAACACGGGGAAAAGAACCGTTGATATGGGAATTGTGAAAAAGGTTAGTAGCGTGGCGAACTGGGTTGCCACTTGATAGTTGCCTATCATGGCGTCTGAGCAGTAAATGGCCATTAAAAAGGCGTAAAACTGCATTAGAAAACCGCTTATAATCGAGGCTATGGACAAGGGAACCCCGTAGCAAAGCATGCCTTTTAAAGCTTGGCTTAAACCGTTTTTCTGGGGATTTTTGGCTTTTAACCTTCTCACTATGGTTAAGTACAACACTGCCAAGCCAATTATTGCTGCAAATATAAATGATATTGTATAGCCTAAAGTTGCTCCTAGGGCGCCGTAGCCGACTAAAACCAGAATGGGAGATGCAACGGTTTTAGCCATGGCTTGACAAATGTTTGTTAGACTGTTTAACTCCATTCTTTCAAAGCTTATGAAACTTGACTGGGCAGCCGTCAATAGGGCTCCTGCAAACACCGTGGTGGAGGCTATTGCGATTAAGGACGAAATTTCCGGTCTTTGGAAAACTGTTGAGGCTAAAAAGCCGGATAAAGAAATTAGGATTGTTGATAGGGCGAGCCCCATTAGAACTTCGAAGAGTATGCCTGAAACAATTATTTCGTAGGCTTTTTCCTCTTTGTTTTCGGCTCTTAGGCTGGCTGCATATTTGACTATGGCTGAGTTTACGCCCCAGTCTCTGAAAAGGGTAGCTGTGGCGGATGGGATTAGGGCTACCGTGTATAGTCCATACTCTTCTTGTGTTATGAGCCTTGCTAGTATTATGGTGCCTATCGCCATTATGATGGTGGAGGCTGCCACGCCTATGAACAGCTGGAAGCTTCCGGTGGCGGATTTTCTACCCATTTCTAGGGCTTTTTGCATTGTTTTGCCTCTTTTGGATTTGTTGTTCTTGTTGTGTGAAAGGTTTATGTTTTCGTTTGGGTTTTATCGGCTTGGTGTTGATGATTTGAGGGTTTTGGTTACTGGTGGGGCGGGTTTTATTGGTAGCCACACTGTGGATAGGCTTTTAGCTGAGGGGTTTGAGGCTGTTGTTTTGGACAATTTGCGGAGTGGAAGCTTAGACAATATTAGTTTGCACAAGAATAATGAAAGTCTCAAGTTTGTTTGCGGAGACGTTAGAGACGCTTGGCTTGTCAAAAATTTGGCAAGCAGCGTGGATTATGTGGTTCACTTGGCGGCTTTGGTTAGTGTTCCAGAGTCTATGCGGGATCCCGACTTAACCTATGATATTAATGTTAATGGAACTTTGAACTTGTTGAAGGCTTGTGTTGATGCGGGCGTGAAACGTTTTATTTACGCTTCCTCATGCGCTGTATACGGGAATGCTGACAAGTTGCCGATTAAGGAGGATTGTCCGCCAAAGCCGTTGTCGCCTTACGCCTTTTCAAAGTTGAAGGCGGAAAGTTATGTGCGGAAATATTTTGAAGATTTTGGGTTAGAAACCGTTTGCCTACGATATTTCAATGTTTATGGTCCAAGGCAGGCTTACAGCGAATACAGCGGAGTCATAACACAGTTCATAAACCGCGTAAAAAGGGGTTTGCCCCTAACAATTTTCGGCGACGGCGAACAAACAAGAGATTTCGTTTACGTGGAAGATGTTGTCGAAGCCAACATGCTGGCCCTAAAATGCGGGGAGGCGGTAGGCGAGGTCTTCAACATTGGCACTGGCGTAGCCACGTCCATTAAACAGCTAGCCCACACCCTTCTAGAATTAACGAATAGAAAGGATCTGGAGATTCTATATTGTGAGGCTAGAGAAGGCGATGTAAGACACAGTGTTGCAGACATTTCTAAAGCAAAGGAAAAATTGGGATATAGCCCAAAAATAGCGTTAAAAGAAGGGTTAAAGAAGCTTTTGTTGATTAACTGAGGCGTGTTTCACTTATGTTTCATACGGGGGCTTAAGACATTTTTGAATATTTTTATTTATCTAGACTTACGAAACTTGTGAGCTTAGGCTTTCTGTTTTATTTTTTCATGTTTTAATTTATTTCGTGGTGTGTAGGTGAAAATTTTTGTGGTGGGTTGTGGGTTTTCTGGTTGTGTTTTGGTTTTTGTTTTTTGTTTTGTTGTTGTTTTGGGTTTTGTTGGTTTTGGTTTTTGGGTGTTTTGTTAGGGTTTTTATAGGGGTTTATGGTTGTTTTTATGGCCCTTTTTCGTTTTGGTTTTTTGTTAGTTTGTGGGGTGAGGTTGGCTTTATTGTTTTTTACTATAAAGGATATATGGATGTTTTCGTTTTTATTTTCGGCGGTTTGATGGATGAAAAGAGTGAAGCTCAAGAGTTGAGCGGTGTTGGTTTGCTTTTGATGGCTGCTGAAAGCCTAAAACGAAGCATAGAGTTCACCATTAGGCAGTTGAAGGCTAAGAAAGTGAAGGGTGAGATGAAGCTTAGGTGGAGCCGCGCTTTGGTTAGGCAGGTTGAGGCTTTGGTTAAGGTTGTGGAAGCTTTGAATAGGGTTGGAGGCAAGTCTGGAGTTGAATTGGATTTGGCCTCTTACTTGGCTGGTTTGGAGAGTCAGATTCCGAAGAGATTTGTTAGTAGGGAGTTCACCGGAATTGTAAGAAGGGTGCAGGCGAGGGTTTCGAGGCGTAGGCGTTAAAGGTTTAAGCTGATTAACGTTTTTAATCATGTTGAAAGTATTAAAATAGGGTTCGAGCTTGTTTTTGGTTTGGGAAGGTTATATGCTTATCTAGGTATATTCGGTATAATTGGTGTATACGGCTAAGGTGAAAACGAGCATATATGCAGATAGAGAGTTGTGGGAAAAGTTTAAGTTGAAGGCGGCTCGAAGAGGCATTGAAGTTAGTCAGGCTCTTGAGGAGCTCATTAAGGACGAGCTTTTGAAGAGATGCTTGACGAAGTTCTTAAGGGAATAAGCGACGTGGAGGGTTACGAGATAGATTTTGAGCCTATAAAGCCAAAGGCTGGTCTTGTTATCGTTTTTGTGAGGAGCCTGAGGGATGAGAGGGCTAATAGCCTATCTTGATTCAAGCAGCATAGTTAAAAGGTACGTTGAGGGGTCTGGAAGCAAAACCGTTAGGGATGTTTACTTAAAAGCCTATTCTGGAGAATCAACTATTGCTTTCAGCTCATGGAATATAATGGAGACCCTTGGAGCTTTCGACGAAGTTTATTTTAATGGGTACATTTAAATATGGGTAATTTATTATTTGGTTATTGTGAAGTGTGGGTGTGGATTTGACTGAAACAACATACCATAAGAAGAAGATTTATGTTCCTGCTGAGGTTCGGGAGAAGTTAGGCTTGAGGAATGGTGATAGGCTAAGCGTTGTTTCTCTGGACAGGAAGGGTTTTAGGGTTGAGTTAAAGAGAAAAACGGTTGAGGAGCGAATTCTTGATGCCTTAGCGAGTTGCCGTGAAGTTGGCGTTCCCATAGGGTTAACTAGAAGGGAAATTTATGAGGATATTGGTTGATGGCGTGGATGTGGCGGAGAGTGTTCATGCAAGTAAGAAAATATTGCTTGACACTATGATTTTATGTTACGCCCATGACCGCTCAAGTCCCCATCATGACGCTGCAGCCCTTATTATTAAAGCTTCTATAAATGGCTGGATTAGGGCTTTTATTTCTCATCAGAATCTGTTAGAATTTTATTCCATTATGACTGGGAAGAAGGTGAAGAATCCCCTAAGTCCTGATGAAGCAGCTGAAATATGCATGCTGTATGAGGAAAGCGTGGGTTTTAGGAAATTACTTCCCTCAGCCACAACCTATAGAGAGACTTTTGAATCAGCAAAGCATTTATCGATTGTGGACGGCGACATATTTGACTGTGTTTTGGCATATACATGTAAGGGCAATGTTGATACTTTGTGGACGGAAAATACTAAACATTTTAAAAAGTATTCGTTCTTAAAGGTTGAGAACCCCCTAAAATGGAAATGGGAAGAAAAATAATACTTGAAGCGTGATGATTCGCAAAGTTAGGCATGTGCTTCGAAACATAAGCCTTAAAAGGTTTGTTTAAAATGCGGAAATTTTAGGTCTTCTGAATTCCCTTGTTTTTCGTAACTTTATTTTTGATGAAATTGTTTATATTTCGCGTTTGTTCATTCTGGTCTTAAATGGACTTGAAGAGATTTGAGGGCTTAAGGGATAAGCTTAGGAAGGATCCCGTTTTCTTTGCTGAGGCTGTTTTGGGTTTTCATCCCTTCCCCTATCAGGCTGAGCTTTTACGTTGTAACAGTAAGCGGGTTGTGGCTTGTTGGGCTAGACAGACGGGCAAGACAACGGCTATTGCGGTTAAGGTTATCCATTTCGCCTTTACAAATGCGAATAAAACTACGCTTATTGTCAGCAGAGGTCTTAGACAGAGCATGATCATGTTTAATATTATTGAACGTTTTATTTTGACGCATCCGTTTTTGGCGAGGTCTGTTTTGAAGTCGACGCGGACGATGATTGAGCTTAAAAATGGAAGCAAGATTATAGCCTTGCCATGCGGACCAGACGGGGCCACTTTGAGGGGTTATACGGCGGATTTGGTTGTCATGGACGAGGCGGCTTTTATGCCTGAAGACGTGATAGCCAGCGTGATTTTCCCGATGTTGGCAACTACAAACGGCACAGCCATAATGCTTAGCACTCCTTGGGGTAGAAACCACATCTTCTACAGAAGCTTCAAAAACCCGGATTATTGGAGCCAGCATGTGAGGGCTGAAGATTGCCCACTAATTTCAAAGGAGTTCCTCGAGGAGCAGCGGAGGACCATTGGCGATTTAAGGTTTAAAATGGAGTATGAAGCCGAATTTGTGGAGGAGGAGAACAGCTTTTTCAGCCAAGACCTAATCCGCGAATGTGTCGAAGACTACGACTTGATTAATGAGAGCCAACTGTGGGTTGAGGGCAAAATAGCCGGAGACTACTATTTGGGAGCAGATTTCGGAAAGAAAGTGGACTACAGCGTTATAGCCCTTTTAAAAAGGGAAGAAGAAGGCAAACTAAGACTTGTCTTTTTAAAGCAGTTTGCCCTCGGCACACCATACAGCGAAGTCATCGCCTACATTAAGCGGCTGGACGAAAAATTCGACATATTGAAAGGTTTTGTGGATCAAAGCGCCATTGGAGAAAGCCTTGTTGAAGAGATTAAGGAGTTTGCACCCCAAATTGATGGTTTAACTTTTACGGCTAGGGTTAAACAGGACTTGATGGTTCTATTGCATGCGAGGATGGAGCAGAAAAGGCTGATTCTGCCCATGGAAAGAAGCCTTCTAACGCAGATTAATGAGCAGCAGTACAGGTTTGGAAGGGCTAAGCCAACAGAAATAGCCGAAGAGAAGGGTTATATGACGTTTTATCATCCGCCTGGAAGCCACGACGACCAATTGTGGGCTTTGGCTTAGCTGTATACGCAGCAAGAGAAACAGAACCAGAACCGTACCTTTATGTAATTCCAAGATAACGGAATAGAAAGTTTTAAAGCCTAAGATAATGTTCTTTTAAAGCCACTTTGCTTATCCATAAAAGGTTATTGGATCGCGCAAAGGTTTGCAGTTTTGGAAAGCGGTTTTGTCAGTAAGGGAAATCGCTTACGTGGTAAGCTTCGATAGGTAACTTTTTGTTTTTTAGTTTTTCTATGAAGTCTTCTTTGTCCAGCGACGCTAAAATTGCATGGTTGTCTATTGCCACTTTGAGGTATATGGCGTCTATGGCGTAAATGTCATATTTGGCGCATAGTGGATATGCCAAAGTGCAGAATGCCTTAGTACAATTTATGATGAGTTTTGGGTGGATTATTTTGTCAAGCTGTTTTCTTGCTTGTTCAGCTATCTCTATTCCAACTTTTCTAGCCAGTGTTCCGCAGACTTCTTGGTAAATTATGCTGGGCTCTGCCAAAACAAAGTCGTCTGGAACCCTACTTAATATTTGAACACATTTTTCGCTGTAGGGTTCATCTTCTTTTATGGCTGCTATTAAAACGTTTGAGTCTAATGTTAATAGGCGGCTAGGAGGCTTCATGTCGCCTAGACCTTCTCACCTCTTCAAGGACAGAGGGAGGGCCTACCCATTTGCTGGAAACAACACTTTTAAGCGCAAGAAAACTTTGCACTCCAGCCCTCATACCCCTTAATTCTTCATCTGTTAAGGAAAATGCCTTCCCAGACTCAACAAGCTTAGCTAACAATTCAGCCCATGTTCTGCAGCCAAGTTCAACCTTTAACTTTTTCAATTCCTTTAAAAGGTCTTCAGGCAAGTTTTTTATGAGAATTGTTGCCAACAGATCACCAAGATTATCTAGGTTATCAAGAATATAAAGATTATCTGAATAAAATCTTCAAAAGAATCTGATGTGTTAAATGTCTTGTGCTAACTGTTAACCATGAATAAATATAAGTTATTGGGTGATTTAGTCTAGGGATATTTGATTTTTGTATGCTTGGTTGATGGTTTCCATAAAATCAAGATAGAAGCTGTGGGGAAACGAGGAAAATTTGTTCAGGTTAGTGAAATGTTGAGGTTTATGATTTTGAAGAGGAACGTTGATACTGTTTTTGGTAAAGTTTTTATGTATGCCTTATTTAATTATTTTGGTGATGCTGTTGGGTACTGTTACTGTTAAGGTTGATGAGGATTTGAGAAGAAGGATGGGTCAGGTTAAGATTAATTGGTCCGAGTATATTAGGGAGGCTATTCGGCGTAGGGTTGAGTTAGAGGAGAAGAAGAGGGCGGCTGAAAAGCTTTTAGATGGCTTAAAAAAGAAGAGGCATGTTGTGCCTTCCGGGTTTATTAATGAAACCATTAGGGAGATGAGGGAGGCTCGTTGAGGGTTTACGTGGTGGATGCATCTGTTGCATCTAGGTTTTTGTTGGTTGAGGATTTGTCGGATAAGGCTGAACTGGTTTTAGATTGCTTTTTAAAAGGAGAGTTGGATTTGAAGGCTCCAGAGCTGCTGGTTTATGAGGTTGGCAACACTTTGTGGAAAAGCGTTAAAGGGGGCTTCATAAGCCTGGAAGAGGCTTTAGAAAAGTTTTCACAATTTTTGGAGTTAAAAATCGATTCCATCCGCTTAAGTGAGGGAGAACAAAAAGAAGCTTTAGAATGGAGTGTTAAGAATAACGCTACTTATTATGATAGCGTATATGTGAGGTCTTGTGAGAAGGTTGGTGGAACCCTTTTAACGGCTGACAATGTTTTATATGAGAAAGCGAAACATACTATTCCAACAGTGCATTTGAAGAATTACAAGGGCTAAGGTAGCTTCCAATTATCAAACTTTTCATAAAATTGTTTGGCTTGTGAATTTATTTGGAGATTTTTGCTGTTTACTTTTTAATATTATTTTAATATCATTTTGGTTCGGTCCACCTGGCGTTTATGTTCTATAGAAAATAGTAACACCATTTAAAAAGTCTTATAGAAGCTTCAATTCTCTACCTCTACTTTATTTTACTCCTAATTTTTGAGGAACCTTTTTAATCTAGGTGTATTTGGTTTTTGTATGCTTTTTCTATGGCTTCTAGGTCTTTTAGGCCGTCTTCGCCTGTAGGTGTTGGCTTTTTGTCTTTTATTAGACAATCCACGAAGTGTTGGAGTTCTGCTTTGTGGGCATGGTAGAATTTGGATGTTCCTGTTGTTAGCATCTGGATTGCTGTGGATAAGGGATTTGATGGTTTGTGTTGGACTGTCGTGTAGTTTACTGTTCCTATGAGCTCGATTTTTAACTGGTATCCTTGTAGGAACCATCCCACATTTATTGTGGCGGTTGTTCTGTTTTCGAATTTTGCTACACACACGGCCTTATCTTCGAAGGGCATGTTGAATCTATATCCCAAATGGCTTTTTATGTCTGTTATTTCGCCGAAGTACCAGCGTAGAAGGTTTATTATATGGCTTCCCAGATCTATGAGGGCTCCTCCGCCTGTTAGCTCTTTGTTAAACCACCATTCGGGGACTGGCATGGGCGCGTGGGCTTCTGCCCTATGGAAGAATGGTCCTGAGCTTATGTAGTTTGCGATGGCGATTTCTATGTCGCCTAGTGTTCCTTCATAGATTTTCTTTTTTAATGTTTGGAATTGCTGGTTGAATCTTAAAGGGTAGCCCATCATCAGTTTGATATTGTTTTTCTGCACTATTGAGAGAATTTCCTTTGCTTCTTGGATGTTTCTTGCCATGGGTTTTTCGAGGAATATGTGTTTTCCTGCTTCTGCTGCATCGCGTGCGCATTTTAGGTGTAGGTGTGTTGGTAGGGCGATTATTACCGCGTCCAATTCTGGAAGTTTTAGCATTTCTTCGTAATTGGTAAAAGTGTTTTTTATGCCATTGTTTTTGGCTTTTTTCAAAGCTTTTTTGGAGAGGTCAGCTACTGCTATGACATGAGCGTTAGCGATTTTTTGGGCGTGTCTTAAATGTATTTGCCCAACATAGCCTAAGCCTATTATTCCAAGGCCTATCTTCTCCATTTTCATGCTCCGTAATCTATTTTATTGTAGCCCAAGTTTTTTGCCTAATCCAGTTAGGAGTAGGGCAGCATAGGCTTTGCCCATCAACTTTTTCTTGAAATCTTTTCGCGGGTATCTTGATTTAAAATAGTCTATTGAAACGCCTCTTGGCATGTAGGAGATTTTGCCTAAGCCCTCTTTTTCCGCTAGTCGCAAATATTTTATCTTTTTTGGGTTTAGTCCTGCTATTTCAGCTGCAGCCGCGTCTATTGCAACTGGATCCTGGCCAGCCATTACAAGACACAATTTTCTTGGGCGAATCCCTGAGACGATGTAACCGTCGATGATGCATAAATCAAACCTCATAATTTTGTTTAAGGCCACTATTGTTTCAGCGAGTATCCCATGATACTTAAATTTTTTAGGGTATGGGTTACACCCATAAATGTTCTTTAAGGCGCATGTTAGTTCTATTCCCCTCATAGTATACTTTATTTTTGGAACACTGATTTTCAAGTCGGCCTCCTGTATTATTTTGGGGACCATAAAATGGAAAACTTTCTCTCCTACAGTTACTTGCACTGAACTGCAAGGTTCTTTAGAAAGATTAACCAGCTTAACATTGTATTTTTCAGCGAGTTTTTCGTAGCCTAACATTCTGAAAGCGTATTTGCAGATCATAGCGGATGCATCAGATTCTACTATGGAAATGTTCACATTTGGCGAAACTTTTTCTCTAATAAGTTCAATTAATCTCGCAATAAATCTTGGATCGGTTGTTTGCCCAGTTGTATAATCCCAGTAATAACATAAGTTTGGCTTGATGACGACATTTTCTATACTTGTAGACCACGAATATTGGATCAGATCTAATGCTTTTTGTATCCCTTTCTTTATTTCAGTTTCGCTTTTTATTTTCACCAGGCTGACAAGGCTCACGATGGTTTTCTCCTAAAATTTTCAATAATTGTAGGAAAACAATATTCTATCCATTAAACTCTCGGCTTTGCTGATAAAGGCTTGCGGCTTTTTAAAAACGGAAAGCCCATCCTTTAGGAAAAGCTGTTTTAATTTTTGTTTGGCAAAGTCGCGTATAATCTTGTTTTTATAGGCATAAAGTTCATTGGCGTTCAAATTTTTCGTTCGCATAACAACTGTATGCGAGGTATAGTTTGACCAATCATTCGTTAAAATTAAGCCATTTTCCTTTGCCATTTCATACATTTTTGTTCCTGGATAAGGCGTTAAAAAGTTAACGTTTAATATGTCAGGACCTAGTTTTAAGACGAATCTATGCGTGTTAGTTAAGGTTTTGTCGTTATCTTCTGGCCATCCCAAAATTATGTGTGCTTGTGTCAAGATTGAGTTTCTTCTAGTAATTTCAAATGCTCTTTCCGTTGTTTTTAGTGAGACGCCAGGTTTTGCAATTCTAAGAGTTTCCGGGTCTCCGGTTTCAACTCCGTAATGGATTCTTCTGCAGCCGGCTTTTCGCATTTTTGTGATAAGCTCATTTGAAACCTCGTTGACTCTTGATTCGCAGATCCAGGCGATATCAAGCTTTCTTCGGATGATTTCGTCGCATATTTTCATTGCTTGTTTTCTGTTGTAGGCGAAAGCTTGACCTCTGAAAGCAAATCCCCTAATGCCTCGAAGGTTGTATAGTTTTTCTATTTCATCCACGATTTTTGCTGGAGATCGAAAGGTCCACTTATTCCCGTATCCTAGGGGGTATGGGCAATAAATGCAGTTGTAGGGGCATCCTTTGCTGTCTAAAATGGACATGTAAGAAAAGCTTTCGCCGGAAATATCTGTGAACTTTTCATATCCGTCTAGTGGAATATCGTCATAGCATGCTTGTGGTAAATCGTTAATATCAGTTTCAGGAGCGTCAGGGTTGTTTACTATTTTTCCATTTTTCATGTATGAGATGCCGTTTACTTTTTTCAGATTTTGAGATTTTTGAAACGCCTTGACCAGTTCAATCATATTAGAAACATGTGGGAAGTCGCTTCGTAGGGCTATGTCCACACTTCTTTTGAAAAGAACTTCATGAGGGATTACTCGACAAACCGTTCCAACGACAACGATTATAACGTTTTGAAGAGACTGTTTTATTTTGCCTAATATCTTTAAATCGTTCAACATTGATGGAAGAGAGATAATTGAAAATATTATGTCGGGGTTCTCTTTCGCAACTACGCTCAAAACTTTTTCGTGATCGTGAAGCTTAAGCCTCTGGAAGTCGACAACTTTGAACTCGTATCCTGACTCTAAAAGAAGGGCAGAGGCATAGGGCAAGAAGGGATGAAGGGTGGTTTCATCAGCTTTCTCGAATTTTTTGGGTAATCGTATTGCTACGCCAAAACCGCCTGCATCGTCGCGCCAAAGCCTCATACCTGATGGATTAGGCAGGTTGAGAAGTAGGATTTTTGGATCTTTTAACATAAAAGTACCTATTGTCTATTTTAAAGATGGTGTCCTTTAACAGTTCTTCCAATTTTCTCAATTGATTCTTGTAATAATTTTTCAAGTATTTGTTGTAAGACCATTGAGTGAGCATGTCTGTGGTCATTTGGATTTCTTTAAAAACCTCTTTGACTTTTTCATTCTCGTCTATGTTATTCCATTTTTGCGATTTAATCCAAATTTTAGCTTTTGTTTTCGTTTGAATTCCTCTTAAGTAGCAAATCGGGTGCGTAATTAGCATGGCTGCAGCACCAAATGAACGCAAGTAAAAGGAGTAAAACTTTCTATAGGATTCTCGAAACCAGTATTTTTGATTGATAACTTGTATGTTGCGCCTTTCTATCTCTTTCATTTTAGGATTAACAGCCGAGTTTTTATGGACTCTATACCAGTGAAGGGGCTCATAAACAGCCTCTGTCTTCCATCCCTTCGCAAGCAATCTAAAGCAGAGATCCAAATCTTCAAAAGCTTTAAGGTGAGTATCAAAACCATAGTCAAGGCTATCAAAGGCTGCGCGCCTAATAAGCACCGGACCAAGTGCTCCCCACCAACCAGCGAACAAAGAATATTTGGTGAAAAATTTGCGGGGCATCCAAAGATTTACAAAGTTATATTGCTCGTGATACATTATGGAGGCACACCGAACAAATCCTATTCTCGGATTTTTCATAGGCCGTATTGTTTTCGTCACGAATTCAGGATGGAGTTTATCATCTGCATCTAAACAGACGAAAAATTCACCTTTGGAAAATTTAATTCCGTTATTTTTTGCAGCACTTACTCCTTGATTTTCTTGAAAGAAATATTTAACATCATATTTTCTTGCAATATCCTTAGTGTTGTCCGTTGATCCATCATCTATTACAATTACTTCTATTTTCGGATATTTCTGAGCCAGCGCGCTTTCGATAGCATCAGCTAAATAATGTGCATAGTTATAAGCTGGAATGATAATGCTTACAAGGGGTAGCTCCATTTTCCCCTACAACGTTAACATTTTACACTTCGCACTTTACACGCACGATTATTGAGGAAATATTAGTTCGTTTACCAAAGTCTTTGCTTTATTAATAAGTATTCGCGGACGCTCAAATATTGAAATATCTCTTTGAAAGATGAGTCGTTTTAATTTTTGCAAACAAAAATTACGTGCAATCCTTTTTTTAACCGCATAGAGTTCATTTGCGTTAAGTGCTTTTGTTCGCATAACAACATTATAGGAAGTATACTTCGACCAATCATAGGTAAGTATTAGAGAATTTTTCCTAGCTATTTCATACATTTTTGTTCCGGGATAAGGAGTCAAAAAATTCAAATTTAAAATGTCAGGCTTTAGTTTAAGGATCAACTTATTGGTGTTTTCTAATGTTTCATGATCATCCTCAGGCCATCCAAGGATAATATGAGCTTGTCTTGTCATATCCAGTTCCTTTGTAATTTTAAATGCTTTTTCAATTGTTTCTAATTTAACGCCTGGTTTAGCTATTTTCAGAATCTTCGGATCCCCCGTCTCGACCCCAAAATGTATGCGCTGGCAACCTGCTTTTACCATTGCCCCTAAAAGCTCTCTATTGACCTCATCGGCTCGTGCCTCCCACCACCCTCTCATTTTCAATTTTCTTTTTAATAGTTCTTTTCAAATTT
>CAZZMT010000095.1:0-7771 GCA_964655395.1 uncultured Candidatus Bathyarchaeia archaeon | reverse complement strand
AGTTGTTCGAAGTTCAAAATAGATAAAAGCTTTCTCAGATTACTTTAAACATGTAATGTCCATTAGAGAAGACTTAGAAATAGCAAAGAAAGCACTTCACGGGAAAAATTTGACACTGGCAATAGTAAAGGAGTCTAAAGTGCTTTTTGAAAGCAAAGCCCACGGAGTTTCCGCATTTCTAGACGCCTTAGAAAAGCTTGGACCAAAAATGAAGGACGCGTCGGTTGCAGACAAAGTCGTTGGAAAAGCCATAGCACTGCTATGCATATACGCCGGAATCCAAGCTGTCTACGCGTTGAACTTAAGCCTTAAAGCAAAACAAGTCTTGGAGAGACACGCCATTCACCTTGAATGGGAAACCGTCGTGGATAAAATATTAGACGCCTCCGGAACTGGCATTTGCCCTTTTGAAAAAGCCGCCATGGAAATCAGCAACCCCACAGAAGCTTATGAAAAGTTGAAAGCTCTTTCAGAAAAGCTTTCAAAAGGGGGAAAGACGTGAATAATGAACACGAAGGGTTTATATTTGCGGAGGACGATGAACTAAAGCGCATAAAAGAAAGAAAACTTCGCGAGTTGATGAAAGAGGTTAAGGAGAAAAACCGTTTGAGCGGGCAAGTGATCCACCTTACAGATTCAAATTTTAACGATGTCATCAACAAGAACAGACTTGTCTTGGTTGACTTTTACGCAGACTGGTGCATGCCATGTAGAATGATGGCACCTGTTGTTGAAGAGTTAGCCAAAGAACTTGCCGGCAAGGTTTTGATTGGAAAAATCAACGTGGACGAAAACCCAGCCACTGCAGATCGATTCCAAGTCTTCAGCATCCCAACCCTTGTAATTATTAAGTCGGGCAGAGAAGTTGACAGAATAATCGGTTTTATTCCAAAAAGCCAAGTGGAAGCCCGCATCAAAAGGCATTTGGAGTGAAAAGTGCATGGAAATTTCAGAACGCCGCGTGATAGGCGCTTTGCTTCTACTTTTGGGAGTTTCCATGCTTGCGGTAGGCTTGTACACTGGGCAATTGAACGAGGTCCTTAAACTTTTAGGGAGAGTTTTCTCAACCTAAAAACGTCTGAGGGCAAAACTGTTAACTCTGTAGTTTTAAACTATAAGCGATAAGAGGTTGCGTGGAATGTGCCCAAAAATTGAGGGTGAAAAAGGCGAAAGGGAAGCAATTCTCGAAGTTGCCAAGCTTATGCAAGCCTCTGCAAGAACAGCTCCTAAAACGCTTGGAGTAGACGATATACTGACAATGATCGTTTATGGAGAGGAAAAAGACGCCATTGCTGAAAAAATGAACGAAATAGCCGAGGAAAGAAAAATTGACGGCTTTAAACGCGACGCGAAAAACGTGAAAGACTCCGAGGCTGTGGTCTTGGTAGGAATTAGGGGAAGCAAAAGCGTAGGACTCAACTGTGGAGCGTGTGGCTACAAGTCTTGCCAGGAATTTGAAAAAGCCCGAAGGAAAAAGGGCCAAGACTTCGTCGGCCCCACATGCTTGTTTAAAGCGTTGGATCTTGGAATAGCCTTGGGATCCGCCGTCAAAATAGCTAGCCTCCTAAACATTGACAACCGGATAATGTATCGCATTGGCACAGCCGCCTTAAAACTAAATTTTATGCCAGAGGCTACCGTGGTCATGGGGATACCGCTTTCAGCTAAGGGTAAAAACATTTACTTTGATAGAAAATGGCCTTAGCCCTTCATTTTTTCATACATCTTCTCCAAAGTCCATTTTACGCTTGACTTTAACTCTCTTAAGCGTTCAGCGTCAAAGTTTTTTATGTGGATTTCACGAACGAAATCGCCTTCTCTCACAATGTTGTATGTTAAAATTTCTTCTGGCTTGAGTTTTCCAGCCTTGGCTAGGTCGCTGTCTTTCTGCTGCATTTT
This sequence comes from uncultured Candidatus Bathyarchaeia archaeon, assembly GCA_964655395.1. Taxonomy (GTDB): domain Archaea; phylum Thermoproteota; class Bathyarchaeia; order Bathyarchaeales; family Bathycorpusculaceae; genus DRVP01. The sequence continues at coordinate 5,872 of CAZZMT010000095.1, read as the reverse complement.
GGCCAAGACTCTTTCAACAAGAAACTGGTTAAATGGCGGTGTGTTCACATTAAAATTTTTGTCCTCGGCTAAAACAACTTTCAGAAAGTTTTCTCCCACATAAAGTTTGGCAAGAAGCTCTCCAGACGCGGTCTTTAGAGTTGTAACCTCTTTAAACTCTGGCACAGAGACGGACACAGACGCTTGCATTGGAGGAATTGAAGGCTGTTGAACGCTTTCCTCCATTGCGGGTATTACTGGTTGTGCAGCCTCAGCCGCTGGAGGCTTTTTAACTAGATCGGCCCGTTTAAACCCCTTAGCCAACAATATCGAGTTTATGGTTTCAAGAACCGTTTGAAGTTCTTTAAGTTCAGATTCAAGCTTTTCAATTCTTTTTTCAACCCTTTTCCTAAAAGAGAGAAGTCTCTTAACCTCCTCAGCCTCTTCAGACATGCCCATCACAGTTAAATATTATGTGAGCCTCTGTTTATCAAGTCTTTGATTTTCAGCCAGCTACGTAATTTCAGCCAGTGTATCTTCCAAGTCATGCTTTAAAAAAGCATACTCTTCAAATTTAACGCCGAACTCGTTTTCAAGAAAACGTTCAAACTCTCGGAAAACCGGGCTATCCGTGTAGTTCAGTTTAAGGCACGTGTTTTCCCCCTTTATTATTGGACTCAAGTCGTATAAGGCTACTTTCTTCGAAAAATCTGGGTTTTCAAGAAAAAGGTTAACGAGACCTTCAGGTGGGGTTTCGGAGAAAAGCCACGCTATATACGAGGCTTCAACAACACGGTATGATGATCCTTCATGAACTACACATTTTCTGTGGGTAACTATACTCCTAAAAGATGATGGGTGAATACTTTTAGCCCAGAGGAAACTATGGTATTCGTTTCCTGTTTCAACCCAATCTTCGCTTTCGGGTGTTTTCCAGCCGCGGAGTTTACATAACTCTTTAAATTTTTTCAGAATTTCCCAAACTTTTGACGCTTTCATCCAAGTCCCCTATGTAAGAATTCTACAGAATACATCTCTATCCACAGATTTAAACTTATTTGTCAGTTTATCCGCAAAAATGTAGAATTTAAATTTCAAAAATTGAAAGATTGTAGATAAATTAACATTTTTCAAACAGTTATACGAAAAAGGAGTTGTAAGCGTAGCCTATCGAAAACTCTCCAGAATCTAATCTATTTTTCTACATTTTTCCGACAATAAACAAAATATATTCGAAAAACGGATAATGAAGACATAAGTGGTTGACAAGGCGTCTGAATTGAGAGTTAAAAACAACAGCTTCACATTGGATCCAATAGATATCAAAATTTTGGAGCTACTGCAAGAGGACGCAAGACAAACATACACAGAATTGGGGAAACGTTTAGGAATAGCCCATTCCACGGTGTATGATCGCGTAAAGCGCATGGAAAACTATGGCATAATAAAGAAGTACACAGCGTTAGTGGATGTGGAGAAAGCTGGCGCTAAGAATGTGACCGCCATAATGACCATTTACACAGATCCAAGGGAAAGCGAAAAAGTGGCTGAAAGACTCTGCAAGATCCCACAAATACTTGAAGTCTACACATCCCTATCCGAAGAACTCCAAGTAATAGCCAAAGTAATGGCTGAAAATCAGGAAAGTCTCCACGAGTTCATCGCTACCACCATTGCGCCGCTTCCAGGAGTTCTACGAATAAGAACTTCCATAGTGACAAAAAAGTTTAAGGAAACCCACCCTTTAATATTAAATGATCCGAAAAAGTTAACACCAACAAACAACGAAAATAACAAAAACGAAGGTGAAAGACTAAAGTGAAAAATAAACCAGAAATTAAAGCATTAAAAACCGTTCCAAGGGAAAAAGCCTTCTACTTCTTCACATCTATAGGAAACTATACTGGCGAAAGCGCATCATCGCTGAAGGAGTTCATGGAAAAAATAAACGAAGTCAACATAAAATCTTTAGAGTTCCACCTTTACCGCGGAGACTTTGAAAAATGGACTATGGAAGTTTTAGAAGACGAACACCTAGCTGAAGAAATCAGAAAATTGAAAGAAGGACAGCTTACTGGTGAAAATCTCCGCAGCCAACTGTATGCAACTGTGGCAAAAGAGTTGAAACGTTTGACCGACGTTGTCTTCACCACGTCGCCATAGCCGTTTAGCCCTGCCTTTTTTACGGATTTGTTTGATGCTTGGGCCTCGTTGATTAAGTCTGATATTTTTAAGTTTCCGACCTCATCCATTGCCGGATAAAACACGAGTTCAGAAATTGTTCCTCCAATCATTTCTGGCGTTGCGTTTTTAACAGCATTTTTTATAGGTTCGTTTCCATCGAAAAGTCGTTGTATTAATTTTGTAATTTCTTTGTCTGTGTGAGAAGCTGAAACCCAACCAGACCAGCCGATATACACTGTCGCACCTTTTTCGCAAAAAGCCTTCGCCATCGGTATTCCTGATGTTTGGTTTAAGGTCTGACATCCCATGGCAACAACTATACTCTTTGGAAAAACACCAGGTAATTCTCTTATAAAATTTGACGAAAAAGCGAAATATTTCCTAACTTCTCCGGAAATGTTCAGTTTACCCATAACTAGTAGACGTCTTCCTTGCAAGTCGCTATATCTCGTTATGTCATAACGTTCAGATGTGAAGAGATCTACTGTTGAATCGCCCTCTCGTAGTGCTGCATGTGTTCTCAAAAGTATTACGCCGTAATTGTTTTCAGCTAGCTTTCTAAAAAATTCTACATTAGTCTGCGTGTAATCGTAGTATGTAACATCGAAGTTGTGTCTTTTCAAGATGTCAGTCACAGTGTTAACAAATGTTTGATTGCGCAAAAATTCGTCCTCGCTGAGCGGGTCTATTATTGCAGCCTTAAGCGAGAACTTAACTTCGGTCTCTGAGACGCCCCATAGAAAATGATACACCACTACACCTAAAACTATCAGAGCAGACAAAGTCATCGAAATTGCCAACAGTTTCCTGTTAATCGACGGTTTATTTACCCCTTTTTCCGAAGCTTTTTTAATTTTCCGAGTTTTTCCCGGCGTGGACAGAACGGGCCCTCTTATATGTTTTCAAGAGTTAGGAGTAGGTGAGTTTTCCAAATTTTTTAACATATTGCTTGAAGAAAAGTTATTTTCTTTTGCGTTTCGTTAGACTTAAAAGCAAACCAAACAATGCGACTAACATTACGTATGTGGCTGTGGGCGTTATAGAAGCATTTTCAGTTAAGACTACTGAACAGCCGCCTACCGATACTGCCGAAACCATTATTCGGGCTGGTTCTGATTGGGCTGTTGCACCGTTTGTGTCTGTAACTTTTAGCACCATGTAGTATATGCCGGGTGTTGTTGGCATGAAGGTAAAGTTGTCAGATGTGGCTCCTGGAACTGGGTTGTTGTTCACTAGCCACTGATAAGTGTATGGTGGTGTACCACCGGAAACTGTTGACGTGAAAGTTACTTGCTGTCCAACCATTATTGAGGCTGATATGGGGCTTATTGAAACGGTTAGCGGTGGTGGAGCCGTCTTAAAGAAGGCTTGTAGGATGTAGTTTGCGTTCATTGTAATAGTGTATGTTGTGGCTGCGCCAACATTTGTGCCGTTAAGCTCCCAGTGGTCGAATATGTAGCCGCTGCTTGGAATGGCTGTTACTTGGACTTGGGTGCCCGCTGAATAGGTGTATGCGCCTGGGGCGGGATTTGTTGTGCCGCCCGTGGTGGTTTCAATTCTCAGCTTGTAAGTTATCACTTGAGACGTATAGTGGGCTGTTGCCGTGTGGGGAGCATTCATAACAACAGTTATTGTTGCTACGCCAGTCCCTTGGGATAAGCCGTCAACATCCCAGTACTGAAATGTGTAGCCTGAAACTGTTGGCGCGGTTAGCTGTACACTTTGCGATGAGTCGTACCAGCCTTCTCCCGGAATTGTTGTTATGCCTGGCGGGTTTGTTCGCACAGTTAAATAGTATTGCGTCTTGTAGGAGGCGCTTATCGTTAAGGGCGCGTTCACGGTCTGCGGCGAGGGTGGATTAACGCCAGTTAGAATGTAGCGTACACCTGTAGCAGCGCTTGGAACAACATCTTGATAAGTGTATGTTAATTGCGAGCCGGCTAGAACCCAAACTGTGAAGGGAACCGTTTCCGTTGGGTCTGTATCAGCCGTGTATGTTACTGTGGGCGCTACTCCAGAACCGGTCTGGGTGAAGGTTACCGCATATTGGGTCTTCCAGTTGGCTACAGCCGTCTTTGGACCATTCATGACTATTGGGTTGCTTTGGGCGTAGTTGTTGCCTGAGGCATCTCCGCCCCAGCTGGTGAATATTCTGCGGGTTCCGTTTCCATGGTCAACCATACCCGTGTTTAGCCATGCGTAGGCTGTTGCTCCACTTGGATACCAGCCTTCTCCGTCCACAGTGCCGAAGGGGGAGAGGACCGTCAAATAATACTCTAGTCTATAGTGGGCGGTGGCTGTATGGTTAGCGTCCATAACAACGGTTATTGGGTTTCCATCTACTTGTGTTCCGTCAACATCCCAACATAGGAACTTGTAGCGTACACCCGCTGAAACTTGGACGGGGTCCGGAGCGTTTAAGTTGACTTGTGTGCCTTCGTTGTACCAGTTTTCTCCAGGGATTGTTGTTACACCGGGCGGGTCTGTTTTAACTGTCAGGTAATATCTTTTTGGAACAACTGTTATGATGCGTGTTTCTGTGTCCCATCTGCTCTCGCTGTCAGTAACGTTTAACGTAACAACGTAGTTGCCTGTTTCAGCATAAACATGAGTTATTATAGGCTCGTCTGTGGTTGTTATGTTGCCGTCGCCAAAGTCCCAAGTGTAACAGACTATTTCGCCACCATCCGGCGAAGAGGAAGAAGCGTCGAAGGTTACTGTTTCGCCCCTCTGCGGATAGTAGGGGTCCCACCAGAAATCAGCTATCGGCACTTTTTCGACCGTTATCTGTTGGGATGTTGTGGCCCATTTTCCTTCGCTGTCGGTAACATTTAACGTGACCGTGAACGTGCCATATGTTTCATATGCATGGGTGATTATGGGATTGCTCGTGGTTGTTATGTTGCCGTCGCCAAAGTCCCAAGTGTAGCTAACTATTGTTCCCCCATCGGGAGTAGAAGCGGAAGCATCAAAAGTTACAAGTTCATGCACTAACGGGTCTGGAGGCGTAAAAGTGAAGGATGCTACCGGGTGCTGGCTAACATGGATTAACGCTGTTTCATCATCTGTTAAGCCGCTATTATCTGTGACTGTCAACTTAACAATATGGTCTCCATAAGAGGTGTAGGCATGATAGGTTATAGGGTCATTTTCAGTTACTGGTGGGGTGCCGTCGCCAAAATCCCAAGTATAACTTACAATGCTACCATCTGGGTCATAGCTTGCAGAAGCATCAAAAGTCACAATCTGGTTTACTTCTGGATACACTGGATTGAAAGTGAAACTTGCAATTGGAGGTTGAGGTGGAGGGGCGCCTGGGTTCAAAAACACTGTGGAGTCTTGGCTGAACGAATTATGCGTTATTTGCCAATCGTAGGTTGGGGTTTTAGAAGTTGTCTTTCCATAAGCGTCAAAGTGCATCCTAACCCCGTCAGGGTCTGAAAAAGTTACGGAAACCACCAGGTCCTTGTAGCTTTTTGTAGGAATCAAACCCACATTAATCTTTGTGTCGTTAAACCATGTTGGATAAACATCACCGGAAGGCCATGTCCAAAGCTTATAAGGCTTAGGTGTACCCCATTTAAAAGCAGATTTCGGCACGCTTACACCATTAACAACTAAAGAAACAAGCTTATTATAGGCTGCATCGTTAAGGGCAATAATCAAACGGGTATCATAGGACTTCAGACTGCTACTTGTATTGTTAATT
>CAZZMT010000094.1:0-7150 GCA_964655395.1 uncultured Candidatus Bathyarchaeia archaeon | reverse complement strand
TCGTGTTGGCGGCTCTGCTTCCAGCCATTGCGCTGATAACCGCTTTAAACAGAAAACGGAAAAGAAACAGCTCCTAAACAACTCATCCTCCATTTTTTCCGATCTTTAAAGGCTTTTTCTGTTTCTGAAATTTTCAGGCTTTGAGAAGCCTTCTTCCTTTTTCGTTCAGTTTGTAGATTTGGTAAAGCTCGAAGCTTGACCCGCAACCCTTACATTGAACAAAAACGTGATCACGTTTAAAACCAAGCCAAAAGCCTTCGCTGGAACCACATTTTGGGCAAATTTTTATTTGACTTGAAACAGCCAAAACCTCTTCAAGCTTCAAGCTTCCCCAATCTCCAAAAGAATAAAGGCGTCAACAAAATTTATAGGTTGCTGCTTGAACCAAAATATTCTCTAACTGCCCTAAGAATACAAGCGATAGGAAGCATGCAAATGAAAGTTCAAACCTTCACTGTTGGAAAACTCTACACAAACTGCTATATCGTCGCTTGCCCCCAAACAGGGGAAGCCATAATAATCGACCCAGGCTTCGAAACCTCCAGAGAGGCGGCTGAAATCTTCAATTATGTGGAGGAAGAAGCGTTAAAGCTGAAGTTTATAGTGAACACTCATGGGCATCCAGACCACATCTGCGGCAACGGAATTGTTAAGGAAAAATTCAAAGCGCCAATCTTAATCCACGAGGGGGACGCCGACATGCTTGGAACCGTTGGAAGATTCTTCGGCTTCAGAGACTCGCCGCCAGCCGACGCCCTCCTAAAAGACGGAGACACCATAAAGTTTGGAAGCCTAACCCTAAAGGTGATGCACACCCCAGGCCACAGTCCCGGAAGCATTTCGCTTCTAGGCGAAAAAGAAGTCTTCACTGGAGACACCCTCTTCGCCGGCTCGATTGGAAGAACAGACTTTCCCCGAGGCTCAGAAAAAGAAATGAAAAATTCCCTTAAAAAGCTGGCAAGTCTTCCCGACCATTTCAAAGTTTACCCGGGACACGGTCCATCCACAACCATAGGGGAGGAAAAAAAGCAAAACCCATTCCTAAACCGGAATTGGCAAACGCTATAGGATGTTACTGAAAAGGTCTTCTTCACGGGTGATTTCCAACTCCTTCACACTTGACTTTTCACAATATTCCACAACGTTCTGCAAGCCCTTAAAAATCACAACGGGCGTGGCTTCCCCCGCTTGGCCCATGAGAAGCTCAGCGGCAGCGGCAATTTCATCCACAACGGCCACATTCTTAACCTTTAAACGGTACCCGAAAAGGTCCAATTTTCCTCTATAGTCTTTAAGCGGTTTTATTCCCGAAACACCTATGGCAAAGTTCACTTGCCCCCGCCTAAAAGGACGACTGTAAGTGTCGCATATTATAACCGCCACATTCTTGCCAGTCAAACTTTTAATTTTCATGCGGCATTTCTCCGCCGAAGCGTCGGGATTCTCAGGCAAAAGCGTGTACTCATCCAAACCCTCAACGTTTGACTTATCTATTCCCGCATTAATACAAACCAGTCCGCGAATGTCTTCAACAAGCAAAGTTCCAGGCGTAGCCTTCAAAATTTTCCGGGTTTCCCTCAAAACCAACTCCACAAACCTTGGATTCTTCCCAGTTTTTCTGGCTATTTCTACGGCTTTCTCTGAAGGCTTAACATTTTTAATTTTGACAACACGGCCTTCAGCCTTCGAAACAACCTTTTGAGCAACAGCAATCACGTCACCATCCTCGATTTCAACACGGTTTTTCTCAGCAGTTTCTACGATTATTTTCGCCAAATTGTCTCCAGGCTTTACTAGGGGAAAGCCTTCAAGAGCTACAGCGGTGAAACTCTTCAAGGACTTTGCACCACCTCCCCTTTCAGTGCAATTTACAAGTTTAAAAAACGTTGCTTGTTCAAACTTAAAAGAAGGATTGAAAGTCGGGATTTTCAAGTCTAATCTAAAATTCATAACCCTTTAAGCGGACTTGGGTGAAAGGATACCTCAACAAGCAATAAACGGATGCATCCGTATGAAGAGTAATAATATAATAAAAGGTTTAGTAGTATTGCTTACCTTGACTTTTAGCCTCGTTAATCTTCCGCTTGTAAGTCTATTTCCAATTGTAAAAGCAACCTATGTAGAGGGAACCATAGACAAGGACACTGTTTGGACTCTTTTAGATAGCCCCTTTGTTGTCTGTCAAAACGTCACCATAATGGAGGGTGTCACTTTAACTATCGAACAGGGCGTCGAAGTGAGGTTTGGCAGAGGCCCATTCACAATAATTGTTAATGGCAGACTTATCGCCAAGGGAACCATGGAAAAACCGATAAAGTTTACATCAAATAAGGAGGGGCCCGAAGCTGGAGATTGGGCGGCCTTATTCTTCAACGGGACGGGTCAACCCGCATCCATATTAGAGCATTGCGTGTTGGAGTATGGAACAAACAGCATAATTGTAAATGGTGGCACTGTGATTGTTAAAGCAAGTGTCATACAATTCAACTCTGAAAACGGAATTAAAGTGTTAGGTGGCTCCGTAACCGTCGAGCAGAGCATAATGCAAAACAACACTGCCAGCATCATAATTCAAAGTGGAAACGCCGTCATACAGAACAATAATATAACGTTTAACGTGGATGGTGTAATTCTTGCCGGCAATCTGTCAACGTCTTATATAAACATAACATGCAATAATATCTTATCAAATGAAAACAGTGGCATATTCTTAAGAATGGATTATTCGGGAGATGGCATTTCAATAAGAGAAAATACCATATCCTCGAATTCCTACGGAATCTATGTCTCAACTAACGCTTCTACCTTCATAACGCGCAATCACATTTACAACAATAGTATAGGTGCCTTCTACGAGCAAGGAAAAGAACACACTATCCGCTTTAACAATATTTACGGCAACTCTAAGTTCGGTATGGATGCCTCTCCCGACGCTTTCGTGAATGCAACCCAAAACTTTTGGGGAGACAGAAGCGGGCCTCATCATGAATCATTAAACCCGCATGGAAAAGGCAACCCTGTTGGTGGAAACGGTGTCAACATAGACTTCATTTTCTTCTTAACAGCACCAATAGATTATAGAAATATTCAGCCCACAGCGGTTTTGTGGACAGATAAAAACATAGTGGCTTTGGGTCAGGAAGTCACGTTTGTTGGTACAGGCTCCTACGACGATGGACGGGTTGACAAATATTTCTTCAACTTTGGGGATGGGCGAAACAGCAGTTGGACAACTTTATCAATATTCTTCTACAAATATAACTCCACCGGCTTGTACAATGTAAGTTTGCAGGTTATGGATGATTTCGGCGAAACCAGCAACGTTGTTTTTTCAACAGTGAATGTTAGCGATGCTCTTTCACCGTTAGAAGTTTCAATAAGCATTAACAACCAAATGGTCGACTACAACACACTTGTTACAGCCACGGTTTATGTTTCGTTTAACGGAACACCCGTAGAATCTGCAAGTGTAAATCTTTTCGCTGCTTCAAAAGGCTTCTTTGCAAACTTGACCAATTCAACAGACTCCACCGGACGCTGTACACTAACGTTTACCGCTCCTAACGTCACGGACATAACCCACGTAAGAGTTATGGTTAAGGCTTCAAAACAGGGATATGCCGACGGGTCAGCCCACGAATATGTGACGGTTCTCCCACCATTAAATGTTAGTGTAGCAACTGAAGAGGTAAGGGTTTATTCTGAAGAATCCGTAACAGTCACTGTAAGGGTTACTGACACCTATGGAAAACCCGTTGCAAATGTGAGTTTGCATGTGTGGGTGGACAACCAAAGTGTTGAAGAAGGTTTTACAGATGCCTTTGGCATTGCAGTTTTCAATTTCGCGGCGCCAATGGTGTATAATCCTCTAAATCTGACAGTTCGTGTTGAAGCCGTTAAAGAGCTATATGCTAAAAGCTTTGGTACGTGTTTGATTGAGGTTTATCCCAGAGAGCTTAAGGTGGTTCTCTATCCAGAAGAGCCGGAAATCAGGTCGGAAGAGTATACCAGATTGTTTGTCTATGTTTACTGGAAAGATGAGCCAGTTTCAGAAGCCAACGTTTCATTATCTTCAAACGCGTCTGACTATGTGAGCTTTAGCTTAACATCCGGCTTAACCGACTTATATGGTAAATTGGAAGTTGTTCTAGCCGCGCGGCAGATAACAGCCAACTTGACAGTGCTTGTGAACGCTGTTGCCGTGAAAGAGGGGTACATAGACGGTGAAAACTGGACTTATGTGCATGTCAGACCGAAGATTTTGTCCGTCAATGTAGTCGTTGACCGTGAACTTCTGGTTACCGACGAGGAGGTCAAAGTTGACGTTCACGTTGAATGCGAAGGAGTTCCCGTGGAAAATGCCAACGTGACACTTCATCTCAACATTTCAGACTTTACACCTTTGATTGCCTTCACGAATGCTGACGGCAACGCCACATTTACCCTAAACGTGGCGGTTCCCTGCGACATGGCAGTTAACATGACGGTTAAAGCCCAGAAGGAAGGCTATGTTGAAGGTTGCCATGTGCTAACTTTGGAGGCTAAACCTGCAAACCTAACGGTGAGCGTTGGCATTCACGACACTGCTGTTAAGCCGGGAGAACACGCCATTATACATGTCTACGTTAAACATGGAAACAAGCCTGTTGTGAACGCAACCGTTGATGTGACAACAAGTCTTGGAAGCTTAACTCCTGTTAGAACATACACTGGTAACTCTGGCTACTGTGAGGTGCCAATCTACATTCCGCCAGACACGAAGCCCTCAGACGTTTATGTAACTGTGAATGTTGCTAAGTATGGGTATAACAGCGTTGAGAAACCTAACTGTGCCTTCTTCCAAGTTGTTTCAGAGGCGGCGTTTCCATGGTTTACATTGTTGCTTGTGCTGATTCCAGTGGCGCTTCTAGTGGTGTTTGTAGTGTTGGTTAAGCTTGGCGTAATCACTGTTTCGTTTGGTGAGGAAGAGGGAGAAGAGTGAAGTATTTCGTAAGACGTAATATTTAATAACTCAAGTGTATAGATATATAACAGAAGTACAGGAGAAGAAAGGATGCCCAAACTTCAGCTCAAAGAAAAACTTTCGAAACTCAGAAAGCTCAGGATAAAATTCAACATTGGCAAGCCTAAACAGGTGGCTATTCCCCCTCCGCCGCCGAAACCCCTGCCAAGAGGATTTAGAGTTGTTGAAAGATACCCCCTTTACGAACCCTTCGCTCATGTAGCCATAGTTCAGAACCCAAAAACAGGCGAATACAAGTACATTTTGGATGAGCTTCAGCTCGACCCACTTGAAAGAAGCGTTTACAACCGCATATTAGAAATCCTTCTGGCGGAGATAGAGTCTCCCAAGGAGGAGATAGCTGACCCGCGGAAATTCTTTGCAGAAGAAGCCAAAAAGATTGTTGACAAGTACCGAATAAGCCTGGGCTGGCTTCCAGACGTCTCATGGTACAAGATTCTCTACCACGCTGAAAGAGACCTTGTAGGCTTCGGCAGAATAGACCCCCTCATGAGGGACCCAAACATCGAGGACATTTCCTGTGACGGTGTCAACAAGCCCGTTTACGTTTGGCATAGAAACTACGAAAGCATCGAAACAAACCTCGTGTTCGAAACGGATGAAGAACTTGACAACATGGTTGTAAAGCTTGTCCACATGGCTGGAAAACACGTAAGCTCAGCCTTCCCAATAGTGGACGCTTCACTGCCCGGCAAACATAGGCTTGCAGTCTGTTATAGGCGGGAAGTAACCCCCTTCGGAACAGCCTTCACCATAAGAAAGTTCAGAGAAGACCCATACTCAATAATAGATCTCATAAACCTCGGCACATTCTCCGAGGAGATGGCTGCATACTTCTGGATGTGCCTTGAAAACCGCGCCTCAGTAATGGTCTTGGGCGGAACAGCCGCCGGGAAAACAACCGCCCTAAACGCCTTAGCCTGCTTAATCAAGCCTGGAAGCAAGATAATAACAATTGAAGAGACAGCGGAGCTTAACCTCCCCCACGAAAACTGGGTTTCCCTAATAGCTAGGCAAAGCTATGGCTTAGGCGGAAGCAATGTAGGTGAAGTAACCCTTTTCGACCTTGTAAAAACCTCCATGAGGCACCGTCCAGACATCCTCATAGTGGGCGAGGTGCGAGGACAAGAGGCCTACGTGCTTTTCCAGGCACTGGCAACGGGCCACGGCGGCATGTGCACAATGCACGCTGAAAACCTTGATTCAGCTGTAAAACGTTTAACCCAGAAACCCATGGACATAGCGCCAGCCTACATTCCATTAATGAACATTGTCCTGTCTGTTCAACGGGTCCACTTGGTTAAAGGCGGTGAAAGAAAAGCCTACAGACGGGTGATGAACGTTAACGAGATAGCCGACTACGAAGATTACCGCATGGTTTTTAAGTGGCATCCAGCAAAAGACGAACACATTCCATCTCTAAACAAGAGCGTAATGCTTGCCAACATTTCAGAGCGTCTGGGCGTAAGCAAAAAAGATCTGATGGATGAAATTGAAAGGCGCAGGCAAATTCTCCACTGGATGAGGGAACGCAACATAAGAAGCTACAAAGATGTGGCCGCAATCATCGCCGAATATTACGCAAGGCCAAACCAGATCTACGAGAAAGTTCTCGCCGGGGAGGAGGTGAAAGTTCTTGCCACTTCTAGAAGCCCTTGAAGCCTGGTCTTTCCGCATCTTCGGCCGGGTAGCTCCCTTCTTCCTTAGGCATGTTGTCGAGTTTAAAGATTATCTGGAAAGGGCGAAAATCAAAATTTACCCCGAAACCTACGTTTCACTAATGCTTTTCTTGGCGGTTCTAACAGCGCCAATCTCTATTCTCTCCATAATTCTGCTGTATTTTTACGGTTTCATCCCGCTGGTCTTTCTTGTTCCGCTTCCCATCTATGTTATGATAGGCTTTTTCCTAATTCCGTTGTCAAGGGCTGGGGAAAGAGCTGCCAACCTTGAAAGGGAGATGCCTTTCGCCGCCGCCTACATCAGCGTCATGGCTTCTGGAGGAATAGCCCCCTACACAAGCTTCAAACGGCTAGCGGAAGTGGAGCTTATGCCAGCCATGCGGGCTGAGGCGAGAGAAATAATAAAGGACGTAGAGATTTTCGGCATAGACCCCTTAACAGCCATAGA
>CAZZMT010000093.1:0-1656 GCA_964655395.1 uncultured Candidatus Bathyarchaeia archaeon | reverse complement strand
TGGAGCGGACGGTGTATACTCTACAGTCCGCAGACAGCTTTTTCCAAACATGTACTTTGAAATAGCCCCGGCGATTCAAGAATATTGGAAATGGAAAGGCGATTTTGAAAGCTGCTTTTACGTATTCTTCAAGAGGGAGTTGACGAGGGCTTACGCCTACCTAATTCCAAAGGACGGAATTCTCATCGCTGGGATTTGGACTCCCAGAGAGAACTTTAAAATGTTAAAGGCACGGATGGGGCTGTTCAAAAAACTGCTTAGAGAAAAGTTTTCCGTTGAACCTAGCTTTGTGTTGAAACGTGAAATTTGGGCTATTCCATACCAGCATGTTCTGGAAGGATTGGGAAACGTTATTTTAGTTGGAGACGCTGGAGGATTCTGCAACGCTTTAACCGGAGAGGGAATAAGCTACGCCATGGAAAGCGCTTTAGCGGCAAGTGAAAGCATTTGGGAAGCATCAAATAAAGACTGCGAGGCCATGGAGGTTTATCGAGAAAAAGTGAAAGAAATCGCCGAATCCCTAAGGGAAAAGCACGAAACGGCAACTAGTTTAACTGATGAAGACTGTAAAAGCTTTGTTGAGTTTTTGGAAAAAGCACATAAATGATAAGAAGAGACTTTTACTTCAACTTTGAATTCAAATATTGAAGATAGGCTTGGTCACGATACATGGTTTTACCGTCTATACTCGTTATGTTAAACGTGCAGAAAGGTATGATCTTGTTATTTGGCGTTACCAAGTGCACACAGCATTTTTTAGACCTGTTCACGTCAATGTTCCAAACGTCTTGAAAAGGCATCCCTGAAATCGACAAGTAGTACTCTTGTAGGCATTCTGCAAGCTCGCCGAAATCGCCTGTGTAAAATTTACATGAGCATGCACATGTTTCAGAGGGTTTCCAATAATCCTTAATCACGTCTCGAGCGTGTTTTGGTTGATTTTTACCTTTTCTACTGCTAATAATTTCTTGTATTTCCTTTTCCGACGGAAAGTCTGTTACCGGCAACAATTCTCCACTTTTAGTCAATATCGAAACGTTAGTGAATGAGCAGTGGGATTCGCATCCTCTGCCAAGATTTATCGGCACAAAATTGTTTGCTCTTAATTCGCCTTCAGTTTGTTCCTCTATTGCCTTAAGCATGTCTGGAATCGTCACTCTGGAATCGTTATCCGGTTGATGCGGGTATCTTCCAAAGTAGCTAATCGGCTGGAAATGAACGCCTCTGACTGTTGGAATCCATTTCTTTGCAAATTTTATGATTTCACCTACCTGATGAAAGTTGACGTCTTTAACAACTGTGGGGACTAGTATTACGCCTAATCCTAGGTCAGCACAGTTTTTGACGGCCCTATTTTTAATTTCTTTTAAGGCAGCGCCTCTCAACTTTAAATATACGTCGTCGCTTACTCCGTCGAATTGTAGATATACCAAGTTAGCGCCACTTTCCTTTAAACTTTCAAGGTATTCTTTGTCCCTTGCGATTCTGACACCATTGGTGTTAATCATTACGGTGTTGAATCCGAGCTTTTTGGCTAAAGCCACCATGTCGGGGAGGTCGTCGCGGACTGTGGGTTCGCCGCCGCTAAATTGGACTGGTGGAACGGAAGTTTTGCATTCGTATCGGAGCACCGTTTGAAGCATGCGTTCAACATCG
>CAZZMT010000092.1:0-51573 GCA_964655395.1 uncultured Candidatus Bathyarchaeia archaeon | reverse complement strand
ACTTCTAGGCAAAGGACAATAAGTTGACCCTAAGAGAAAGGTTAAAAGCCGAATTCACGTTTTTCAAAGGAAACTACTTAATCCTTGTTATAAGCTGGGTTTTAATGGATTTCGCCCATGAAATCCCCGGAACATATTACTCCGACTATGTCATTCAGCTCGGCGGCACCCCCCTAATTCTTGGAGTCATAACCTTCGCATCAATGATAACTCTCGCTTCAGTTCAGTTTCCGGGAGGATATTTAGCAGACAAATATGGGAGACGCTGGCTTATATCAACGCTTACCTTCGGCGTCGCCTTATCCTTCGCTTTCTATGCTGCGGCTCCAAGCTGGCACTTTATACTGGCCGGAGCAATCCTACAAAATGTCTGTCTCCTCTACCAGCCAGCTTTAAACGCCATAATGGCAGACTCGCTGCCACCCGAAAAACGTGGATTAGGCTTTTCTGTCCTTAACCTAATAACGAGCGTGTCGACAACCCCGGCGCCTGTGATTACCCTATTTTTGGTCGCCACCTTCGGTTCCGAACTTGGAATGCGCATAGCCTACACCATTGTTGTCTTGTTATACCTTGCAGCTGCAACTCTAAGACTGAAACTTAAGGAGACTTTGAAAAATGCGGAGAAAACCAGCTTCAAAGAGGTCGTGCACTCTTACCCTAAAGCCTTGCGGGAGGGAATAAACGTCTGGAGAGTTATACCACGCTCAATGCTTTTTCTATTCATTTCGGAACTGATAACCCGCTCATCCCTCGCCATGATTCAAACCCTCTTTTTGGTTTACGCCTTCTACGTATTGCAAATTGGAGGAACCCCATCCCCCGGACTGCCGCCCCAAGAGGACCCAGCGCTTCAGCTAGCCCGCATTAAATGGGGCTACTTGATGACTGCCCTTTTCATCTGCATGCTGATTTTCGCTTTACCTGCGGGAAAGCTAATAGATAAGGCTGGGAGAAAAAAGCCTCTAATACTGTCACATCTTTTAATGGTCCCGGCAATTCTTATGTTCGTTTATGGTAATTATCCACTTCTCTTTATAGCAATGCCACTTTTGGGGTTTTCAATGCTTTTGGGCTTCTCTTCATACCAATCATTGTTCGCTGACCTAGTTCCCCAAGAACACCGTGGAAAAGTAACGGGCTCCATGAACTTTTTCACATACATTGCCATGGCTGTGGGCGGCGCATTAGGGGGAGTCCTCTACGAAAAAGTTGCGCCACAACTTCCATTCTTTTTGGTTGCGGCTTTAGCTTTGCCCTCGATCGCTTTGATAATGCTTTTTGTGCATGAGCCGAAGCCTGAAAAGAGAGAAGTCTAAAGAAGATTAAATGTCATTGCCATACATCATTCTCAGTGTTTTTCTCGTTCAACTTCTCTTACAACATCTTCAATTATG
This sequence comes from uncultured Candidatus Bathyarchaeia archaeon, assembly GCA_964655395.1. Lineage (GTDB taxonomy): Archaea > Thermoproteota > Bathyarchaeia > Bathyarchaeales > Bathycorpusculaceae > DRVP01. The sequence goes on along the minus strand of CAZZMT010000092.1, from coordinate 50,176 downwards.
TCAAGAGCGGCGTCCACAAGTTCCCTTGTGATGTTGAGCGGCGGCGCGATTCGGATGGTTGAAACTCCACAAGTTATGACGGTGACCCCGCGTTTCCAGGAGCGTATTATGACTTCCCTTGCCGTTTCAGGAGCTGGCTTTTTGCTTTCCTTGTCTGCCACAAGTTCCATGCCTATCATTAAGCCTTTCCCCCTAACATCGCCGACGATTTCGCTATTTTCCTTAAGCTCTTCAAGCCTCTTCAAAATATACGTGCCCTGTTTCGTAGCGTTTTCCAGCAGTCTCTCCTCTTTAATCACTTCAATCACAGCCAAGGCAGCCACACAGGACAACGGGTTTCCGCCAAAAGTGCTTGCATGAGAGCCTCCTGTCCAATCCATTATTTTTGCTCTGGCAATGGTCGCTCCCAATGGTAGCCCAGAAGCTAACGCTTTAGCACTGCAAATTATGTCTGGTTCAATACTCCAATGCTCGATGGCAAACCATTTCCCAGTTCTGCCCATGCCAGCCTGCACTTCGTCGTCAATCAGTAGGATTCCATATTTGTCGGCCAGTTTCTTCAATCGTTTAAAGTACTCTGGTGGTGGAACAACGTAGCCGCCTTCGCCTTGAATTGGCTCAAACATTATGGCTGCAACATCTTCCGGAGGTGCAAACTTCTGTAATACAAACTCGTCTATAAAATCAACACACCAATAGTGGCAGTCGGGAAATGTCTGCTTAAAGGGGCATCGGTAACAGTAGGGATATGGCACATGCGTCACACCTGGCATAAGCGGAAAGAAATATCTTCTCTGGACTGGTTTGCTGGCTGTGAAAGAGAGAGCTCCAATGGTTCGTCCATGAAAAGCGCTTATAAAACTTATGAAAAGCTGCTTCCGCGTATGCCACTTTGCCAGTTTTATAGCTGCCTCAACAGATTCCGCTCCGCTGCTGCTGAAAAATATTTTCTTTTCAAAATTTCCCGGTGTGATCTCTGCTAGTTTCTCAGCCAACGTGATGACCTCGTTGTAGTAGAAGTCTGTGTTGGAGTAGTGAAGAAAGCGGTCACACTGCTTCTTAATAGCTTCAACAACCTTCGGATGTCTATGGCCAACATTCAAGCAGGCCAAACCCGCGTTAAAGTCTATGTACTCGTTTCCATCAACATCCCTAACTATACAACCCTCGCCGGATTCCACAACAAGGGGATAAAAACGCACATAAGAGGGCGAAATAAACCTCTCATCCTTCTTGACGAGCTCTCTAGCCTTCGGTCCCGGTGGAGTCACAACAATTTTTGGGTAAACAGGCATACAACTTCACCGAGTGGGAGCTACATTTTAGGAATACATGCTTTATATCGATTTCCATTTTTTAACAAACATAAAATACACTATCCAAAAAGCAGCCGAATGTTTATTTTGGCAATTTTTGGCTATTGCGGCTTAGCTACTGTTATTTCAATGGTTGAAACGTTGGTTTTTTGGCCTTCGCCGCGAACTACTTCTTCTGTGCCAATTGCAATGTCCTTGACTTGCAAGTCTTTGACAAACGCTCTTCTCAGCAACTCAACAGTGTCAACGGCTCTGCTGATTGCCCGCCCTCTGGCTTTTATGACAAGTTTCTGTGCACCAGAGTTGAGGAACGTTAGACAAGCTAGCACGTAATTCATGACTGGTTTTTTGCCAATGAGAACGGTGCCTTCATTTGCCTGCGATGTCGATTTTGACGCTTTTTCTGTCTTCTTTTGCTTTTCCTCCGCCATATCCATCCTCCTTATTCTGTATTGCCACTGTTGAAAGCGTTGAATAACAGACTATACATAATATTGGGTGGTTCATATATTTTTCCGCGTGCCAGATTGTGGACATACCATCTCTTTGAAGTTTTACTAGCGTTAGCCTAAATCCAGAGCGAGAACAGCATCAAAAGCAGAAAAGCCGCAGCGAATAAGGGGACAACTATTCGTTTAGCCAACTGAAGCGCCATATCCGGGAGCACGCACAATTTCTCTAGGGCTTCTTCCCCAATAACTTTGGCTTTTGGAACCTTCACACGTCGAAATCCAACCCTTGCAGGGCTCAAGCTTGCAACTGCAATGCGGGTTGCCTCGCTCACATACTCGATTAACTTGTCATGGTTCATAACTTCGCCTATTGGGTGATATCCTCTAGCATTAAGCGTCATGGCATTAACTGAATGGGTGTCTGTTGTCAAAACTTCCGCGTCGTGAAAACCCATGGACTTCAAGGCTGACAAGAACTTTTCACGCAGACCGGAAACCATGTTATTACCGTCAAAAACAACGTAGGCTGTTTTATGCCCGTCCACCTCAACAGCAACAACAGTTATGCCGCCGCGTCCCATACCATCTGACAAGCTAAACTCTTTAGGCTTCACGGTGGCAGCTCCCACCTTGAACGGCTTCTTATCCAATGAAACCGCTTTTTCCAAGCATAATTCAGCAGTGCTTTCAAAAGCCTTCAGGGCATTTTTCAGATCCACCGCGCCGTTCAGGCTGTTGTGAGTATTTATAAAAACACATTCCTTCAGACCAAGTTTTTCGGCTCTTTCCTGAATAATGGAGCTGAGCTCTGGCGGAAGATCTTCAGTTGTATTGGGTGCTAAAGAAAAGGTCATTAACGCTGTTTCTCCAAAGATTTGACAGCACACTGTTGTTAGCTCGTTTTGAACCTTAACAAAAGGCGTCGCCTTGTCCTCGACAGCTTTGACGGAGGCCGATTCAGTAACAATGTGTTCGATTACCTTTAGGCTTTCATTTTGCGAGGCAAGGTCACGCTCATGTCCAAGCAGTCCAAGAGGCACACAAGCAACACCGCCAAACTTCCGTTCTACACTGTCCTTAAGCATGAAGGGAAAAAGGCTACTTCCAATGTTTTTAAAAGGTCCAGGATGTACAGACGACACAATCATGAAGACGTGCTGGTTTTCAGTATCAAACCGTAAAATTGAAACGTCAACATTGCTTTCTTCGCCTAACTTTTCAAGAAAGTTCTCAAGCGGAGCATTTAGGTCTGCGATCCAGTTAAGCAGAAAAGCCCTAAAAATCGACAGGGAGGGAAAGCCTACTGTTTTCTTGCCCACATTGTTTAGCACGGTAACGAAGAGAAAACTTGAGCCTATGGCAACACAAAAAGCAAAGAGCAAAAACATGAAAACTCTAAAAAAATCTGTTACACTGGACCAGAGAAAGGCGAACGAACCCAAATAGACAAGTGGAGGAACAACGGATGCAACCATAAAACGCAAGGTTCCAGACGAGGAAGTCGAATAGAGCACAATAATGCGCAGAGTCAAAACAGCGGAAAAACCTAGAAGGCAAAGCCTAACAATCCATGCAGAACCAAAAAAGCCCGTGGCGACAAAGCCGATTAAAATGAAAACTAACCATAGAACCCAGCAGAAAAGTGACAGCGCAGTTAAACGCCTCAAATCGTAAACTGGGTCCTCCGCGAAAACATAGAACCTTAAAAAGTAGTTCAAAAGCACCGTAAGAGCAAACAACACAAAACCAAGAAGCAAACCATCAGCCAGCTCGAAGGCGGAATAACGTAAAGCAAGAGTGTGAAGCGCGCCCGCTGATAGGCAGGTGAGCATTGAAAAAGCGAGACTTTTCTTGTATGAAGGCAATGTGAATAGCGAAGCGTAATGCTTCACAGCCTTGTCCATATACTGATTTAGAGAGTTGCGGTTGCTCATTGGCGCACTCAGCCGAGTGTTTCCATTGAAACCTTTATATCAAATATATTAAAGTGTCGCAAAACTGGGCAGATGAATTTGAAAGGCCGGGTTCCTTTAAGTTGCACTTAACGTAACGCGAATAGTAACTGTTTTATCCAACAAACATGATTTAAAATTTTGCTGAGACCTCATGCCTGAACAAAACATCCCGCCAACAATATTCCACATGCTAGAGAGAAACATCGGCAAAGCCATCCGAGTTATTCTAGACCCTTCATATGGCTTTGAAGGAACACTGACCGCTGTGACCCGGGAGCCGCCAGGGATATGGCTTTCAGACGCTGAAGCCATAATTTTAAGGGCGACCATTGCCCAGCCGATTCCGCAGGTTGCCGCCAGAGAGGAACGCAGTGAGATATTCATTCATTTAAACGCGGTCCAGAGAATAGAGGTTCTACATCCACCTTCGCGCCGTTGAATTTAGGCTAGAAGAATACGCGCGCCAAGACACACACAACTATTAATGCTATGGCAGCAACTACTAGAAGTTCAGGTCTAACCTTGATTCCTTCAGTTTCCTCCTCAAAAAACCTTAGCAACCCAGCGCTCGCGGCGGGCATAGGAGTGGATTCACGCTTTTTCTTCTTGCTCATTAAACACCCTTATCCAGTTGTATGCTATTTTAAGGTGCGGACTTCCTCATTATTAATGTTGCGCCTAACTCAAAATGGTTTTATATTTAGAGGGAGGGATAAGGTGGCGGGGTGTTTGTATGCCCTCTCCCCGCGATGAATATGATTATGTGCTAAATCTTCTCCAAAAACACCATGAATGGTTCCGCAGATGTATCCCTCTAATTGCAAGCGAAAACATCCCAAGCCCGGCAGTTCGAGAGGCATTGACAACAGACTTTGGAAACCGTTATGCAGAGGGCTGGCCGGGAGAACGTGTTTACGCTGGTTGTCGTTTCATAGACCCAGTAGAGTTTAAGTGCATCGAGCTGATGAAAAAGCTTTTTGATGCAGAGTTTGTTGATGTGAGGCCGATATCAGGCGTTGTAGCCAACCTTGTTGTTTACACGGCTTTTACTGAACCAGGAGACACCATGATGGCTTTGTCCATTCCATGCGGCGGCCACATTACCATGGGAAAGAAGGAGTTGGGGGGCACGGCTGGGGCTGTTCACGGTTTAAGAGTGGAGTATCTGCCACTAGACTATAAAGAGTTAAACATAGATGTGGACAAGGCGAAACAGAGGATAGAAAAGTTGGCGGCTGAAGGGCGGCCACCAAAGCTTGTGATGTTTGGAGCCAGCGTGTTTCCATTCCCACATCCGGTGAAAGAGCTTGCTGACACCATCCATGCGGTGGGCGGAACCGTGGGCTATGATGCGGCTCATGTGGCTGGGCTGATAGCTGGAAAATGCTTCCAAGACCCTCTCCGCGAAGGCGCCGACGTGGTAAGCCTTAGCACTCACAAAACCTTCTTCGGGCCGCAACATGGAAGCGTTTTATCTTGGGAAAAGTACGCCGACAGAATAAAGCGAGCTACTTTTCCAGGGATGGTTAGCAACCACCATTTACATGCAGTTGCAGGCGTGACTATCGCTGCGGCTGAACTGTTAGAATTTGGCAAGGAATACGCCCGTCAAGTGGTTAGAAACGCTAAGGCTCTTGCCCAAGCCCTTTACGAGAGAGGTTTCAATGTCCTAGCTGAACATAAAGGGTTCACGGAGTCCCACGTGATTTTGATTGACATAACAAAGTACGGTGACGGGGGCACCATCGAGGAGACCTTGGAGAAAGCAAACATAATAGTGAACCGAAACCTCCTGCCATGGGACATTAAAGAGGGAAGACACTTCCAGCATCCAGGAGGCATAAGGCTGGGTGTTTCAGAAGTCACGAGGCTTGGAATGCGCGAGTCCGAGATGGTGGAAATAGCAGAATTCATAAAACGCGTAGTAATAGACAAGGAAACTCCCGAAAAAGTGGGTGAAGACGTGGCTGAATTCAGAAAAGCCTACCAAAAAGTACATTACTGCTTTGAAAATGCAACAGAAGCCTACCAGTACATAAAAATCCGCTAGGCGCCGGTTTGGGCACAGTAACTGTTTGGACAATAGGTCACAGCAACCGCTCCACAAATGCGTTTCTCGAACTTCTGAAAGAGCATGAGATCCAAGTTTTGGTGGATGTCCGCATTTTCCCAACATCAAAGGTTGAGCATTTCAAAAAGGAAAACATGGAGAAGTGGCTTCCAGAAAACGGTATAGAATACGTTTGGCTTGGAAAAGAGCTGGGAGGATACCGCAAAGGCGGCTACAAAAAGCATATGCGAACCAAACTCTTCAGAGAAGGCGTAAAGAAACTTTTGGAAATTGCAGCTCAAAAAAGAACTTGCATAATGTGTATGGAGACTAACCCGAAATACTGCCATAGAAGGTTTATAGCTGCCCACTTAGAGCGAAAAGGAGTAAAAGTGATCCATATAATTACTAAGGGACAGCAAAACCTTATACACATGATTTAGATTTAAACAGCAAAACAAACAATGTTAAGCAGGGAAAGTTATGCACATATCCGAATTTCAAGATTTAATGTACCGCCTATACTTTCACAGAGACTCCCATAGAGGAGTGGAGAAAACCTTTGAATGGTTGGTGGAAGAGGTTGCCGAATTGGGCGAAGCTTTGAAAAGCAACAATAAAAAAGCCCTAGAAAATGAGTTTGCAGACGTTATTGCGTGGCTGGCGTCGCTTGCAAACATAACAAACATAAATCTTGAAGCTGCAGCTCTTCAGAAATACAGCGGCAAATGTCCAAAATGTGGACAGATGCCTTGCCAATGCCCCTTTTTAGCCAGCAAACTTTAACCTAACCGTTTTTGCCCAAGCCCTGTAAGCATCCAAACAAAGGGGTGACCGCTTTTCCTTTGCACGATGCCTCTCTGCTCCAAAAGCTTAAGGTGATGCAAAATAACATTGTAGGGTAAACCAGTCTGTTTTGCAATTTCCTTCGCATCTGCAGAAGTCTTTTCCAAAAAGTTAAGTATGGCCGTCCTCGCCTTCAAGCCAAGCTTAACATTTCTGAAGGCAGTCAAGTACGCGTTGGGATGATATCCTTCTCTAGGCATTATCCCTCAGATATTCATTTTGAACGCTGAATAGAAAAATTTTCACCCGACAAAGTCTGTTAGGCTTATTTGTCTCGGCTTTTCACCCTCAAAAAGGGCGTTAATCTCATCTTTCACGAGGGCAATTCTTTGGGCATAATACTTTGGCAAACCATATTTTCGAATTATGTGTTCCGCAGCCTCTAAGTATTTCTCTATACCGCCCCTATAAACAGTAAGGGTAAGTTCTCCGCCGCACTGTGAACATTTTCCCTTTAATGGTAGACGGCGGAAACGCTTATTGCATGATTTACATCTAAATCCCTGCGTTGAGAAAGCCCTTAGGTTTCCGGCAATATCGCGAATGAAATGCTTGATTAAAACTTTTAGGGCTACTTTCTTGGCGTCAACAGCCTCAATCTTCTCAGCAAGGGAGAGTTGCCCGTTAAGTTTTTCAATCATTGTTTTAAACCTTTTATACGCGCTTTCCTCAACGCCCATGTTTATATTCGAGACAGGCACTGTAAAGTGGAAGCCTTCAAATTGGGCTTCCGTCCCAAGCCTATATTCAATCAAATCGACTAGAGGGCTCACATGTTTGGCTTCAACCTGCTCCCAAGTCTTTTCGTAGAACTCTAGGGGGTATGCCCCTGCAACATCAAAGTCGTGGGCTTGCCTCTGCACTTCTTTAGGATTCACGATGGGGATAAGAAGCAAAGGCGCATCCATAATTCCGCCAATTTGGGCGGGCAAATATTTCCTCGAAAAGTTTAGCAAAGTGTCCAATGCAAGCATTAAAGCGTCCTCGTCGCCGTCGCAGTCTCTGCGTTTAGCAGAATGCCAAACGGGATGCGCATAACACACGTTTAAATTCGTAAATCCGATAATGCGTCCCAAAATTCCAACCGAGGTGTGAGGAGCCAAGCCAACAACTAAATGTCCAACAAGATCTTCAACGCGTCTAACATTGTAATATGGTTGAAGCCCGTAAACCCTCACCAAAAGCTCATCCAAAAAGTTTGCAACCCTAACAAAATACTCGGCGCACTTAACCGGAATCACAACATCTTGAATTTTCAACTCGCAAATCTGCTCTGGGCTTGTTAGCGGGTTACCATAAATATCATATCGATAACCCATCTGCACAAGCTTTTCAACGGGAACCCCAATTTCAGCTGGTTTGAAGTGGGTTAGGGGGGCATTTGTAGCGTCAAAGCGGATGGTGCCATCCTTGTACACTGACAGATCGTACTTTGCCCTTAAAACTCCCTTTTCGATGATCTCAGGTATTTTCATTTCATTAGTTAAGCCCTTAACCCCTTTCAAGATTCTAGGCGGAGCCATCCCCAAACTGTTGCAAGCGTCTTCAAGCAACCGTCTAACATTAACGACCCGCTTGCTCCATGGAGACGCTGGCGCCTTGCAAGTTGGACAATCTTCCCCTTCACTCAAGCTTCTTCCACATCTAGGACATATAAACTCTGGAACGGTTTCAGAGCCACAGGTCGGACATTTCATCCGAAAAGAGCTTTCGCCACAGTTTGGACATTTAAGGTTAATAATCTCAACAAAAACGCTTCCTTTTTCTGCAGCCTCTATAAGATCCCTTTGAGCCCCGCCAGCCAAACCAACAGGGAAAAGCACATGAACAAGGGGCTTCATCTCCCGTCTTTTAGCTTTCTCCGGTCGCCCCATTCTAGCCCCAACGAAAGTGGGTGCCTTGTCCTTAATCTTAACGCCAGAGAGCCGTGAAAGAGCATCTAAAATTGTTTCGCAAACTGAAAGATCAATATCGGACCGGCTGTATCCTAGACAGAAAGCGAAAGAACAAGCATCACCGCCTTCAATAACTATTTTGCCATCTGAAACCTTGTGGGGCAAACATATAATCTCAAGTATCCTTTTAACATCACCGTCAAAATCTCCCACAATCTTGCAGACTAAAATGTCGTCGCACTCCACCCTAGACGAAAGCAGCCAAGCCCTCAAACGTTTAACATCCTCAACAGAGCTGATGTTTGCCCAAAAAGGTGTAAAGGCTGGATGAAGAGGCACCCTCAACTTTAAAGCCAAAACAATTGCCTCTCTGCAAGAAGGCTTATTGCCGAAAGGATCCTCAAGGAGCTGCCTAAGCCTATCCACACTAATTCCAGCTTCAGCTGCAGCCCGTTCAAGGCTTCCCCCAAACTTGTCGCTTATAATCCTCTGCAAATCAGCAACCCACCATTCCTCCACGTAACCAGCGGGAGCCAAACTCTTCCCCTGATAGAGGAAATCTCCGAAACTCACCAGAATGTCGCCCAAAAACAGAATCTTTTCGATCTGGTCCTTAACAACAGAGAAATTGTCCAGTGAAACCTTAACAACCGAACCATCCCGCAGCTTGACGATGGGTGGCTCCAAGAAATCCACAGGCAACGCTATGCCTCCCTTTCCAGGCAGCTCTAATCGAAGCTGTGTGCCAGCCGCTATAAATCCTTGCAAAACAAGCATGGTCGCTGGGTGAATGCCGACAGCGGTTAATCCCGTGTTCCGAGATCGCCCATAACGTAGGCGGAACCCACCCCGTCTTGATGGGAACGAAAAAATCGGGCGGCCGGCAACAACATCGTCCATAAATCCGGCTGATTTTTTCTCAGACATCTTTCGAATTTCCTTTAGCCAGTCCCAGCCTTGGATTCCAAGCTTCTCTACAATAGCCCAAACTTTTGAGGCGCGTCCTACAATCCCATCATTTACAACACGCAAAGCACCGCCACGAACTCGGTTGGTTTCAATGCGGGATAGGTTGCGATAAGAAGAAACCTCGAAGGGATCTGTTTCAGTCCCGGTGACTTCTACGGGCAGCCATTGAAGGGCTTTAGCCAACTCCTCGTCAGAAACATGGTACTGGAAACGGCTGACAGAACGTTCATAAAGCCTAATCTCTTCAATGAAACGCGCAATCTCCTCCTTGGTGGGCTTATAACGGTCAAGTCCTAAAAGCCGACGGATAAAATCTCCAATAACTAACGTTAAGGCTTGATCTGTTCCCCCAGCTGAGCGGATGGGCCCCGCAAAATAAATGGCCAAGTACTTCGAGTGGTCCGGGTTTGTTTTGATTTTAACCTGTGCCACGCCTTGAACAGGGGCGGCTGTAAGTCCCTCAGTGAGTATTGCCAGCGCAGTGCGGATGGCTTGTTCAGCCGCTGCTTCCGGCTCCATATGTCCAAATTTCCCATAAACGATTTCCTCGGCGATCTTGAAAGCCAACTCCTCCCGCGGAAGCTTTGCACTTAGTTCACGGATTCTCTGGGCAACTCCCTTGGGACCAACAAGGCCCTCTACAAGGTCAGCCATGTCCTTGGCTATTTCACATTCGGGCTTAGGCCACGGATCCAAGCCTTTTTCTCGGGCTTTTCTGCTTATTTCATATAACTGTTCAAGCTGTTTCTCTAAACCGCTAGCATATTCTGCGTATGCACTGCTCATTTGAACGCCCAAACAAGCCCCCGCCTAAGTTAAGTGCGCCGATTTATTTCAGTCTTCTCAACACCGGAAACAAAAACTTACAGCCCTTCATACCCGGGATTTGCCACGTTTTATTCCCTCAACAATTTCAGAAACCTTGTCCCTTACTTGGTTATTTTCCACGACATTGCCAGTAACAATGATGTCTGCCCCAGCTGAAGTAGCCGCCTCTGCCTGATCTTTGGACTTTATTCCTCCACCAACAATTAACGGAACGTCTATTGACTGCTTAACCATACGAATCATTTCTCGAGGCACGGGGCTTTTAGCTCCTGAACCAGCTTCTAAGTAGATAAAGCGCATACCGAGATATTGTCCGGCTAAGGCATGAGCAGCCGCCAACTCAGGCTTGTCATAAGGAATTGGAATGGCTTTTCCAACAATGCCCGCAGTGCCACCTTCACCGACAATAATGTAGCCCATTGGAATAGGCTCTAAGCGATATTTTTTAACTAGGGGTGCGCCCAAAACATGGGCACCAATTATAAAGTAGGGGTCTGTAGAGTTCAGCAACGACATAAACCATATAGCATCCGCGTAACGGCTAATAGCCGTAACATTGTTTGGAAACAAAATAACGGGAAGCTTTACTTCACGTTTAATTGCCCTGACCACGCTGTCAAGATGGTTTGTTGAAATAAAAGTGGAGCCACCAACCATTATTGCGGAAGTCCCACCGGCCCTCGCTGTTTCAGCGATCGCCAAAGCTTGAGAAGGTGTAACCTTCTCAGGATCTATCAAAGTAATATGTATGGTCCCCTCAGAACTAATCTTGTTAATGAGGTACTGTTCAACAGCGCCTATCATACATTTCCCTTTCACTTTGAACTTTCAATTTCAGCAGGTTCGGGCTTTCTTAACCCACTGTAAAACCTATCAGTGAACATGCAATAAAAGTCTACTTCGCTCAGAGCTGCCTTGAACGGAAACTCCTCTTTTGCGCCGCAATTGCCGCAGCTAACAACCGCCCGGCCTCCCTCACGAAAGACTTCTACCCGGACAGCTTGCTTGCCACAGTTTGGACACGAAAAGAGCTTGGGCAGCTTCTTTTTAGGTATTCGAACAACTTTCCTTCTTCTACGCCCCATACCTCAATCCTTCACGGAGATCTAATCTTAACATATTTCAGTCTTCGCCCTTAAATACTTGCCTAATCCAATAAGCATTTGAGGGTTTCGGATTGAAGTTGACCCAGCAAGTCCTCGATTTAGACTGGGAAGAAGTTAAAACCAAAATTACCCGCTTCATAAGAGACTATGTAGAAAAAGTAAAGGCAAACGGGATCGTTTTAGGTCTTTCAGGCGGAATCGACAGCAGCACCGCCGCAGCCCTTTCAGCCATGGCTTTAGGAGGAGACAAAGTTTTAGGTTTAATGCTTCCGGAAAAGGAAACATACAACCTCACGGATATCATGCACGCCGAACTTGTCGCAGAAAAATTTGGCATAAAAACCGTTACAATTGATATCACGCCAACTCTTGAAGCGTTGCAGAAAAGCATACCAATCTTCGATCCAGAAGACAAACTTTGCAAGGGCAACCTGAAAGCCCGCACTCGCATGCTCTACCTATACTATTATGCTAATAAGCTGAACTTGATTGTTTGCGGTAGCTCCGACAAATCTGAAGTGATGATAGGCTACTTCACAAAGTGGGGAGACGTTGCAGCAGATATATCTCCCCTAATGGACTTGTACAAAACCCAAGTCCGAAAACTGGCAAGGCACATCGGAATACCAGAAGAAATAATTGAGAAACCGCCATCCCCAATGCTTTGGCCGGGCCAGACAGCGGAGGGAGAAATAGGTTTAAAGTATGAAGTCCTCGACCTAATCCTCTATGGCCTTGAACACTTTATGAAAGTTGAGCAGATAGCTGAACAGCTGAACCTGCCAAAAGACCTTGTGGAAAAAGTGAAGAGACGATGGAAAGCTATGGAACACAAAAGGAGAATGCCCTTGACGACAAAACTTCAATATAGGACTGTAGGCTTCGACTTTAGAATGCCTCTCACTTAACCGTTAGCAAGGTGCCGGCATGAAGCAGAAGTTTAAAGTTGCCCTCGCCCAAATAAACTGTAAAAGAGGGGATAAAAAGGCAAACATACAAAAAATTGAGGAATACACCGCAAGGGCACGGCAACACGACGCAGAACTCGTGATCTTTCCGGAACTTTCACTAACCGGATACACAATAAGAGACGAACTATATGAATTGGCGGAACACATTCCAGGACCATCCACAGCAGCTATAGAAAAAATTGCCAAGAAACACGAGGCCTTCATAGTTTTTGGCATGCCCGAACTAAGCGACAAAACTCAAGCCACCTTATACAATACGGCGGTTTTGGTCGGGCCAAAAGGCTTTGTTGGAAAATATCGTAAAATGCACCTGCCAACCCACAGTGTTTTTGAAGAAAAAAGGTATTTCAGACCGGGCTATCAAGCGGGCGTTTTTGACACAGAGCTTGGCAAAATAGGGCTGATCGTGTGTTATGATCTCTTCTTTCCGGAACTAAGCCGCCTAATACGCCTTGAAGGGGCTCGATTAATCGTGTGCATCTCAGCTTCACCCGCTGTACGACGCACCTTCTTCGAAACTCTGACGGCCGCAAGGGCTATGGAAAACACCGCGTTTTTGGCTTATGTGAATCTTGTTGGCATAGAGAATGGACTGCAGTTTTGGGGAGGAAGCAGACTTATAGGGCCGGATGGAAGAGTATTAGCCATCGCAAAATATGATGATGAAGATTTAGTGATCGGCGAAGTTGACTATTCAGACATAGCCCCCACAGAAGCCTTTGTCCCAACATTAAAAGACCTACGTCCAGAATTCTTCGATAAATTAAAGGAGAAAGCAGAAAAACTCTAGAATTAACCTTATAACTTCTCAATTAAAAATCACAATCAAGTCACAGTCAACCATAAATTTTCCTAAGCAACAATCTCATCACAAAAACATCACGCCTAAAACATTATAGGGCCAGTTTAGCACAATCACACGTGACTTATCTGTGACAAGTGACATCACTTATCACACTCATTGATTGTTTAAACCATTTTCCTTTGGCAATAAACAGAGACAGCTAAACTACACTTCAGTTTCACCAGGGTTTGCAAAACAAGGGAGCTTTGTCTCCGCCAACAGCAACCTGAGACCTCAAGTTTGAGACACGAAGGCTCTTAAGGCTTCTTCCAGAAATAATTTGGTAGTGTAAAAAGCCCTCCAACTTTAAAATAAACAGCTTAAAATTTCGTGTGCCGCCAAAAATATGCGCATTTCTGAGATTTTTATGTTTTTAGGGCGTATATAAGCAATAAATTTGCATATTGAGCCCAATTACTAGCTGTAGTGTTATCGAATGTTGATCACTTTTCAGTAAGTTTTTAAACCCGTATACAAAACTGTATTCACTGAAATAAACACGGTGATCAAAGAAATGAAAATGAAAGAAGTTGTCCAGCAATGGTTAAAAAAATCTTTAGAAGATCCCATTGCCAAAATACTGGCAAAAAACAGCCATTTAACAAAAACACAGCTCGAAACTTTGCTTATAAATGTTTTAGCCGAGAATTTATCCGGAAAAACGTTAAAATACGACGAAAAAGCCAAATTACGCTTAACAAAGGCAAAAATAAGCCGCGGCGCATTCAATAGAACCTTAAAACAGGCGGAAAAAAACGTTATAAAATCCATATACACCATAATCCTCCTCGGATATTTGGGAATTTTTGAAAGCACAAAATTAGACCCATATATTGAAGTGGCAAACAAACTGCAAGAATACATTGAAGCCCACAAAAACATTACAAACGAAGAAGAACAAATAAAATTCCTGAGAATTTTGAGAGAAGAACTCGAAACAAGCATAAAAGAGCTTGCTAATCCGTCAGAAGATTTGCCGTGACATCACAAGTCACACAGAAACAAACGTTCTGTATGTAAATAAAGAAAGCGTCGAAATGAAAAAAGGAGTATTTAAAATGGAGATCCTCCAAGCAAATATTGCATGTTAGATTTGTGATGTGTGATGTCATGGCAAACATAATGCAAAACATAAGATTTTTAAATGCTCTGCAACCAGTATTGTGATGTGCGATGTGACATGAGAGAATCACAGATTACCCACATTACCTATAGGTGACGAGAAATGTTTGATCTTGTAATCGTCACGGCCCTTGCGCTATTTATCACTGCCATCGGTTTTGGATTGGAGTATTACAGGCATATTACCAAAGTTAAAAATGAATATGAGAAGGCTAAGGTTGCTTTTAATGATATGCTTTTAAGTTTTAGTCGGGAGCTTAAACGGACAGCTGAAAGCGTGGAGAAGGTTGCCTTCAAAGTTGAAGCTTCATCTGCAAGAAGCGAGGAAGCCTTAAGCAAATTAAAGGAAGTTGAAGTTAAACTTAACACTCTAGAAAACAAGTTAAACGAACCGTTAAGGGGCTGGAGTGATCTGACTTCAAGGATAAACAATGTGGAAAAACAAATCTGTGACATCACAACATCTCATAAAGAACTATCATCAAAGCTTTCTCATCTCGAAGAAAAAGTTCAGCAAGCACAAGCCCTTCCAGAATCTGGAATAGAAGCTGTTATACCGATAAAAAGGGAAAAAGCACTCGCCCATTTAACAGAAACTGAACTAACGGTTTTGGAAATGCTCGCCACAGAAGGGCCTAAAACAGCACCCGAGATTAAAGATAGAATCAAGTTAAGCCGAGAGCATACGGCTAGGCTTATGAAGAAGCTTTATGAAGATGGTTACCTTGAGAGGGACACAAGCAAGATTCCATTCAAATACAGCGTGAAAAAAGAAATGGAAAAGCTGTTGAGGAAAACTGAGACAGAAGTAACATAACGGGATTTTAAAGTTACTAATGTTTGACAACAAGTTGTGTGGATCTTGGAGAAACTCTATACTTTAGGCGGTTTGACGCCCCAGACTTTATTAGCAAACCTTTTTTAGCCATTCTAGCTAGATACGTGGCAACCGTACTTAGGCCTATGGGTTCTTTGAACTCTTGCTCGTAAGCCTCTTGAATTTCCTTGGAAGTAAACCAAGCTATTGGAAAGTTTTTCTGAACTATTGACAATACTTTTTCGAATTTAGATGATTCATCCAGATGGGGGGAACTAACCTCTGAAGGTGTACTGCTCACCCCCCCTAAAAGTTCAACAAGGTCAAGTAAACGTAAAGCCTTCTCGCGAGTTATTCGACCTTCAAAAGCTATGCTATACTTATTGCCCTCGCTATCGAATATTTCAATTCGCATTTTCCTCGCTGGCATTCGTGCCGTGGCACCTTAAGCCTTTAATTCTGCATTTCACAAGCTATAACTGTTACGGTGAAATAAAGAAAAATAAAAGATCCAAAAATAGCTTAAAAAAAGGAAATAAGAATTGTCTACAGAGATTTTGTTCTACAAGATTCACAAATTTTCAAAACATGCTTTAAAGGACAAAAACAAGACATTTTCGTTGTTTGCAGTAGAAAAAGAGGAGTGACCTATTTCACAGTAAAGGAAGAAGAATACAATAAAAAATGAAAGAAAGAGAGTAAAAACAAGAAGTTTTAAGGGGTCTTTACAATAAGTTCACATGTTGTGAAAAGGATGTTTGTATGTTTACTGTCTGTTTGTTTACGGTTTAAAAGGGTCTATGGAACGGTTGGTTTGCCTAAGCAAAGAATTAAATTACGAGTAATGCTACATGCAAGTATAAGGCACCCACCCCTGTTTTTCCACTGGGAGAGAGAATTAAAGCATAGTTAATAATTTCGTTGAAATAAATCATTCTTGGATTATTTGTACAGTTTTTTTTACAGACAGCTTTTTAGAGCTACACACTTCTTTTACCTTTCAGAGTATATTTCTTTGCTTTCAAAGAAATCAAAAAACAAATTTGACTCAGTTTTAGAGTTCCACTAGAAATGAAGGGGTGTCCCCAACTAGTTTTCATTTTTAGCGTTAGGATTTTTAGGGTTTTTATGTGCTGGTCAAGTTTTTTGTACGGTATTCCTTATCTTTTCACATTTTATGAGAAGGGGGCTTTGAGAGGAAAAGGCATGAGCAACGCGAATGTACTTGATGATGTGTTTAACAAGTTCTTTAATGAACGAGGCATTTTTAAGGATAGAGAAGTTCTTAGACATGATTATTTGCCTGACAAACTTCCACATAGAGAGGATCAAATTAGACGTTTAGGGGAGGTTGTTGCACCCGTTTTAAAGGGGTCTAGGTGTTCTAACATTTTTGTTTATGGGAAAACCGGTACAGGAAAGACTGCTGTTACAAAATATGTTTTAACCCGTTTGGAGGCTAAAGCTAGGGAGGTCGGTTCTCCTGTTAGCTTTTGCTATGTTAACTGCCGTTTAGCAGGGACGGAATACCGAGTTTTAGCCAGCTTGTGCAATAGCCTCCACCTTTCTGTGCCTTTCACTGGCCTATCTTTAGGTGAGGTTTTTGAAAGATTTGTTAACGGTTTGGAGAGGGCGAACAGAATAATGATCATCGCTTTAGACGAGGTGGATGCGCTGGTTAAGTCTCGAAGCGACATTCTTCTCTATGAACTTACTAGGATTAATGAAACTTTGTCGCAGAGCAAAGTGTCAATTATTGGCATATCTAATGACTTGCGGCTTAAGGAGTTCCTTGACCCGAGGGTTTTAAGCTCCCTCAGCGAGGAGGAGATTGTGTTCAGGCCTTACAATGCAAACGAGCTTAGAACGATTCTTGCTGAGAGGGCGCAAAGGGCGTTCTACGATGGTGTTTTAAGCGAGGGTGCATTAAGCCTTTGTGCAGCTTTGGCTGCGGCAGAGCATGGGGATGCCCGTAGGGCTTTAGATTTACTGCGGGTTGCTGGTGAGGTTGCGGAGCGAAAGGGCGCGAAAACAATTACTGAAGAGCATGTCCGTGAGGCCGAAAAGCTAATTGAGCATAACCGTGTTGTCGAAGCTTTGGCGAATCTAACTCTGCATTCTAAACTGGTTATGTTAAGCGTTTTCCATTTGGTTAGGGCAAACGGTTACAAAGCTATAACTGGAGAGATATACGAGGTGTACAATGAGCTTTGCCGAGAGCTTGGAGTCACCCCGTTAACCCAGCGACGTGTCAGCACTCTGGTCAACGAGCTTGACGCGTTGGGGCTTTTAAATGCGCAGGTCATGAGTATGGGCCGCTATGGACGAACCAAGAAAATACGGTTAGAGGTAACCCGCACACTTATTAGAGAAGCATTTTCTAACGACACAATGCTCGGACGTTTAGTAGATTATGAGCCCCGCTGCCTCCAGGAAAAATCAGACAAAGGCTAGGTTTCGGCGAAAGAGACCACAGTTACATCGAAGGTTTGCATGTTGACAACAGGAACTAAACATGGTGTAGGAAATAGACCTAGACGCCGCATGTAATCTGTTTGCCCTTGCCAGCATCCAGAGTTTACAACAAGAACCCCGCGATAATTTGTGTATCCCAAAGTATGGATATGCCCTGCGTGAAAAATGTCTGGAACTCGCTCAATGACAAGGTGGTCCTTATTTTCCGGTGCCAGCGGTGTTTTTCCTCCATATGTTGGCGTTAGGTGGCGACTTTGCAGAAGCAGAGTCATCGCCTTTTCCGGGTGAGTATATTCCATCCCCGGAACCGTGGAGATTACGTCGTCGAGGCTGCGTCCGTGGTATAGTAGAAACTCAACTTTATGGAGGCTTATTGTGCATGGATTTCCAAAAGAATGGACTCTTCTTGATTCTTGTAAGGGTTCAAGGTAATCGCCGGAGATGGGTGGTTGAGGCAGCGCTTTTCTCGGGGCGTCATGGTTTCCTGGTATTATTATGACTTCAATGTAATCTGGAATTTGCTCGATGAACTTTGCTGCCAACTTGTACTGTCCATAAATGTCCTTTACCGCCAGTTCCTTAATTTGGTTAGGGTAAACGCCTATGCCATCTACAATGTCTCCTGCTATTAACACGTACTTCACGTGGCTTGCTATCTCACGCATCCTTTCATTTCCATATTTGCCGTTAAGCCACAAAACAAACTTGTTAAACGCTTCTTTCTGGAATTTTGTGCTACCCACATGCATGTCAGATGTGAGAGCAGCGTAAACGGGGTCTTGTGACCTATTTTGAGTTTTTGGCGCAAGGTCTGGCAGTATAATGTCTTGGGCTACCAGCAGCTTTTCCCGGGTTTTCACGACATTAACGCATACTACTTGATCCAGTAGCAAGCTTCTTGCTTTATCCAAAAGTTCACGGGGGGCGTTTTGAGGAACAAGCACTGTGGCGCTTGCATACAAATCTTCAATTGTCAAGAAAATTTTCTGGCGCCTTTCTATTTTCTCCGTAATCATGCCAATTACTTCAAGCCTCGTTCCATGCGGCGCTTTCAAAGCATCAATTATCGATACAGCTCCGCGTGCATCCATTCTTTGCCTCAACAGCTTTTCCATTCGTCTGAATCGGTCCCTAAAATAATCTAAGTAATCGTCTATGGTTCCACTTGAACTTAGCTTGGCGCCAGGGTCATCAATGACGGAGATATCTGCCTCTACTTCCTTTGCAAAGGGACGAAAAGTCCTTTTTCCCTCTAAAATTTGCTGCATTGGTTCATGTTGGATTGCTGGAGAAGGAACGTGGGCTATTTGAGGCGAAATCGAGTCTTTCACGGGTTCCGGCTTTTTAACAAGTTCTTCAAGGAACGCTCTTTCAATGAATAATGGTTTATCCTTAAGTCCATTAATTTTTTCCAAGGCTTTACTTATGAGGTCCACGGGGTCCTCGGCAGCTGCTATAATGCTTAAGAACTCGAAGGCATCCTTGTTTAACTGGTAGCCTGCCGCAATTGTTAATTCAACAGCTTTTTGAAGCTTTTCCAAGGCCGAATTCATATCCTTAATTCCTGCCACCCAATCTTTTTCGGCACTATAATCCAGCCTTCTTTATTATCGCCGATGCTTTCCGTCAAACCTTGCAGGTGTAAATAAGCGGTCAGTGCTGCAGTGATGGCGTCTAACTCGTGACGCGTTAAGGACCGTTCTTCTAAGGTTCCGCCTAACCCCAGTTTTTTGAAGATTTCTTGGATTTCTTTCCAATTCTTTGTTGGCATGCCCAGCGCCTTTCTGGTTGATGTGGGATGCACTTCTACTGTTTCTATCCCGCTTTTTTTAATTAACTTATCTAGCCTTATGGCTCGCCGTGTGAGCGTTTTCATGGCAGGCAAGCCTGGCGGAAAAACGCGATAGCCTTTTTTGACGAGTTCTAAGTCGCCTTTCCGTAAAATGCCCTTTTTTGGAAGTTTAAGCGGAGCATCTATTGCCACGATTGATGGTTTAGCGGCATTTACAGCCTCAAGAATTTCCTCGTCCGTGTAAACTAGGCGCGTTTCGATTTGGCTGTCTTTCAAAATGGCGATGCCTGTGGGGTTTTTCGCTTTACCTGCTAAGTCTATACCGATTATAACTTTGCCTTTCAATTTCAACACTTACATTTAAGTTTATATAGCCTTACATTCTTTTAAATTTGCTAGCCAATATGCAAAAGTTATTTGGTGGTTTAAATGGGTGTAATTCGAAGGATCCAGCGAACGCCGAGCGGGACGTTTTTTGTCTGTTTGCCAAAAGAGTGGGCTGAACGTTACGGCTTGAAGAAGGGTTCCGTTGTGGCTGTAAACGAGACAAGTGACGGCAAACTTTTGATAGATCCGGAATACAGTGCTGCCCCTCCCCCCCGCACGGCTGTTTTGGAGCCTGGACCATACCTAGGTCGCGAGATTATTGGGAGATACTTATTGGGTTTTGACATAATTCGAGTTGAGGGCAGGGAAAGCATTAGCTTTGAAATGCGGGAAATAGTTAAAAAAACTGTTAGTCGCCTAATTGGTTTGGAAATTGTTGAAGAGGACTATTCAAAGATTGTTTTGCAGTGCCTTCTTGAACCAGCGAGTTTTCCACCGGAAAAAATTCTTCGGCGAGAGTATGCAATAGTGGCTGGCATGCACAAGGATATTGTGAACGCATTGGTTAATGGCGACGTGCACATGGCTAGAAGTGTTATTGCGCGAGATGAGGAGGTTAATAGGCTGTATTTCCTGCTTGTTAGAATTTTGAGGACAATAATTCAAAATCCAAGTTTGAGCGAAAAATTGGGTTTGCAACCCATTGAATGCCTTGACTACCGCTTAACCGCAAGCCTCGTCGAAAACATAGGGGACGAATGTGTAAGAACAGCATTCAAAGTTTTGGAGCTGAAAGGTGCAAAGTTGACTGAGGACCTTAAAAAGTTGATAGTTGAGTTTCACACCGGAGTTTTCGAGTCCCATGAAGATGCTTTAAGGGCGCTCTTCGAAGGCGACATCGCGTTGGCTGAGGAAGTTCGGGGCATGAGGCCTCAAATTGAGAAAACATTGCAGGCTATTGAAAAGAGCTCAAAAGAGCAAGGCCTTGAAGCCCTACCCTACATACTGGCGGCTGTTTCGACGCTGCGGCAGATATACGAACACAGCGTGGACATCGCAGACTTGGCTATGCCAAAATCCAAAAAACAATGAGCAACAGGGGAAGCAACATGCACCCTGTAAATGCAAACAAAAACAATATCACATTAACTATGAGAAGGGCGATTTGGCGGAGTACCTTCTTGTTCCAGGCGACCCTGATCGTGTCCCAAAAATTGCTAAACACTGGGATTCTGTTAGAGAAGTCTCTTGCCATCGTGAGTTTCGAAGCGCCACCGGCGTCTACAAAGGGGTTCCCGTATCCGCCCTATCCAGTGGTATTGGTCCAGCTTGCATGTCCATTGTTGTCAACGAAGCCTCGGCTATTGGTGTCCACACATTTATTCGCGTGGGAAGCTCCGGAGCTATACAGGAAAACATTAAGTGTGGTGATTTGGTTATTTCTTCTGCGGCGGTTCGCTTCGACTACGCGAGCAACTGTTATATAATGCCTGAGTATCCCGCCGTGGCTAACCATGAGGTTTTGCTGGCCCTTATTGAGGCGGCTGAAGCCTTAGGTTTAGGCAATTATCATGTGGGTGTAACCGCTACAACAGCCGACTTCTACGCTGGGCAAAACCGCCCAACAAAAACGCAAACAATGAATATGCTGCCAACTCTGCAGGAGGCCGGCGTGCTTAACTTTGAAATGGAAACATCAACCCTCTTCACGTTGGCAAGCCTCTACGGGCTGAGGGCTGGAGCCGTATGTGCTGTCTACGCGAACAGATGCACTGGCGAGTTTAAACCCGGCGCTGGTGAAGAAGACGCCATTAAAGTCGCCAACGAGGCGGTCAAAATTCTCCACGAGTGGGACCAAAGAAAACAAGCAAAGGGCAAAAAGTGGTTTTACCCATCTATTTTGGCGTAAACCCTTTTTAGACTCGAACGCATCCTTCAATTTTGGCCGGGGTGGCGGAGTGGTCAACGCGCTGGCCTCGAGATCTAAACCGCTAAAGGGGCTCTGACAAGCAAGCCAGTGGGCCTTCGGGCTCGCAGGGGTTCAAATCCCCTCCCCGGCGCCAATTTATGGGGCGTAGGTCATATTTGTGGCTGTTCTGCTTTGACAAATACGATACCTCTCTAGAGTTTTCATAGTAGAATTTATATGGATGGGGCTTAATTCCAGTCGGTTTGTGAAAAAGAGGGAAGTTGATGGTTATGGAGTGGTTTTATGCAGCGCCGGTAGTTGGGTTGGCTGCTGTGGCTTTGGCAAGCTATCTTTACAAGTATGTTAAAAGCCAAGAGAGCGGCACAGAGAGGATGCGGGAAATTGCCAGCGCCATTAAAGAGGGTGCCAAGGCTTATCTGAGAAGGCAGAATATGACTTTGGCTGTATTTGTTGTGGTGATGGCTGCTATTCTAGGAGTGCTTTACACGTTTTATGCCTTTCGCGAAGGGGACCCCCTTGGCCTCTATCGCGGTGTAGGCATGGCTGCAGCCTACCTTTTAGGATCCATATGCACAACGGTGGCTGCCTATGTTGGGATGATGGCTGCTGTTGAGGCAAATGTTAGGACAGCGAATGCCGCAAAACAGGGATTGAAGAAGGCGTTTCCCGTCGCCTTTTACGGCGGGGCCGTCATGGGCCTGTTTATTGTTGGGTTGGCGCTTCTAGGGATAAGTTTTCTATACTTCCTCTTTAATGTTGTTTTAGGATGGGGCGAAGTCAAAGCCTCTAACATTGTTTTGGGTTTCAGCTTTGGAGCCAGTGCTCTGGCGCTCTTTGCTAAGGCGGGTGGAGGCATTTATACTAAAACTGCCGACATAAGTGCCGATCTTGTTGGAAAGGTTGAACTGGGCATTCCAGAAGACGACCCTAGAAACCCCGCTGTGATCGCTGACAACGTTGGAGATAACGTTGGCGACGTGGCTGGAATGGGCGCCGACCTCATAGACTCTTACATAGCCAGTATTGTTGCCGCCATGATAGTGGGAGCAGAATTAGGCAGCCATCTTCTTGTCACTCTGCCTTTAGCTATCGCTGCAATGGGCCTTGTCGCTTCAATAATAGGCGCTTTGATTGTGAAGCTTAGCATAAAGGGGAATCCTGGAGCAGCGCTTAACAGAGGCTCGTTCACCACGTGGGCGATTTTTGCAGTTTTACTTTTTGCAGCAACGTTTTTCTCAGGGCTGGGTGAAAGTTGGCTTGGGGTTTTCCTTCCAACGGTAGCCGGGCTTATAGCTGGAGTAGTCATTGGTCTAACCTCCGACTACTTTACTTCTATAGATCGGGGACCTGCCCAGAAAGTGGCCAAGGCTTCAACAACCGGAGCAGCTATAAACATTCTTACAGGCTTTTCCTACGGGTTGATAAGCATTGTGCCGCCAATAATTGGCATTTGTGCCGCCACGATAGCTGCGTGGTATTTGGCCGACGCCTTTGGTGTTAATCCCTTTTATGGAATTGCCATATCTGCTGTTGGAATGCTCGCCACCGTTGGCATGACAATATCAGCGGATGCCTACGGGCCGGTTTCAGACAACGCTAAGGGCATAGCTGAGCAATCTGGGCTCGGCGAGGAGGTTATTGAGATTGCGGATAGGCTGGACGCTGCAGGAAACACCACAAAAGCCATAACGAAAGGCTTCGCCATAGGCGCAGCCGCTCTAACAGTTCTAGCCCTTTTCGGAGCCTACGCCCACCTTGTCGACATAACATCGCTGAATCTGATGACGGCTGAGGTGGTGGCTGGAGTTTTCCTCGGCGGCATGATGCCCCCGTTATTGTCGGCTTTGCTAATTCTGGCTGTCGGAAGAAACGCGGAAAGAATGGTTGAGGAGGTTAGACGCCAATTCAAGGAGATTCCAGGGCTTATGGAGGGGAAAGCCAAACCGGATTATGCCAAATGTGTGGATATAGCCACAAAAGGAGCCATCAAAGAACTTATGTTGCCATGCCTCTTAGCCATAATTGTTCCGATTCTAACCATGATAGTGTTGGGCAAAGAAGCCTTGGCCGGTTTCCTAGCCGGAAGCATAGTTACAGGCATAATCTTCGCATTGTTTATGGCTAATTCCGGTGGCCTATGGGACAACGCCAAAAAATATATTGAAGCCGGAGCTCATGGCGGAAAGGGCTCAGAAGCTCACAAGGCGGCTGTGACTGGCGACACTGTTGGAGACCCATTCAAGGACACGGCTGGACCTTCGCTGAACACTATGATTACGGTGATGTCGCTGGTGGCTGAGGTTTTCGCACCACTGATTCTTTTGTTACTTGCTTAAACCTCTCTCTTTTTATGATCTGAGACTTAAAAGGGAAGCAGAGAATTTTATAAACAAGTTGTTATTGTTATATGCTCTTTAAGCCGTATGCTTTAGATTTGCGAAGGCGGCTGACATGTCAAAGCCATGGCATGCCATGGAAATTCAGCAAGTTTTTGATGCTTTAGAATGTAGTCCAAAGGGGCTAACTAGCGCAGAAGCTAACAGAAGACTACAAAAATTTGGTTATAATGAGCTTGTTGAAAGAAAGCGGGTGACTCCACTTCAAATATTTCTCAACCAGTTTAAGGATGTTTTCGTAATTATGCTTTTAGTAGCCATAGTTTTTTCCATAATTATCGGGTGGTATAAGGGCGGAGAATTCGAAGAGTATGTTGACGCCATGACTATCGGTGCAATAGTGGCTTTGAACGCGGTTGTAGGCTTCGTTCAGGAGTACCGCTCGGAAAAGGCGATAGAGGCCATGAAAAAGCTTGCGGCTCCCCGTGCTAGAGTTCTCCGTGATGGAAAGGAGACAATTATACCCGCAAGAGAAGTTGTGCCGGGGGACGTCATCCTCATCGAGGCTGGAGACCGTATACCCGCAGATGCCCGACTTTTTGAGGTTGTGGACTTAAAAACTGAAGAGGCCGCACTAACTGGGGAATCCACTCCTATAGATAAATCTACGGAAGTGGTCGACGAAAAAACACCAGTATCTGATAGAAGAAACATGGTTTTCATGGGAACTCATGCCACTTACGGAAGAGGCAAGGCCATTGTGGTTGCGACGGGTATGAGCACCGAGTTTGGTAAAATAGCTGAAATGGTTCAGGCCGTGGAGGAGGAAGAAACTCCTTTAAAACAAAAGTTGGAGCGATTTGCGAAAAAACTCGCCGTTATAATAGTAATTGCGTGTGCAGTAATCTTTATTCTTGAAATCATTCGTGAAGGGTACCATCTAGAAAACGTTTTAGGCATGTTTATGACAGCGGTGGCTTTGGCGGTCTCTGCGGTTCCAGAAGGACTGCCAGCAGTGGTGACAGTGTGCTTGGCGCTTGGTGCGAGGGAATTAGCTAAGAGAAACGCAATTCTTCGTAGGCTTTCCTCCGCTGAAACTTTGGGCGCCACCACGGTTATTTGCTCTGATAAAACTGGCACCTTAACAAAGGGAGAAATGACTGTGCGCAAAATCTACGTGGGCGGCAAACTTGTAGATGTGACCGGTGTTGGTTACGAGGCTAAAGGCGATTTTCTATTAAACGGGGAGCCGATAGATCCTCAAAGTGATGATGATTTACGTTTACTTTTGAGTGGGGCTACCCTCTGCACTAATGCACAGTATGATGGAAAAAATATTATTGGAGACACTACAGAGGGCGCCTTGATTGTTGCGGCAGCTAAAGCTGGACTGCTTAAGGAGGATTTAGAAAAGGTTTACCCACGAGTTCATGAGATTCCGTTCACTTCTGAAAGAAAACGTATGACGACGGTTCACAAGTCCTCCGATGGCAAACTTTTAGCCTTTGTGAAGGGCGCCCCGGAAGTGGTTTTAGAAAGGTGTACACATGTATTATCTGATGGAAAAACTGTAGTTTTAACCGAAAAGGGAAGACGTACAATTCTCGAAGTCAACGAGAGGTTAGCAAAAGAAGCGTTGCGCGTTTTAGGGGTGGCGTTTAAGGAGATTGGTGAGGCAAATCCGGAAAAGTTTGATGCTGAAGAATTGGAAAGCGGCTTGACTTTTGTCGGTTTATTGGGTATGATTGACCCACCAAGAGAAGAAGCAAAACTGGCTGTTAAAAAGTGTGAGGAAGCTGGAATAAAAACCGTAATGATAACGGGTGATCACAAACTTACAGCCGTAGCCGTAGCCAAAGAGTTAGGTATTCTGAAAACAAGCGATAGCGACAAGGGTGATTTAGTGCTTACAGGCGCAGATCTTGACGCATTAAGCGACGGGGAATTTGAGAAAATAGTAGAAAACGTAGTGGTTTATGCGAGGGTATCCCCGGAGCACAAGCTCAAAATAGTGAGAGCCTTGAAAAAGAAGGGTCATATAGTTGCGATGACGGGGGACGGTGTAAACGACGCGCCAGCCCTCAAGCAAGCCGACATAGGCGTTGCCATGGGCATAACCGGAACGGATGTCACGCGAGAGGCCGCAGATATCGTTTTGGCAGATGATAACTTTGCCACAATTGTTAACGCTGTCGAAGGAGGGAGGGCAATCTACGACAATATTAGGAAATTCTCCTTCTTCCTTATGCGGTGTAACTTTGACGAATTAGTGTTAATCGGGACATTTGCGTTGCTGGGCCTCGAACTGCCTTTAACAGCACCGATGATATTATGGCTTAATTTAGTGACAGACGGCGGACCCGCACTTGCGTTGACAATGGATCCCCCAGACAAAGATATAATGAAGAGGCCGCCGCGGGATCCAAAGGAAGGTATATTGCATGGGCGTATTGCCTCAATAGTTGTAACTTTCATTCTGCAATTTGTGTTAACTGGAGGCATCTTCTACTGGCAATACTACATATTAGGCGAAACTCTTGAACAAGCTAGAACAATGGCCTTTGTACGTGCAACTTTACAAGAATTGTTTGTCGTTTGGAACTGTCGCTCTGAAAGGCGAAGCGTTTGGAGAATGGGCAAGGAGGCCTTCAACAACAAGTATCTAGTAATTGCCGTTGTAGTATCAACTGCGGCAACGATTCTCGTACCATATTTCGGCCTCATGGGCACTGTGTGGCTCGACAATCCAATGGACTGGACAATCGCAATAGTTGCATCTATGTCTGGCCTGTTTATCCTACCAGAGATTTTCTACGGCAGAAAGATTTGGAAATGGACCTAAACTTTCAAAACCAATTTTACAACTTTGCTTTATGGGTATATCCGTGTTATTGTTCTTGGAAACGGTATTGCCTCACGGATGTGTTTAAGTTTGCAAATCCACATGACCGTCCGCTCTATTCCAAGCCCAAACCCTGAATGTGGCACCGAGCCATACCGTCGCAGGTCCAAATACCATTCGTAGGCTTGTTTTGGCAAGCCGAACTCTTCTATGCGTTTTTCTAAAAGCTTTAAGTCGTGGATGCGTTGGCTTCCGCCAATAATTTCGCCGTAGCCTTCAGGCGCCATTAGATCGGCGCATAAAACGACTTCCGGGTTTTCTGGGTCTGGCTGCATGTAAAAGGCTTTAGCCTTAGCTGGGTATCTGTGGACGAAGACGGGTTTTTCAAACTGGAGGGAAATGTATCGTTCATGGGGCGCCCCGAGGTCTTCGCCCCACTCGATTTGAAAGCCAGCCTTCTGCAGCATGTCTATGGCTTCAGTGTAGCTTATCCTTTCGAAGGGCGGCTCAACCTTCAAAAGCGGCTTAACGTCCCGCTTCAATGTTTCAAGTTCTCTTCTACGTTTCTCCAGCACCGTCTTAACAATGTAGGTCACCATCTCCTCTTGAACCTTCAAGTTTTCCTCAAATTCGCAGAAAGCCATTTCGGGCTCAACCATCCAAAACTCTGTAAGATGACGCGGCGTCTTAGACTTCTCCGCCCGGAAGGTTGGCCCAAAACAGTAGACTTTTCCAAAGGCTGCTATTGTCGCCTCGACATAGAGCTGGCCGCTTTGGGTTAAGTAGGCTTTTTCTCCAAAATACGGCACTTCGAAAAGAGTTGTTGTTCCCTCAACGGCGGCGGGTGTGAATATTGGCGCATCTGTCAGAACGAATCCTCTGCTGTCCAAAAAGTCTCTGCAAGCCTTGATTACTTCGGCTCTAATCCTCAATATGGCGGTTTGCCGAGGGCTTCTAATCCATAACTGACGATGGTTCATGAGAAAGTCTATACCGTGCTCTTTCTTAGCCAGCGGATAATCCCGCTCTGCTAAGTGCACAACTTGCAGGTCTTTAACGCGCAGTTCGTAGCCTCCAGGAGCCCTTTTGTCCTCTTTCACCACCCCCCTAATAATAATGGAGGATTCCTGAGTGAGCTCATCTGCAGCTTTAAAGACTTCTTCGCTGACTTCGTTCTTGTGGATGGTGGCTTGTATGAAGCCTGTCCCATCTCTAACTATTAGGAATTTGACGCCGCCGCTTGAACGTTTGTTGACCAGCCAACCTTTTATTTCAACGGTGCACTCGGTGAGTTTTCCATCTAAAATGTCGCTTACGCTCATCAACCTTCACCTTCTTCAAAACCGCCTCGATAAACAATGGTTTGTTGGACAAAATTGCAGTGGGGTTTAGGCCACGTTAAAGTGTTCACCTTGCACTTTTATCCCAGATAACATAAGCTTTTCATGTTTTAAACGTTTTGGCTTCAAACTTCACAACCCTTAAATCCAAAAACTTTGCATCTACTTGATTAAACAATGCCGCCGAACAGCGGAAGACTTAAAGCACTAAAAATTTCAGCATTAGCTATCACAAGCGTTGTTTTGGTAGAGTTCACGTTGGGCTTCGCCGTCGGCAGCCTAGCCATCATAAGCGACGGAGCCCACGCACTTTTAGACGCTGTTTCAATGTTTATCCTCTTAATTGCCACAAAAGTCTCGTTAAAGCCGTCTGACGAAGAACACATGTATGGCCATGAAAAAATCGAATCGCTTGGCGGGCTCGTAGGTGGCCTAATTCTTTTCGCCACGGCTTTAATTCTCATTGCGCGAGCCTTACAAAGAATATTTCAAGGTGAAGTTTCAATCGTGCATGGATTGGAGTTTGCTGGTTTCATAGCAATAGCATACACTTTATGCATAGATATTCTAAGGATAAGCCTCCTACACAAGGCTGACGGGGAAAGCACAACGGTTAAAGCTGGTTTTTACCATTCAGTGGCGGATTTAGGTTCAACACTTGTAGCTCTTTTTGGCTTTGGAATGGCAACCCTCGGCTTCCCGTTGTTTGACGCTTTGGCGTCCATTGTCCTAAGCGGGGCCATCGGCTACCTAAGCATTAAACTGGTTAAAACAAGCGGAATGGAACTAAGCGACGCAGTGCCAAAACACATTACCGAAAAAATTAGGGACACCATTGCAAGCACAGAAAACGTCTCCAAAATCACCAGCCTAAAGGCTAGAAAGGCGGGCGCAAAAACTTTTGTGGAAACCACAATTCAAGTTCCAGACTACATGAGCTTGAAAGACGCTCATGAAGTAGCTTCAAATGTTGAAGAAAACCTGAAACAACTTTTGGGCGATGCCCACGTTGTTGTTCACGTGGAGCCTCTAGAGATGGAGATGATGACGGAAGAGCTTGTGGAGAATATGGTCAAAGAAATTGAAGGCATAAGAGACGTTCACGAGGTAGATGTCGTTTATGCTCACGGCAAGGTAAACATAACCCTTCATGCCAGTGTAGATCCCAAGTTGTCGGTGCATGAGGCTCATGAGCTTGCGGAGAAAATCGAACGTAGTATAAGCCAGAGGATCCAGAATATTGGAAATATAACAGTTCACGTTGAACCCTACAACTCAACGGTTAGGAAGGGTTCCACGGCTAATGAAAAGGAAATTCAGCAGATCATCCATAAACTGGCTGAAAGAATCCAACAAGCCATAATGGTAAAGCGCGTCGTCACTTATGTAGCTGGAGGGAAACGCTACATAAACATTGACTGCTGTTTCACTGGAAAAATTTCAGTTGAAGAAGCGCATAAAATTGCATCAAAAATCGAAAACAGTGTAAAACAGAGATTTGCAAAAACAGTTGTAACAGTTCACGTTGAACCAGAATGAGGCTGTTAAAGCGCACTTCCAGCGATAAAGGCAAGCAAACCCGTCAAAAACCAGCCCAAAACTTGATTTTTCACTTTTTTGGCGTTTTCTCGATTGCAGTCTTTCAAAAGCTTTACTGAAGATGTTATAAGGCCTATGTTGGTTATCGCCACCAGTGGAATAAACCAAAATGAGACCAGGCTTAAGATGGGCGGGATAGGCGTCAAAGCCACGGCGAGAATATAAAAGAGAACGGCGACTTTTGCCGCTTTAAGTTCTCCATAAAGGACCGCCAAAGTCTTTACATTTCGCGCTTTATCACCCTGAACATCCACTATTCCCTTGGTTATTTCCCTGCCCGTGTTTGAAAGGAACACCATTGAAACAAAAATCAAGCTATTCGCTCTTATGGTGCCAACTGTGGCTAAACTCCCATAAATGAAGGGGGCAGATACACATGCACTCACTAAAAGGTTTCCCGGAAAACCCGTCTTCTTTCCAAAAGTGGCGTAAATCACTGAAATAAGCCAGAAAAATGCTGCGGTTAAAAAGCATTGAAGCGTCGCCGTCTTGCTTGTTAAAAACCCCGCCGTCAAGCCTAAAAAAGTCAATATTGCAGCGTAAAACAGTGCGTTTCTGGGTTTTATCAAGCCGCTTGGAATGGGCCGTGAGGGCTCGTTTATTGCATCTATTTCTCGGTCATAATAGTCGTTTATAACCATTGAGGCAGCGGTCAACAGAAAACCTGTAAGGAAACCAAAAAACAAGTTTTGCTGATAACTGCCACAGATAACGCTTGCATCGGCAAGAACTGCCCCTACGATTACCGCAATTCCCATCATAATACAATTTATGGGTCGTATTAAGCGTATGTAGCCGACAGGCTGTTTAGCGTCCAAGCCTCATCCCCTAGTGCTTTACGGTTAAGCCTTAAACCATTTGAATATGAGGTATCGAATTTTTCCCTTTTCTAGGTCAGGTACTGCAATTATGAACCTTTTTCGGACGGTGGTTGCTAACCTGCCAGCCTTAACAATTTCTGTTGCAGTTAATTCAGCTTCTGCCTTTTTCACGGAAACCATGAATGGCGCATGCTCCAATCCAGGGCCGTACTTGTAGACTGCAAAATCGCATCCAAACTTTATGCCAGGGGTTACAACCATCCCCTTTTCACGTAGATCCCGATAAACCGCATATTTCTCATCAAACTCTTCGTACAGCATCCTTGCTTTTTGTCGGAGTTTTTTCAAATTTACTTTTTGTTTGGTGGGGCCTTCATACACTGTTATGATTCCTTTTTCAGCTAGGTATAAACCCTCCATCAAGTCTAGGATTAATGGAACGTTGAATTCTGGAACTTTAGGCTTTGGTATGCCTAAGGGTTTGCCGTAAAACCCCATCTTATAAAGTTCTGATCCTTCTGCCGGATTCCAAACCACCAGAAAGTTTTCTATAAACTCAACTGGTATTTTCTTCGCCATACCTTTATCCTTCACATTATAAACGATATGATGCGGGCTGCTTCCACGGCGTCTTCAGCCTTATCAGCGCATCCTTCCAGAAGTTGCAGTATGTCCCATAAAAGGAGAAGTGCTTGGATTTCAAGTTTGCTGTTCAGAATTTTTATTTCAAGGGTACGGTACAGCTCGTCAACCCGTCTTTCAGCCAATTCAACATCGCTGGCTTTTTCAGTAACCTTTTCTGGACTGTATGAGAGGACCATCATTGTTTCTCTAAGTTTAAGGACTGCTTCAAGGACAGATTCTGAAAGTTTTAGGAGATCCTTCTTTACGTCTGTGGGCATATGCCAATCGTGTTCCATCATTTGTAGGAGACGGAAGGCTATTCCCTCGGAAAAGTCGGCTATTTCATTAGCCAAATTTGTAAATCTCAGAAAATCCTCCCTACTTAGGAGAATGGCACCTATCTCGGCTAGCTCGCTTGAAACAAGACGTCTAGCGTTGTCAACGCTATCTTTACCAGCCCTTATCTCGCTGTAGACTTGTTTTGCTTTCTCCCGATCATTCTTTAGAAAACACTCGATCATCTGGGGGATTTTCCTAGTCAAGTCCACAACCTTTCTTAAGTGTTCTTGACAAACGTTTAATGCCCTCCGCTTGACGCGCTCCTCAGTCTCCGTTGGAAGCACCAAGTGGTTTTCCCGCCCGAAGACCACACACTTCTAGGCGATATTATGTAAAGGTGTTAGTGGTTAAAAAGATAGCGAAGGTCACTCTTTTAGAGGTTCGCCCAAATCTTCAAAACTTATCTTGTTACGGAAATATCTGTATAACAGTTCTGGCAAAACGGCGATTTTGTTTCGGACTTGTTTCCAAGTGTCTCTATCTCGAATTGTAACCGTGTCGTCTTTAAGTGTTTGATAGTCTATGGTTATTCCTAACGGTATGCCAGCTTCGTCCGCTCTTGCATACCGTCTCCCAATGGATCCAGCCTCGTCATATTCTGCAACAAAACCCTCGTCAACAAGCAGTTTATATACCTGCATAGCTTTTTCTGGTAGGCCATCTCTGCTGACAAGCGGGTACACTCCCACTTGGATGGGTGCCACATCCCTTGGAAAACTGAGGATAACCCTATCCTCTTTAACGCGGTAAGCGTATTCAAGTGTCACGTAAACAAGTCTATCTAGGCCGAAGCTTGGTTCAACAACATGCGGAATGAACCGTCTCCCCTTCTCGGTAACCCTGCACCTGGTAATTTCTACATGTTCTGGTAGGATCTTGTACTCTCCAAGCATGTAATATCCCTTCCCTTTGAAGGATGCTTCAATTTCTTCTGGAGGCGTTTCTTCCAACATTTCTGCGATTTTTTGTGCTTTATCTTTGAACGCGGGGCCAAGTTTGGCCATTAAAGGCTTGACAACGGTTTTTTCTATTTCAATGGGCTTCTCGTATTCTTTAAACACTCTTGTGTCAGCTCCACTATATTGCATGTGCCGTTTCAAATCGTAGTCTGTTCTGTAAGCGTGACCAGAAACCTCAATCCAGCCCCAACGGTCCACATAAACCTCTTGGTCAAAGCTTTGGAGGGAATAGTGGGCGCGTTCCCACGGAAGCTTCTCAATAAAGCGTTGCTTTTCAGCGGGAACCCCCAGATCCATCAGAAGTCTTTTTGCCAGAGCCATGAAAACAGCTTGCCAAGGAATCTTTATAAGCCCCTTTTCAAGAGCTTCCCTAACCGTTACTTCTATGGTTTCTTCTGAGCCGCGGAGTTTGCTTTCAGCCAAAACCAACCGCAAGGTTTCATTTTCAAAATCCTTTAAAAGGTAACAGTTGGGCTCATCTGGGTCGAAGAAGAACTCAATATCCGCTATTGTAAACTCTCTCAGCCTAATCAACCCTTGCCTTGGCGATATTTCATTCCGCAAAGCGTGACCTATTTGCATTGCGCCGAATGGAAGTTTTTCCCGTGCAATTTCATGTAAACGTCTAAACTCCACGAAAATGTTTTGCGCAGCTTCTGGGCGTCCATAACCAACAGCCTCTGAATACGGGCCTATTGAAGTTTTAAACATGGTTAAGAAATGTTTTGGTTCTCCGAATTTTCCGCCACACTCAGGACAGCGGACGTCGGCTTTTTCTATGGCTTCTTTTAACTCTTCTAGGCTGAGCTTTTCGACTTCTGTTTCGCTTAGTTGTGTTTTTTCTTGGAGCAGATGGTCTGCTCTGAAGCGTCTCCCGCATTTTAGGCATTCTACCATTGGTTCTTTAAAGTGTTCAACGTGGCCGGAAGCCTCGAAAACCTTGGCTGGCGCTATTATGGGTGCGTCTATTTCTATAATTCCAAGCTTGTTGACGAAGAGTTCTCTAAGTTTTTTCTCAATGTTTTGTTTCAATCTTGCACCTAAAAAACCATAAGTTACAAAACCGCTGACTCCTCCGTAGATTTCGTAGGATTGCCAGAAAAATCCTCTGCGACGGGCTAATTCGTTTATCAATGTGAACTTGTCCGACGTTTGGCTGTTCACGTCGATGTTTCACCCCGCATTGAGCGGCTAAACTTTAAGGTTTTCCCGATTATAAACGTATAGGGGTTGGTGTTTATGATGAATGTTCAAAATAGAAGAGTCAGCAGTGTAGGCTTTTACTTGATTTATTATTGTTTGGAAACTTGTACGCTTTGTATTTCGCCGTTTTCGTTTAACTCAAATTCTAGCAGTGCCCGGGAAAGCATGTTCTTTTTGCTGTTAAACTCTTGGCCACACTCGCTGCACTCGATGTCTGACTCCATTTCAACAGCATACCAAGAGGCTTCCACGTAGAGGCGCCCACAGTTTGGGCAGCGTAAAACCGCAACGTCTAACCATGCTTTCATTTCGAGTCCTTCAATGTATAATTGCGTAGAGCTTTATAAATTAGTATGCAAATATTGTGAAGACAAGTGGTGCATGCTGTTGTCCGACATAAAAATAGCTTTAGTGGGTGTTGGAAACTGTGCTTCCGCCTTGGTTCAAGGGCTTCAGTACTACAGCAACGTAGTTGATGAAAGCGAATGTTTAGGGCTTCGAAATTTGACTCTTGGAGGTTACCGTCCCAGAGACATCAAAATTGTAGCTGCATTCGATATTGACGGTCGGAAGGTTGGAAAAGATTTGGCAGAGGCCATCTTCGCCCCTCCAAACATTGTTCCCAAAATTGTTGAAGTGCCTTTTGGAAATGTTACTGTTTCCATGGGGCCTGTTTTGGATGGTGTTGGCGAGTACACTAAGCGAGTGATTGAGGTTAGCAACATGCCCGAGGTGGATGTTGCGCAAGTGCTTAGGAAAAGCGGAGCTGAAATTGTGGTTAATTTGCTCCCCAGCGGCGCTGTAAAGGCTTCCGAGTGGTATGCAGAGCAGTCCCTAAAAGCTGGATGTGCCTTTATAAACGCGACACCAGCCTTTATTGCAAGCAATACTAGCTGGATTAAACGTTTTGAAGAAGCTGGCTTACCCCTAGTAGGCGACGATTTAATTGACCAAGTGGGCGCAACGACAATCCATAAAACTTTGCTGCAATTATTATCTAGACATGGGGTTCGCATAACTGAAACCTATCAGCTTGATGTTGGCGGAGGAACAGAGTCTCTTGATACACTGGAGCGAACCCGCGAACTAAAACGGAAAATTAAAACTGACACTGTGAAGGCGTCCTTGCTTTACGAAGCTGAAGTTGTCGCAGGATCAACAGACTACGTGGATTTCCTTGGGAACAGACGTGACAGTTTCTTCTGGATTAGAGGGTTATATTTCTGCGGCGCCCCCATGCAGATGGATATACGCCTTTCAACTCTCGACGCACCCAACGCAGGCTCGGTTTTATTCGACGTGATAAGAGCTGTAAAGATGGCGTTGGACCGCAAAATGAAGGGGGCAATTATTCCAATATGTGCTTACGCCTTTAAGCGCCCGCCCAAACTTTATCCGTTGGAGCTTGCTGAAAAAATGTTTGAGGAGTTTGTGTCTCCTAAAAAGAGTTTTGAAGAGCGTAGTGGAGCGGACATTTTTGCAGTTAAACTTTGATGAAAAAGACTTAAGTGAACAGTTAGGCTTCAGTTTCCGAGAAGAACATGGGAAAATTCTTCTCGTCGTTAAAAAGGGCACACCATACTATCATAGGTATGCCTCTAGACTAATTGAGGATGAAGTCCTTCTAGACTTAGAGAATGCGAGAAGAAAACTCGAACAAGTCGGCGATTATGTTGTTTACTCAGTTTACAATTTATGGAAGTCTGTGGATTTCTTCAAAGAATTGTACAGAAAAACAGGGCTTTTGGGTGATTTAACCCTTCTAAATCAAGGATTTTTCTCGTCTCATGACGGAGGCGAACTTTTTTTCACCTATGGTCATGCCCATGAGGCTTTTCTCGGCGAACTCTACATGGTTTTGAAGAACAAATGCTTCCTAATATTGTCGGATAGGAAAAGTTTCCAAACTTTTGTAGTATGGCTAAACGAGGGAGACGCATTTTTCATTCACCCCGATTACATGCATAGGATGACTGTTTACAAGAAAGACTGCTTATTTCTAACATTAGCCCCAGAAAAGGCTGGACATGACTACCTATGTGTCAAGGCTAAAGGCTTTCCAGTCAGCCTATTTTACAACACTGAAAAAAGGCGCGTCGAAATTAAAAGGAATCCCAAGTTCACCGCAACTTACCGTGTTGTAAAGAATGTTAAAAAGATCGACGCCGTCAAGCTTGTCAGAGATGATCCTGAAAAGCTTAAACAGATTCTTGAAAACCCAGAAAATTATTTAGATTTCTATTTTAGAGGTTGAGCGCGGCGTGTGCTAATGAAGCCGTCGGAGCGGAAACGAGTTTCAATAGCCATTCCAGCCTCCCTCGTCTCCGATGTTCCACATTTGAGAGAAAAAACATCTAAGATTGGAATGGTGGGAAGGGCTGCTGCAATTTTCGGGGTTAAAGAAATCATAATCTACAGAGACAAGCCAGAAATAGATCAGAGGCATGAAGTAGATTTGATAGCAACATTGCTTCGCTACATGGAGACCCCTCAATACCTTCGGAAAAAACTGTTTAAGCTTAAACCCGAACTACGGTATGCTGGAATTTTGCCACCGCTAAGGACACCCCATCACCCCCTTAGTAAAAGGGCGGCAGACTTAAAAGTTGGCGAATATCGTGAAGGCGTAACCATCGCGAAAACAAGGGGAGGAGCACTTGTAGACATCGGTATTGAAAAACCCGCCTTTATACCGAAGAGCCTTCCCATTGGCGAAAGAGTTACCATAAAGATTGTGAGCGTTGGCGAAAAAATAACCGCAGATCTCGTAGACCGCCAAGAAATCCCATTCTATTGGGGGTACGACGTGACAGTTTGGAATGGTTCTTTTGGAAGCCTAGTTCAATGTGGACGGTTTGACCTGAAAATTGCCACGTCAAAGTATGGTTTAGCTTTCATGGAAGTGGGGAACCAACTTGCTGAACATTGGAGGAAAGCGGAACATGTGCTGATAGGTTTTGGAGCACCCGATCAAGGACTTTTTGAGATTGTAAAACATGAGGGACTTAACCTGAAAGATATTGTGAATTTTGTTGTTAACATAGTTCCGGGGCAGTGCACTGAAACCGTAAGAACCGAGGAAGCAATAATTGCTTCGCTTGCCGTTCTCAACTCTTTTTTAGGCTTTAATGTTTAAATGTTTGTTTTCCCTATTTGTGGACTATGCACTTTGATATAACCATGCCATTGACGCTTTTCGGAGTTGTGTTTTTAGCGGTCTTAGTTAGCGGAAAAGTCGAGAGGAAGCTTAAAACAGCTTTTGAGGAAAGGGAATTCAAAGTTAAAGATGCGGTGGTCATCGTGGCAATAATAGCTGTGGCTGTTTCCGTAATGGCGTTTGTGCCACTGATGGCTATCATGACCCTATTTCTCTTAGCCTACTCAATTTTGCTATTCACGTTTACATACATTTTCTCGGGCTTCAATAAAGTCACATCCAAGCTTTTCTCAGGAGTCTTCTTCATAGTTAGCTTTTTAGCCGCCACAATAAGCCTTTTCACATTGTTTCCTTCTGATGCTTTTGTCGCTTATGGTGCTGCAGCCCTCTACTCTTTATGCGGTTTTTCCCTCATCACCCTACTCTACGAGGAGTATAGAGATTGTGCAAAAGAACGCTGGTACTCCGCGGTTCTACCTTCTGCCCTATTTGTATTCCTTTATGTCTTCTTCAGTAGAACTCCAATATGGTTTCCATATCTGTTGAACACTTATGGGCTTATTTTTGCGGTCTTAATAACCCTCTATCTGGGAAGCCTTTTCACATGGGAAACTTCAATAGTTTTTGCTGGTCTTTTAACGGTGGCGGACATTGTCCTTGTGTTGGTAACTGGGTCAATGGTTTCTGCCGCAACCCACGTGTCTGGTTTGGGGCTTCCAATAATGGTTATTCTGCCGACATTTCCACAAGTCACATCTGAATGGGGTGCGCTTTACATGTCTCTCGGCTTGGGAGACTTTTTCTTTGCGGGGCTTTTGGCTGTACAAACCTACAAAAAGTTTGGAAAAAATGCTGCTTTTCTATCCGCTGCAGCGATGGCTATCTCCTTTTTCTTGTTTGAAATGTTCATCCTAAACTTTAATTTAAGAGCCTTCCCAGGAACGTTAATGATCATATGTGGCTGGGCGCTAGCCGTGCTTCTAAAAGTTCTAAAGGATAAAAACGTAAGGGCGGAAAGCGCTACAAGTCCTCTTCCGTGACCACTTTGATTCCATGCCTTTTCAATAGGGCTGTGGTTACACCGTCACCTTTGACTGTTCTTCCCGAAAATGTGCCATCATATATTCTTCCACAACCACATGAGGGGCTTCCCTGTTTTAAGACGGCTTCTTTAACACCAAAAAGCTTGGCTATTTTCAGGGTTTCTCTTGCTCCGCGCATGAAATTTTCCGTTACGTCTCTTCCAGACCTTGTTATAACTCTTTTTCCGACAATTTCCGCCGGCTCCCTTGGGGTTGATAAGCCACCGAGTTGTTCTGGGCAGACTGGAATTAGAGTTTCTTTTTCTAGCAGTTCTACTACTTTCTTGTTTAAGGCATTTCTCCCATCATAGCGGCAATTTACGCCCAGCAAGCATGCGCTGCAAAGCTTCATGTTCACCAATAGGTTTAACGATAAACAAACAAGTATTTAACGTTTGGAAATTATCGAAAACTTGGCGTTTAGCCGAAAAGTGCGCTGAGCCCCTCGAGTGCAGCTTCTTCTTTGGCTTTCTCTTCTTCCTCTTTCATTTTCTTCTCTTCCTCTTTTGGTTTAGCCGTTGCTTCTGGAGCTGCTGCAGGCGCAGCCGTTACGGGTGCAGACGTTATCGTTGGAGCCGACTTGATAACTTCGTCTATGTTGACTTCTGCAAGGGATGCCACTAAGGCTTTAACTCGAACAGCGTCAACGTTTACCCCGGCGGCAGTCAAGACTTGTGTTAGGTTTTCCTCGGTTATTGGTTTCCCAGCCTTGTGGAGGAGCATCGCCGCATATATGTATTCCATACTTTTCACCTCACCCTAAATTATTTCCCTAAATTTAAGCTTGTTTTGGTTCTCCCTCCAAATTGGGAATTCTCATACTTAAACTTAACATCTCCATGTAAGCCTTTCTTATAAGGTCTTTTATGGTTTCTTTTGTTGGAATAGCTGCTCCAAGTGAAAGAACGTAAGCCTCTTGATATGCGATCTGCAACAAGACTTGTATGTTCTCTTTTGTGGGGTACGCGATGCCAATCGACAGTTTAAAGGCTTCTGCATGGGCGTTTTCAAGCTGTTTTTTGGTTTCATCCACTTTTATGACGAGCTGTTCTCCCTCTATCAGTAAGCCGTTATCGTATGCAACCTTCAGGGTTAATCCCGCTTCAACAGCCTTTATCCCAAGCTTTGACAAGACGCTTGCGAGCCTTTCCGAGATTACCTCTCCCTTCCGGGCTACAAGGGTGTCTTTTGTTATCCAAACGCTTCCAGACTCGATTCTCGTAGGTAAGCCCACGGCGTTTAACTGGCTTATTATAGGCCCCGGAGGCTGTCCAGTGTTTCCAGCTGGTACAATAACGTCAAAGGATGCGACGTCGCCTGCCTTGGCAAACATTCGCACTTTGCTCTTTTCTAAAAGCGACGCCAGCTTGAATGGGTTCATGTCTGTGAAGAGGAAAACGTTTGGTCCAGTCAAGTACTTCTCTAGCTTCTTCAGGTCAGGTTTTTCTTTGACATTT
Source organism: uncultured Candidatus Bathyarchaeia archaeon (assembly GCA_964655395.1). Lineage (GTDB taxonomy): Archaea > Thermoproteota > Bathyarchaeia > Bathyarchaeales > Bathycorpusculaceae > DRVP01. The sequence goes on along the minus strand of CAZZMT010000092.1, from coordinate 10,722 downwards.
TCTAGGGCCCTTTTCACCAATGTGTTTTTCGCAACGCGTATGTGGGCTTCTTTCGCCAGTTTTTTCTTCAACTCTTGAAGTTGAGATGCTCTAACCTTTTGGAGGCTCGCTACCCCCACCACCTTGTAGCGTCTAAAAAGCTCTGAAATTTCTTCGACTTCAGCGGCTTTCTCTTGCAAAACCAATTGGGATGGCAAATGCTTCCCTCTTTATAGTTTAATTTTCACGGGGGCGCCCATGGTTGTTTTAATATGGATCGATTTAATGTTTTTTATTCCCCTTTTCATTTTTCCTTCAATAACTTTCAGTACGGCTTGTATGTTTTCTACAAGTTCCTCTTCTTTCATGTTTTCCGTTCCTACACGGCACTGGATCACGGGTTGATTGCGCATTTTAATGGCGACAGTTTTGCGGTACTTGTTCAGCAAGCTTTCCACATCGGCGTTTGGCGGAACCGGTATCGGCATTTTACCCCTCGGACCCAGCGCGGCGCCTAAAACTTTGCCTACAAGGGGCATTAATGGAGCTTCTGCTAGGAAAAAGTCGTATTCGTTGGCAATGTTCCGTATTTCCTTTTTCTTGCCTGCAAGAGCCTCCAGCTCCCCTTTATCTATTACTAAGTCTGCGTTAGCTCTCTTCGCCCTTAACGCTAGTTCTCCGGTAGCAATCACACATATTTTGTTGGGTTTTCCCGATGGTAGATGGGGCAGTTCAACGTTTTCTTGAAGTCTGCCTTCCGGAGATTTCATGTCTATATCTTGCAAAGTCACTATAAGCTCCACTGACTGAGTGAAATTTCTTTTCCCAGCCTTCTCTTTTGCCTCTTTTAAGGCTTCTATGATTGTTTTAGGCTCTATTGACATTTTGTTAGGGCCCCGTGCCATTGATGGATTATTAAGCCATTATAAAAAGGTTCTCTTAAGCCTCGTTTTCAGCAAACATTCCGTCATATTTTCCAGCGTCAATTTCCCTCAAAACCTCTTTTGGATCTTTTCCTTCAACTGTAACGCCCATGCTCATGCAGGTTCCCAAAACTTCCTTAACAGCTGCCTTCAAAGTTTTTGACAGAAGTTCTGGGCGTTTTATTTTCGCTATTCGTATGAGCTGTTGCATCGAAAGGTTTCCAACTTTCTGCGCTTTCGGGTTTCCCGAGCCTTTTTCGATTTTTAGTTCGCTTACGATTAAAGCGGATGTTGTTGGGGTTCCAACATTAACCTCAAATTGTTTGGTTTCGGGGTCCACAATAACCTTTACTGGAACTTTCATTCCAGCATAGTCCTTTGTTAACTCGTTTATCTTGTTCACAACCGCCATAACGTTTACACCGAGCGGGCCTAAAGCTGGTCCCAACGGTGGACCCGCTGTGGCTTGTCCCCCGCTCACAAGGAGTTCCACAATTTTCTTTTCGCCCATAACTTATCACCTATCTCTAGGTTTTTGCCTTTTCTACAAGTTTCACATAGTCCGCATGAACTGTTATTGGAAGCGTGAATGTTGCTTCCAAAAGCTCTAAGGTCACCTCCTCTTTAGCCCTATCAATACGTGTTATCTTGGCACGCATTCCCTTAAACGGTCCGCCGGTAACCTCCACAATATCATTTTCGTTCAACTCTTCGATTACAGGCTTTCTAACAATATATTTTTCAATTTCTGAAAAGTTTACGAAGTCCGGAACCCGCGACTTTACATGTTTAATGCCTGCTATGGCTTGTTCCACAAAATGGGGGCCTTCTGCCTCCATGAAAATGTATCCCCTAAGGGTGTCCGGAACGAGGATGGCTTTTACAGGTATTTTGTTCAACTCGATTCTAGCAGCTATAAGCTTGGCCACGTTTCGCTCTTGCCCTGTTGTTATTCTCACAGCGAAAATTTTTGTCGGATGCTTTTCCATGGCTAAACTTCCTCAAGGGTTTTTACATTTGAGAGATCGGGGCTGTTAACAGTTTTATGATGAAGCCTATTAGTCCAACAAGACCTATACCCAAAAAGCATATCTTTATTGATAGCCACAGCTCACTTCTTCCAGGTTTAACCGCTAATTTCAATGTTTTGGCGCATTGTTCTAGGAATGATCTTAAGCCCATCGTATTTACCAGCACGTTGATAGTCTGCTTGCATTTCTATTAACTTTTCTATACAGGTAAGCGAGCTTCATGTTAAACCTTTTGGATTTTTAAGCCTAAACCCTCAAGCGCCTCAACGAGGCGTTGCTTGTCTTCTCCCCTTATTCCCTTCCAGTCAAGCAACGCCAACTCAACTTTTTCCAATGTTTTCTCAATGCACTGACGGAGGATATTTTCGTCAACCTCTGGAATTGCGTATTTCGGAATTATGTGACCGAAGGCTATGTTGCTTTCCAATGCAATTTTTGTGAATTTTTCATTGTAGTGTGGACCGCCAATACCTATCGCTGTTTGAGCTTCTTGTTTTCCATAGTTTTTGACGGTTTCCATTGCTGCGTGGGCTATGACTTTTGCCGCTTCTGTGTCCGCCCACTGTTTTGGCGTGCTTCCCAATTCAACGAACATGGCTGGCTTGTCCAGGGATGGACCGTGATGGGTGCATTCATAAGAAGCCTTGTAGGCGAGGTTGTCTTCTTTGGCTAGTTGTACCATGGTTTTTAGGGCTGTCCTCATAGCGTTTGCGGGGGCAACGGAAAGTTTTTTCGGAAATCCTCCCAGGTCTGCCTTTCCAAAGTTACCTGGTGTATGCACTGAAAGCGTTGGAATTCCCTTTTCGCTGCTGTGCCTCGAAAGGAATATTATGAGTTCGAGGGTAGGTGAAAAATCCGTTATATTTTGGGCGTAAACTAGCTCCTCATTCAATATAACCAATCTTACATTTTGCTCTTCTTTTTTGAACGCGTAAACTTGTGCGTCTTTAACATTCTCTTCGCAAGGTTCAAATGGATAATTTTCCAAGATCTGTTTTGTGATGTTCATGCTTGCTAGATCCCTTTTAGATGCAACTAATAGAATCAACGTTTTTCCCAGTTGCATGTTATGACATGGTTAGAAAAACCTTTCCATAAAGTTTATAATTGCTTTAAGCGTTGAAACTTTGGGTTCCACGTTTAGCTGGTGTCAAAGTATGCATCTAATCAATTTCAAAGAGCTGTCTGGTCAACAACTCATGGAGATTATTGATAAGGCTATTGAAGTGAAGCATAATCCCGAAAAATATCGGAGAGCTTTGGATGGCAAATCCTTGGCCATGATTTTTCAAAAAACCTCGACGAGGACAAGGGTTTCCTTTGAGGTTGCTATGACCCAGCTTGGAGGACACGCGCTGTACATAGACTGGAGGACAACAAACTTTACAATAGCGGACATCTATGATGAAACTCAATACTTGTCGCGGAACGTTGACTGTATTATGGCGAGGCTTCTTCGAAACGCTGACCTACAAGTCATGGCTAAAGCCTCAAAAGTCCCCGTCATAAATGGGTGCGACGAGAAATACCACCCAAGCCAAGCCATAGCTGACCTTATGACCATGAAGGAAAAGAAGGGCAAACTTAAAGGCTTAAAACTTGTTTACATCGGTGTGCACAACAATGTGTGCAACTCGTTAATAGAAGGATGCACAAAGACTGGTGTTAAAATTGTTACAGTCACCCCAATATTTAATGAGCCTTCAAGGGACGATGAACTCCTTGAAGAAGCCATGAAAACCGGACTGTATGAGACGACGCTTGACGTTAAGCAAGCCGTGAAAGATGCTGATTTTGTGTATACCGACACATGGGTTGACATGGAGTTCTTCAGCGACCCCAAATATGCCGCTGAACGGGAGAAACGCATCAAACTCATGATGCCTTACCAAGTGAACAAGGAGCTGCTACGAGGAAGCAACGCGCTTATAATGCATGACATGCCAATCCACAGAGGCTACGAGATAAGCGCCGATGTTATAGAAAGCCCAAACTCAATTATTTATGAGCAAAGCGAGAACAGACTTTACGCGGCAAAGGCCATACTGCTCAAACTACTTGGAAAGTTATAGTCAAGTCACTGTGTGGCTCACGATTTTGAGGGCGACAAAAGTTTAGGAAGCTTTTCCAAAGTTTGAAGCATTGTTTAATGCCGAGTTTTGCTGCGTAAAGTTTATAAAGAAGAGAATTTTTGCGCCTCATTTAGAGGATAGAAAGACGTATGAGTAGTTGGCCAAATTGGCCTACGTATAAAGTTTGGGCCCGTCCTGAGTTCGACGATAATGGTGGGTGTTCGCTATGGGCATCCACATTATCGCCGAATTTCGGGGCGTGGATCCCCGAAAGCTTTCAAGGGTGGAAGACCTACGGCCGATTTTGGATAGGGTAGTTGCTAAGTCTGGTTTGCATGCGATTTCTTCAAGTTTCCATCAATTTGAGCCTTATGGGGTTTCTGCCATATACCTTTTAAGCGAGTCGCACTTGAGTGTTCACACGTGGCCGGAGTATGGTTATATGGCTTTAGACATTTTCACATGCGGGGACGACGGTCCAGCCTTGAAGGCTTTCGAACTTTTGGTGGAAGAGTTTAAGCCTAAAAATGTTGAAAAACGTGTCATAAGGAGGGATGTTTTTGGAGAAAGTGGAAACTAGAATATTGTATGAGCTTGCTTCTTCCAAGAAAACTTTTTGGGAGCTTCTTGACAGAGTCAACTCCCCCCTTAAAGATTTTGTGGCAGCCTTGAAAAGGCTTAGTGAGAGCGGGCTTATAGTTGCTGACGAAAATGGTTTTTTTATCACTGATAAAGGCAAGAGTCAAATAAACTTGGAAAGCTTGAATTTTGAGGGCAAACTCTGCCCCATGTGTCTTGGAAAACGGGTAATTCCAGAGGCAAAGTTCAAAGATGTTCTGGAGGAGTTCAAACGAATCGTTCAGAAAAGACCAAATCCATCTCTTAACTTTTTCCAAGGATATATGCTTGAAAAAGATGTGGTTGCAAGGGCTGCTCTGATGCATCATTACGGCGATTTAGCTGGAAAAAACATAATTTTGATAGGAGACGACGACCTGCTAAGCATTGCCCTAGCTCTAACAAGGCTTCCATCACGAATAACCGTTTTAGACATCGACAAGCGGCTAGGCGGCTTCATTGAGTCAGTTAATAGAGAACACGGATTTGCCATTGAATATGTCCAATACAATGTGGCTGATCCGCTGCCCAGGGAACTGCGAGGAAAATTTGACGTCTTTTCCTCGGAGCCGCTTGAAACTATGTCTGGTTTAAGAGCTTTTCTAACGCGGGGTGTAGCTTGCCTAAGAGATAATGGCGTGGGCTATTTTGGCTTAACCCTCTATGAGGCTTCTCTTAGAAAGTGGTTAGCTGTTCAAAAACTCTTATCGAGGATGAACTGCGTTGTCACTGATATCATTCAAGGCTTCTCTGTTTACCCAATGGATTATGGCACCGCGAACTATGAGGAATTCGCTTATAATCTCGGTTTTAAGGTTGGCAAAAATCCCGGGGTTAACTGGTACAAGTCAGCTTTATACCGTTTTGAGGTGTTTGGCAAGGCGAAGCTTCCAGCAAGTGCCGATAAAAGGTTAAGGATTCAATTTATTGATAAAGAGGAGGACCTAACCCATCCAACACTTTATCGCAATCAATATAGGAAATGAAATTTTGAAGTGATGTTTTATGCCCCCACGCAGAGTAAAGGCGCTGTCTTCTGGTGTCATTTTAGAGAATGTGAAGATACGTCACGCTAGTGAGGCAGACCTCCAGCAGATTGTTAGGCTGTCTGAAAAGCTTGGTAGGGATGAAAGTGCAATGGACTCAATGGTTTCACCGTTGCCAAGCGAGTTCCAAAACCCTAAATGGATCCTTAAAAACATTAAGGGTGAAAACACCGTGGTTTTTGTTGCCGAGGCTGATGGAAAAATTGTCGGCTATTCTCTTGGGTGGATCAGCCAGCCATGGTCGTACAAAGCTAAAAGAGGATACATCTGCGACTGCTTTGTGGAAAAATCTTACAGGCGGCGTGGCATCGGCAAGGCTCTGGTGAAAGCCATGCTTGAATGGTTTAAAGACAAGGGTGTGGAATGTGTAGAAGCAGACATCTACTCCAGCAATATTCCATCTCTAGCCTTGTTCAAGAGTTTAGGCTTCAAGGAGGTTTCAAAAAGACTTCGCCTAATATTTGAAAAGCAATAGGAAGGGTTTTGCGATTACTTGATAATCATTTCCACGAACTTTTCTGGCCTAAATTCCTCAAGGGCGTCGTAACTTTGCCCAGTTCCAACAAAAATGATCGGCTTCCGTGTAATGTACGTAACGCTTAGGGCTGCCCCTCCTTTAACGTCCGCGTCCACTTTTGTTAGTATGGTCGCGTCTATGCCTACACTTTTATGAAATTCTTCAGCCTGAATAACAGCATCATTTCCGGTTAACGCATCCACTGTTAAAATAGTCAAGTCTGGGTTTACTACACGTTTGATTTTTGCAAGTTCGTTCATGAGGTTTCTGTTTGTTTGCATTCGCCCAGCGGTGTCAATCAAGACTGCGTGTATTCCATGAGCTTTTGCATGACTTATTGCGTCGTAAGCTACTGCCGCCGGGTCTGCACCGTACTTGTGTTTTATCATTTTTATGCGTAGCCGTTTAGCATGGGTCTCCAACTGTTCAATGGAACCAGCCCTATAAGTGTCGCTGCATGCTAAAACAGCTGTGTAGCCCTTCTTGTTTAGTAAGTAGGCGACTTTCGCTATGGTTGTGGTTTTGCCTGTGCCGTTAATCCCCACAAAAAGAACAACGAAAGGCTCGTTTTTCCTTCGTTTTTCCTCCACAGCCTTTAAAAAATCTATTTTCTCGTTTGTTGACATGACTTCAAGGAGCACTTCGCGAAGGTTTTGTTCAACTATTTTCCTTTTGTCTTCAAGCCTTTTTATTTGTATTCCGTTGAGGCGTTTTTCCAATTCCTCACATATGCGTTCCGCCACGGGCAAGGCTACATCGTTCTCTATTAAGGTTAGCTTAAAATCTGAGAGAATTGGGCGAAGGTTTTCAGTCTTAAGCTCTGTGGTTGTTATCTTGTTTACTAGGCTGCTTAAGCCGGATTTAAGTCTCTCAAACATCTTTTGCGGGTGTCTCCCTTCTTAGTGTGACTGCCAACTCTTCGAAACGCTCTCTGTCCTCGTTGATTTTGTCTATGACTTGGGAAAGCTGCTGTTGAAGGGTTGTTCTGCTCTTCTCTAAGTCTTCAAGCCTTTTCTTGATGATTTCTTTTGCTTCTTGAAGGGTTTTTTCAATCGAGACACCTGCTCCGACACCGACGGTGATTTTGTCTGGAGTTTCGAGCCTTGCCTTTATGTAGGAGTTTCCACCTATAGGAACCAGCAGTTCAGCGTTCTCTTTTTCTTTTTCCAAGCCTTCAAGAGTCATGTTAGCGTAGGTTAGGTCTGTTATGACGGCGTTCACCATGTTTATTCTGGCTTGTAACGCTTCCGCTGTCTGCTCCAGGATGCGCATTTCAACGCTGAGTCTTCGCAGTTCCTCTTCAACTTTGCTTGCCAATTTCACCTTCTCCAGCCAAAAGCTTTCTTATTAACGGGTCTTCAACTTCATTTAGGGCGATTTCTTCAACCTTATCAATTTTTATGTGGAAACGTTTAACACGGTGTTTGCTGCCCAGTTCTGTGTAGACTTTTTCTATAGCGTGTTCTGGTTTTAGGGCTACAACTTCCTTTTCGAACGGTGTCTTCCAGTTTGGCTTTCGAATCTCACCCATAACCCTAAAAACTTTCACTTCACTCATCTTCCTTTACTACACCCAGAGCGTGTCCAATTATAAACATTTCTGGACCAGTTGTCAAGGAGCCAGCAACCGCAGCATGACTATTGCAGATTAATCCGGTCCTCACGTAGGGTATTCCACAGTTTACTGTGCCAACGTCCACGGGAACCTTCAATACCTCTTCCAAAAGTTTTCTCTCGGAATCCTTCAAAAGCGGGTGTGCCAAAACCCCCTTGTTTGTTGCGACGGCTAAGGAACCAACATAGGGAAGCTGTGCGATCTCGCCTGGAACAGCCTCTACGCCTAAGGTGTCGGAGATCTCTCTGATTTCGGACTGTTTCAGCCTTGGGTCCACGATGGCTCCGTGGTCGTTTGCCAAAATCATGTTGCCATAAGCCGTCTTTTTTGTATCCATAACTGTTATGTTTCCGTCGAAAACAGACTTTATCGCTTCTATTTCCTCATCTTTCACAAAGTGTGGGAGTAAAATTCCATTTGAATTTGCACATGCTAATGCGCCAATTAAGACTGAGCCGCCGATGTTTGTATGTATAAGCTTTACTTTAAGCCACTCTGCCATCCTTTCAGCCTTTTTAATGGAGACAAATTTTGGAATTATAAGCATTTTTTCGGTGGCTAAAAGGTATACGCCTATGCTTGCCGTTCCAAAGAGGCTTGTTAGGTATATTGCCAAGCCTAGTCTCCTTCAGCTAAATAAACCGTGACATTGCCATCTTTATCCTTTGCGGCTCTAACACGAATTTTCCGCGGAGGGTTTTCTATGCCTCTACTCCAAATTTTCTCGTTCACTTCATTGCTGATAATAACCCTCTTAATTTCTGTTTCATTTTCTTCCTCGCCTTCTACTTTGGCTTCTAGCTTCATATGTCTCCTTATAAAATCTCGAATTATCCTAATGGCTTTTGGCGCCCTCTTATTAGGAGGTACAATCCAAGCTTTCCCCAATGGAATAGTGTAAAATCTTTCCTCAACTATTTCTTCTGCCATCTCCTCTCTTTCTTTGGGTTTAGCTTCCTCGATTTTCTCTTCCTCTTCGGCAGCTTCAGCCTTCTCCACGCTTTCTTCTTCAGCAGTTTTTTCGGCTTCCACCTCTTCCTTTATTTCTTCGCCTTCACTAATTTTAGATTCTTCTGTTTCCATGTTTTACCAACCTAAGCCTTTATTTTCCTGGTTCTCCAATGTCTCCTTTTGGGGTGTGTTCTAAATTTTCCAGCAGTTTTTGCGATAACCCATGTTGGAACAGCCTTCTTCACTTTTCCAGCTTTCGCCAATCTTCTCTTTTTTGCTGTGGGCTTAAACCTAGCCATCTTAAACCCTTCTGATTTTTATCTCACGCCTTTGAGATTGCAGCTGGATCAGAATTTGTTTAAGTTGTTCATCCGTCAGTGGGATTGGCAACTTTCCCATTTGCGCTAGTTGAATCAATTGTAGTTCGAGTTGGGCTGTGAACTCGGGCTTCACAAGTTTTAGGTTTGCAAGGCGTTGTCGGGCTTCTGGTGTCAGTATTGTCTTCAGTATAGCCTGTTTTTGAAGTTCAAGCTGTTGTTCCATCTGGGCTTTCCGTTGTTCTTCGGCAAGTCTCCGCTGCAAAGCTAAAAGTTTCCTTTGCCGAATTTCTTCCAGCTCATCCTCCGACATTTGCTATCCGCTCTTCTGATATTTCTCAAGTTCAGGCATTTTTTTCAATAAGTCCCGCATTACTTCTTCAGCTATTTCCTCCAACAGCTTTCTTCCTTCCTTAGTTATGCGTCTTCCCTTGTTCTGGTATTTTTCAATCAATCCTGCCTTTTCAAGCTGTTGAAGTGCTTTCCTTATGATTGCGCCGCCAGCCTTGACTGCGTGTTCTGGTCTAACACCGAAATCTTTTCTTCCACCGTATTCGGCGCGCAGTTTTTCAATGCCTAATGGTCCATGAATGTAAATCTTACGCAGTAATGAGGCACAGCGTATATACCACCAATCCGGGTTTTCGGGTGGTCTTTGCACATGGGCGCCTGTTTTAACTATGCCCGCCCAAAGGGGAGGTTTAACCTCATCGATGTTCTCCTTTAGGTAGTCGGCTAGTTTTTGGATGAATTCTTGGGCTGGAACATCGTATGGTGTTGGCAACATTGCTTCCTCGGTTTGTTTCCTTCAGTAATTCACCAAGCCCAATATAAAGGCTTTCACTTTTCAGCGGTTTTTCTTCGTCGTTTGTAAAGGATAAACGTGTGTCCTCTGACTTCAACCAGTTCGGATTCTGTGCGTCGGGAAATCTCTGCGGCTACGTCTGCGGTTTTTACCTCCTTTAAGGCTGCTTTTAAAACCTTAACCTTTACAATCTCCCTTTTTTCCAACTGCTTTTCAATTTCTTTCACGATTTCATCTGAAACCTGTCCTTTACCAATCCATATGGTGGGCTTTTCAGCGCTAAACTCCTTTTTTATGCGCCTCTTCATTCCAGCGGTCAGTTTACTCACCTAGTTTTCCCTCCTTCTTAATGGTATGCGCATGTGTTTGCCGCATTTAAGGCATGTGATAACCACGTGGGGCTCCCTTTGCTGTTTAATGCGCACGCGGCTGCCCACGCCGGGCAAGATAAAGCTTTTGCAGTGGCGGCAAACCAGACGCCTATACTCTGTTGGCAAGCGAACCTTCGCCGCCATAGCCACCCGGCGGGCTATGTCCACATAACGCTGGGCCAGCTCCGGATCTTCCCTATGGGTTTCTATGGCTAGGCGGAAGAGCGTTTGAATCCGTTGTTTAGCTATGCGTTTGGCAGCTGCATCCATCTCTAGTCCAACATCAAGCTGTTAACCAGAATTGGTGCGGGGGGTGGGATTTGAACCCACGAAGGCCTACGCCAGAGGATCTTAAGTCCTCCCCCTTATCTTAGGCTGGTCTGCACCCCAACAGCCTATTTAGACCTGGCTCGGGTACCCCCGCCACCTGCAAATACTCTCAAGAGATTTCCCAATGTTTAAGTTTTCCGCGTCAAG